>DAOVTE010000183.1 GCA_030627705.1 Bacteroidales bacterium
AAATACAATCAATATGTAGTGGAGATAGTTATACTTTTCCGAATGGTACAACTCAGAGTAATATTATTTCGCAAGTTATTTATACTAGTAATTTACAAACAGTAAGTTCTTGTGATAGTGTGATAATAACTACTGTAAATGTAAACCCATCATATAACTTAACAGAAATCAAATCAGTATGCAGTGGGATGAGTTATACTTTCCCTGATGGGACAACACAAAACAACATTACATCACAGGTTGTTTACACAAGTAATATGCAAACCGTAAACTTATGCGATAGCATAATAGTAACAACGGTTAATGTTAATACTACAATTGTAACATCAACTGATACTCGTACAGAATGTAATCCTTTTGTCTGGATAGATGGAAATACTTATTTTGCGGATGATAGTACTGCTACTTTTAATATTGTAGGAGGAGCTGCTAATGGTTGCGATAGTTTAGTAACATTAAATTTAACTATTACAGTTGTTAATACTTCTGTTACGAAAACAGGAACTGATTTAACAGCAAACGAATTAGTTGCTACTTATCAATGGTTAGATTGTAATAATAATTATGCAATTATACCAAATGAAACATTTAGAACATATTACACAACAACTCCAGGTAGTTATGCTGTAGCTGTTACTTATTATGGTTGTACAGATACATCTGCTTGTTATAATGTTGTTGGTATTAACGAACAAACCATTTCAAGTAACTTTAATATTTACCCCAACCCTGTAAAAGATCAATTAATAATAGAAAGTAAAGGATTAAAAATTGAAGGCATTGAGATAATTGACGTTACTGGTAAAGTAGTAAAAATAATATATGAAAATATTAGCATTATTGATGTAACTGATTTGTTAAAAGGCTTGTATATCCTGCAAATTCTTACTCAAGAAGGTGTAGAAATTAAACATTTTATTAAAGAATAAATAAATACCAAATCTACAAAACCTAATAAAACCTTGTAGATTTAATCAAAAACCAAAATAAAAAAATAAACATGAAAAAATCAATTATTAGTGCATTAGTAATTTTATTAATGACAACAACTGTTTTTGCTGGAAAAGACAAAACAACATTAAAAGAGAAAATAGATCGAAGCGAAAAGATCTCTTACTATCTTGATATGCAGCCTATTGTGCATAATCCCAAGAAATCTTCTACTGGAAAAGTATGTAAAAAATTTCCTGAAACGACTATCTTTCCGCTCTCTTTTGAGGCAGAGGCAAGTAATATAATCGATCTTTTTAGTAAAGAAATGGGAATCAATTCTATTGTAGCTGAAGACATAACAAATGTGCCTGTTAAAACACTTTCAGGAAGAAGCATGAATGATTATTCTAAAGGAGGTAGAAAAGAGGGTGATTTAGTAATTGTACTTGCTTTTCATGGGACTTACAATTCTCATAAAGGGAATAACACAAGTCCCGATGCAGATTGGAATACCGCTACCTTTGGGGCTAATTTAACCATATTAGAAGTTATTTCTGGAGGCAGAACAAAAGTATTAAAAACATCTAATATAGCGTTAGTAAGTGCCACTATGGTAGAGTCTAAAACTTGTGCTGATTATGCTTTTTTTACTACTAATTTCCCAGTAGAAAATTATAAAAAGGATTTTATAAAATCTTACGAACAAAAGCTGCCTAAATTAACGGGTAAAATCATAAAGAAACATAATAAAGCAGTTTCCAAAAGAAAATAATCAGTTCGATTAAAACTTACAACTTAAGAAAGATGACACCTGTCATCTTTCTTGTAACTTATTTTTTTCTTTCTAAGGGCCATAAATGTTACTTGAAGATAACACTAATGGAGGTGAGTAGAATATATCAAAAGAAAACTAAACAGTTGGTATCAATGACTTAAAGGACGACTACCAACCCTGACAAAAATCATCTTAATATAAATTAATAAATTGTATATTTGTTGTATAATAAAAGATATAGAGGTCTTAAATACAGTAACAATAATATGCACTACTGTTTTTTGTAATATTGTAAAATATACCAAAATGGGGTTAGTCTATAAAATATATTCCAAGTGTTAAATTATCTTCTAGAGGCTTAAAGGTGTGAGTAATTTTGACAAATTAATTGGTTTTAAAAAAGTATTAAAGCTATGAAAGATATAGTATTATTTTGTTTAATTGTATTATTTGGGGGAGCTTTAACAGGTTTTTTCCTTTTACGTTTATTTTTTAAGAAAAATTCAATAATTATTATTATTGGAATGATTTGGGTAATGTCTGTTGCTGCAATGATGATAGTTGGATATTTTGTAGGTAAACTAGGATTGTTCCATTTATTATGGGGATTTCCTGTAGGTGCAATAATAATGGGACTAGGATTCTATATAATGACAATTCGTGTTTCTAAACCCTTAAACGAAGTTATAAAAAATCTATCAGAGTTAAAAAAAGGTAATTTAAATCTAAACATGGATGATAAATTATTACGAAAAAAAGACGAAATAAGTAGTATGATGAATTTTTTATCAGAACTGATAAAGATACTACAGGGTATAGTAACAAATATACATAATAGTGCAAATAATATAGCAGAAACTAGCCACCATGTAAGTTCTACTTCACATCAAGTTTCGAAAGGTGCTTCTGAGCAAGCTTTTTCTACAGAAGAGATTGCTTCTTCAATGGAACAGATGTCTGCTAACATTCAACAAAATGCTGATAATACCCAAGAAACAGAAAAAATAGCACAAATATCTTCAAAAAATGTTTTAGAAGGTTCAGAATCTTCTTCTACAGCAGTAGGATCCATGAAAAAAATAGTGGAAAAAATAAAGATTGTGAACGATATAGCATTTCAAACTAATATTTTAGCTTTGAATGCTGCAGTAGAGGCTGCCCGTGCTGGCGCACACGGTAAAGGCTTTGCCGTTGTTGCTGCAGAAGTAAGAAAATTATCCGAAAGAAGTAAAGTTGCAGCAGATGAAATTGATGTTGTTTCAAAAGCAGGTGTTGAAATTTCTGACAAAACCAACAAACAACTTGAAGCAGTTGCTATTGAGATGAAAAAAACTTTAAAATTAGTTCAGGAGATTTCGGCTTCTTCACAAGAGCAAAATTCCGCTGTGGATCAAATAAATAACTCTATTCAACAGTTAAGTCAGATTACCCAACAAAATGATGCTGCATCAAAAGATTTGGTAAACAGTTCTGTGGACCTTACTAGTCAGGCTGACCAGTTAAAAGAAGTAATTTCATTTTTTAATATTGGTGATAATAAAGAAGAACTTTCAGAACTTGACGTTAATAATGATGCTTATGAAGAAGAAAATAAAAACGCAAACACTACTCTTAATACTATTGAACAATCCAGAATAAAAGGAATTGACAACAAAATGAGTAAAACAGATAACTCTTAAAAGATTAGCTCACAAGATATCTGTATTTACAATCAATTTATAAAATTTTGATAATGTATAGTTCTGCACACATTTATATAGCAAGAAAGTTGAGGTACATAACTGAGGTTATTTTAAAATGTATCAACTTCGTATATGATTGATAAATAGCGTTTTGTAATTCAATTCATACCATATTGTTTCTTATATCACCACTGCTCTTGCCCTGAGAAATAAGTTTATAATACCTTTTTAGCTACGTAAAACTATGTTTATGCCTCGCAACCTATATTGCATATATCCAATAATTGCAATCTTATGACTATTTCATTAATCTTTTTCAATAATAATTGTTCATTAGATAGATTCTGATTTTTTTTACTATTTTCGCACAACTTTCAATAGCTTGCAAAACAAAATAATTATGGCAAAAACAAAGCAGAAAACAGGAGTTTTTAACAAAATGTTAAATTGGACAGAACGAATAGGTAATGCTCTTCCACATCCAGGAACCTTATTTGCATTATTTGCATTTGCTACATTAATAATGTCTGCTGTAGGATATGCGCTAGATTGGGAAGTTCTGCATCCAGGAACCAAAGAAATTATTAAACCTATCAATCTATTATCTCACGATGGAATACATCGTATTTTACTAGAAATGGTTGATAATTTTACAGGATTTGCACCTCTCGGTATTGTAATGGTAGCAATGCTAGGAATTGGTATTGCAGAGCAAAGTGGATTAATAAGCGCTGTTATACGAATGTTAGTACTAAATGCAAATAAACACTTACTAACTTTTATAATTGTTTTTACAGGAATTTTGTCAAATGTAGCTTCTGATGTAGGATACGTTTTATTAATACCACTTGCAGGAGTAATTTTTATGGCAGTGGGCAGACATCCAATTGCAGGTATGGCAGCGGCTTTTGCTGGAGTATCTGGTGGTTTTAGTGCCAATTTAGTTTTAGGAACAGTAGACCCGTTATTAGCAGGATTATCGCAAGAAGCAGCTAGGATTATAGATCCTGCATACGAAGTAAATCCAACAGCAAACTACTTTTTTATGGTAGCTTCTACTTTTCTAATTGCATTTACAGGAACATTTATTACACAAAAAATTGTAGAACCACGCTTAGGAAAATATAAAGGCTCAACAGAAACTAACGACGAATCTTTTGGTAAACTATCAAGACTAGAGAAAAAAGGTTTATTAATGGCATTATTCACATTATTAGCAATTATGGGAATAACACTTGTAGGAATTCTTCCTGCCGATGGTTTTCTTAGAGGAACAGATGGCGGTTTTTTAAGTTCACCACTTATTCGTGGAGTTGTAGCAATGCTTTTTATTACGGCTGCTGCAATGGGACTTGCTTATGGATTTACCACAAAAACCTTTAAAAACGATACAGATATAATGAACGGAATGGCATCGTCTATGAAAACGCTTGCCTCGTATTTTGTTCTTGTATTTTTTGCTGCTCAGTTTGTAGCATATTTTAAGTGGAGTAATCTAGGAATAATTTTAGCAGTAAATGGCGCAAACTTTCTTATGTCGGCAGATATTGGGCTAATTCCATTAATGATATTATTTATACTTCTAGCGGCATCAATAAACATGCTTATGGGAAGCGCATCTGCAAAATGGGCAATACTTGCTCCAATATTTATTCCTATGTTTATGATAATGGGTTACTCGCCAGAATTATCGCAAGTTGTTTATAGAATTGGCGATAGCGTTACAAATGTAATTTCTCCAATGATGAGCTTCTTTGCCCTAATAATTGCATTTGTGCAAAAGTACGATGCAAAAGCAGGTATAGGTACAATTATAGCCACAATGGTTCCATACTCACTCGCTTTCTTGTTAGTTTGGATAATACTTTTAGTAGCTTGGCTACTATTGGGAGTTCCGCTTGGGCCAGACGCAGGAATACATTATACTATGCCTAATTAGATTATTGTAATATTGTTTGTGATATTTTAAATGTTATCTTTGAAACTAGCGAAATAAGAAAATTAGTTACTTATAGATATAACAGAAATAATACACACTACTGTTTATTATTGTGGTGTTAAGCCACCACTAAAAAATAATTTCAAGTTTCTCATAATCGTATTTTAATAAATTATTTTTTAGTTTTGCTCATCCCATCTTCAGCGCCAATAAATGTTGGAGCGGTTGGTTATATTTGCTCAACAAAAACTTCTGCTTTTTGCATCTACGGTTTTGAGATTTGCTGCATCTTCTGGTTTTTTGTTCATCTCATTGCTAGCATTTAGGATTTTTTGTTTGCTTCTTAGGCTCTTTTGTAATTTCTGTTTTCTATAATCTTCGGTATTTATCGTTCAATCTTCATTATCACGTTAGAACAACGCCCAATCTTCATATCTCGTGGCATCGGGTTCTTGTTTTTAGCGTT
>DAOVTE010000200.1 GCA_030627705.1 Bacteroidales bacterium
CGAAAAAAATAAGAATAATATTAATAAGGTATTTTTCATCTATACAAATTGTACGTATAAACTTATAAAAAGGTTAGAAAAGATTTATTTCTTAGAAATAATATAGCCTACTCCAAGTTCTAAATAATCGGCTTTTACTAAATGTGTTTTTAGTGTAACATGCATTGTAAATCTTTCTGTAGCTTGATAAATTAAGCCAAATCTATTGTATATAATTTCGATTTCTTTCCATTTAGAAAATGTGTAAATTCCTGCTTGCATTGTGAATACTACTTTACTAAATAATAGATTATATGATAAATGTGTACCCGTTCTAAAATTATAAATATTTCCATAGTAAACAGAATCTTCGCCCGAATTCAAATTACTATTTATAGCGTCATTGTAGAAAAAATCTAAACCTGTGCCTATAGACATTCTTTTATTTTTAAGTACCCTTTGATAATTAAAGTTTAGCGACGAACAAAAAAACTTATCTCCATTTGGCGGCGAATTAGATTGTAATCCAAGAGAATAATTTGTTGTATAAATATTTCTAAAATCTCTTTCTTTATTTGGTGTTTTTATACGCTGCTTTATTTGTGGACTCAAATAATATTGCACGCCAGAAGTGATATTTATTACATTTAAACCTAGGTTTGGTCTATTAGATTTTGCATTAGAATAATGCGTAAAATTCAAAGTATTTGCGAAAATAAATCTATCTGACAACTTAATTTTTATGCTAAATCCCAAATTAATATATGCGTTAAAATGAGAACCTATTGCTGTGTTTTCGTAATTATCTACTATATTAAACTTCTTACTTAATCTTGAAGCTCCAATTTCAAAATTATAATTAAAAGAAAAGTTTTCTTTCCTTATATAAGGAATATCAATAAAAAAATACACAGCATTTACTGTTCCTAAAACATTTGGATTTTGCAAATCGGCATAGTAATATCCAAAACCTAAATCTGGGAATCTAAATCTTTGTTGCCAATCTTTATCGCCAAAAGTAGACTTCCCCACAGAAATTTTAAAACTAGGAATGTGTCCTTTTACGTTGTATGCAATTACATCTCTCTGCTCTAATATAAAGCCATAGCCAATTTCTGGTTTTATAAAAATATCTGTAAACAAACTATCTTTTTGGGCATTTGTATTTGCAAATACAAACAGCAGAAATAATATATTTATTGTTTTTTTCAATCTAAATTTACTTTTATATCTCTAACCATTAGTTGTAACGATGTATTTCCTCTAAAATGGTTTTCTTCTATATTATAGCAAACTTCAAATTTAGAGGTTTTTATTTTATCGTAAAAATCTCCCATTCCAAAAGCTATTCCATCTACTTTGGAATTATTTTGCGAGATATTAAGTTTTAAATGCGATTTATCTTCACCTACTCTTTTTGTATATCCTGCATTAATTACATTTTTGCTTACAAATATTGGTGTCATATTTTCTGGCCCAAAAGGACATAATTGCTGTAAAATTCTGTAAAACTTGGGCGTAATTTCTGATAATTCTAAGTTTGAATCTACAATTATCTTCTGTTTTAACGATTCTTCTGTTATTGTATTGGCAACTTCCTTTTCGAATCGCTGTTTAAATTCTTCTAAATTTTCTTCTTTTAAAGATATTCCTGCGGCGTATTTATGTCCACCAAAATTAACGAATAAATCGCTGCATTTATCTAATGCTGCATATAAATCGAAACCTTGAACTGAGCGTGCCGAACCAGTTATTAATCCATTAGATAAAGTTAAAACTATTGTTGGTTTGTAATGTTTTTCTATTAATCTAGAAGCAACAATTCCAACTACGCCTTTGTGCCAATTTGGATTATATAAAACTGTTGATTTTTGGTCTTTAAGTTCAATATTCTCTTCAATTTCGGCAAGTGCTTGATTTGTAATCTTTAAATCTATTTCTCTACGTTCTATATTATAATTATCAATAATTTTGGCAAATTCTTCGGCAGTTTCTTCTGTCTGGGCAACAAGAACTTTTACAGAATCGTTTGCATCGTTTATTCTTCCTGCAGCGTTTATTCGTGGTCCGATTTTAAATACTATATCCGAAATTGTTAAATTTTTATCTGAAGCACCAGCAATTTTTATTATTGATTTTAATCCTAAACGCGGATTTTTATTCAGTTCTTTTAATCCAAAATATGCTAATACTCGATTCTCGCCTGTAATTGGCACAATATCGGAAGCTATACTTATTACTACCAAATCTAGATACGAAAATAATTTCTCTTTTGGTAAATTATTTTTTTCGGAATATGCTTGTAAAAGTTTAAATCCTACTCCACAACCAGAAAGTTCTTTGTAAGGATAATTACAATCGTCTTGTTTTTGATCTAAAACTGCAACAGCATTTGGAATTACATTGCCAGGCGTATGATGATCGCAAATTATATAATCTACATTTTTTGTATTTGCATAATCTATTTTATCTACGGCTTTTATTCCGCAATCTAGCGCTATTACTAACGAAAAATCGTTTTCTTTTGCAAAGTCTATACTTTTAAATGAGATACCATAACCTTCGGCGTATCTATCTGGAATATAAAAACCTAAATTGTCGTAATAATTTTTAAGGTAAGAATAAACCAAAGCCACAGACGTAGTTCCGTCTACATCGTAATCGCCATAGATTAAGATTTTCTCGTTATCTGCAATTGCCTTTTCTAGGCGTTCTACAGCTTTATCCATATTTTTCATTAGATACGGATTGTGCAGATTCTCTAAGTTTGGACGAAAAAATTCTTTTGCATCATCAAAATTTGTTATTCCACGTTGCACAAGTAAATTTGCAAGCACTTTATCTACGTTAAGCTCTTTTGCTATGTTATCGACAGTAGTGCTATCTCCTTCTTCTTTTATTATCCAATCTTTCATTTAAGTTTAAGGCTCTTAAAATTTATAAAGTTGAAAGTTAAAAAAATGTATTTGATAAATATGTTTTTGTTTATTTATTTTGAAAACTAAAATGTTTATTATAGTTGTTTTGTCTACTGCAAGCGTTGGGATATACTATACGAAATAACTGCCACACCACTTATAAACTTGCGTTATATTGTGGTTTATTTATGTTTATTTACCATCCTCGTTAAAAACGAGGACGAGGTTGGGAATTACAAACTAGGCTTAGTCAAAAATATGTTATAAATTTTCATACCTAATAATTAATTTCTCAATTGCTTGCAACATAGCTTTTTGTCTCATAGTCAAACTATCTTCTGATATATCAACTATCTCACCTTTATTATATCGAACTATTATTCTGCCTTCACTATAATATGTTTTTTCAATATTGCCATTTTTATTTTTTACTTCAAGGTATATTAAATTATTGTTATCAAAATAATAATCAGATACTATTTCCTTCAATGTTTGATTAACTCTGTATAATACAAGATTATTGTCACTTTTATATGCAGTGTCTATTATGTTACTAATTATTCCAGCAGGAATTATTCTATAATTACTTTTATTGTCATTAATTTCAATAACTAATTTATTAATTTTAGAAATTAATTGTGTTTCTGCCTGACCATAAGCTACTTTAAACAAGCTTAGAACAGTAATTATTAATATCATTCTTCTAATCATGGCTTATCTTTTTTTATTTAATTAATTAACGTTTTGTATTCAACTTTATTATAAATAATATTCAAATTAGTATTCTTTTTTAAGAATTTTTAGAACTTACAGTATTTTACAATTTATAGTACAGAATTTTATCCAAATAATTAAAGACTGTCTTTAATTATTGAGGCTTAATTGTTACCTGCTGGCTTTTAATTCAGTTCTATTTTTATTGTTTTATTCTCTATATCAATTTCAATCCATTCAGCTTGAGATTCCAAATCAGGAATGCACTCTGTCAAATCCATATCTTTCGCATATTTACTCAATGCTTTTTTTCCAAAATTAATCATCGCTTTAAATTCTGTTTGTCCAGTTTTTCCAATCCACGCTTTAGTTTCTATTTTCCGCTTATCATTTACGTGTTTTTTAGTCAATTGATTTTCAGTCGGAAGCCACGAAATTCCGTCACACCAAAACCCTTTTAATTCTGGGTCAGTCGTTTTTTCCAATTCGTGACAAATTCGATACTCTAATTGAGTACAGAATTTCTCATTAAAAGTTGTTTTTATGTTATTTTCAGACGCTTTCATTATCAAACTACTTATTTCCACAATGTCTGCATTGTCTTGCTTTAGGTGTTCTAGCTAACTTTTGACAATTCGGACAATTATTTAGAAAGATTTCTTCTTTATGTTCCTTTAGTATTCGGTTAGCTGTGTTTATGAAGAATTCCGTTTCTCCATTTTTGATTAATTCAAGAGATTCTTTATCAGCCGTTATCCAACCTTTACGTTTATAAATTTTATATCGAGAAGAACTTTCAGTTTCACCATTAAGTTTAAATAAAGAATTTATATGACGATGAGCGATATTTTCTTTTTCGTTGAAAAATCGATAGTAGTAATTTGAAATATATCTTGCTGTTTCTATGTTCATCGGTTTTCAAATAGGTTAAAACGATAAGTATATGGTTTTGTGGCGGTTTTTGAAACACAAATCTTTCAACTTACACCAATGTTTATTTAATGCTAAAATGCTTATTATTAGCACTTCACCCGCCATAAACTATATACATCCTAAGTTTGTATTTAAAAATTATTACATTAGTAAAAAAGAACGAAAAGATGGAGTAAGGTTATTATATACATTAAGCGTTAAAGCTCGTCAAC
>DAOVTE010000132.1 GCA_030627705.1 Bacteroidales bacterium
AGATTTATAAATTTGAAATAAATAAAATGAACAGTATATTTACAGATTAATGTGCAAAAAAAAAGACATATTATTTATTTCTCCATATCCTCACGGGATAGGTCCGTCGCAAAGATTTAGGTTCGAACAGTATTTAGATTTCTTATATGAAGATTATTATTGCACTCAAAAAACATTTTGGAACAAAAAATCTTGGGATATATTATTCTCAAATAAAAGTTTCCTAATCAAATTTTACTATTTAATAATTGCTTTTGCTAAAAGAAAACTTTTACTCTTCACAATACATAAATATGATATTATATTTATACACCGAGAAATAGCACATGTAGGTCCACCAATATTCGAGTTAATAATAAAATTTGTGTTTAGAAAGAAAATTATTTATGACTTTGATGATGCAATTTGGTTTCTAAACTATTCGAATAAAAATAAAATTTCTAGATTTTTTAAATCACCATGGAAAGTGAAACATATTTGCAAATGGGCAGATGCAGTTATTGTAGGAAACCATTATTTATCAGATTATGCAAATAAATATAACAAAAATGTATTTGTAATACCAACTACAATAAACACGAATTATCACAAACCTAAAACTATAGAAAAGAATAAATTAACTATAGGCTGGACAGGAACATTAACAACGTTAAAACAAATAAATCTAATTTTATCAGTTCTAAAGCAATTAGAAAATAAGTATTATTTTGATTTTTTGGTTATTTCTAACGAAGACCCCAAACTTGATATTAAATCATACAAATATAAAAAATGGTGCAAAAAAACTGAAATTAATGACCTAAATATTATTGATATTGGACTTATGCCATTATACAATAACGAATGGGAAAAAGGCAAATGCGGGTTTAAAGGCTTACAATATATGGCATTAGAAATACCTACAATAATGTCGCCAGTTGGTGTTAACACTGATATAATTCAAGATAATGAAAATGGTTTTTTAGCTTCTAACGATAGCGAATGGATTGAAAAATTATCATTACTTATAGAAAGCAAGAAACTAAGAGAAAGGCTAGGTAGAGCAGGAAGAATAACCATTACCAAAAAATATTCAATTGAAGCAAATAAACAAAAATATTTAGATGTTTTCAGATCTGTTCTTTCACACTAGCAAAAGAGTAGATATTATTGCCTATTTATTATTAAAATATCTTCAGGCTATAAATTAGAATAGCGTATAAAAAGAACCTTATAAACCTAGTGAGTCCTAAAAGCAAATAAGATTTTAGCCTATAATGCACCGTTCCGGCAACCATACTTATTGTAGAGTATGGCAAAGGTAATAAAGCAGAAATCACAATTATAAGTCCGCCGTATTGTTGAATAAGCCTGTAATTATCTGCAAATTTTTTTTCAACAAAATTGTTAACTAAAGGAATTTTTCTAATCTGTTTACCAATAAGAAACGACAAAACTCCTCCTATATACGAAAGAACTGCTAAATACGTAACTATTAAATAAGGGAACTCAAAATGTTTACCCCATACAATAAAAATATCAGGTGGAACTAATCCTAAAAAAGTTTCCGAAACAAAAAAGAATAAGTAAACATGTTTAGGATTAAGACTTTCTACAATTTGTGTAAAGTAAGCTTCTACATCAAAGAACTTATCTAAAATGATTAATGTTATAACTGCAGCAGCCAAAACACCTACAACTACAAACACATTTTTCCATACTAAAGCATACAAACCCGTACGCTTGTAATGTTTATGATAAATTGATGCTTTATCTTTTATATTTTTCTGTTTTGCCACTAGTCTAATTTAAGAACTGCTAAAAACGCTTTTTGCGGAACTTCTACATTTCCGATTTGCTTCATACGTTTTTTACCTTTTTTCTGCTTCTCTAATAATTTACGTTTTCTAGTAATGTCGCCACCGTAGCATTTTGCTGTAACGTCTTTTCTTACAGCTTTTACAGTTTCTCTAGAAATAATTTTTGCTCCAATTGCAGCTTGTATTGCAATATCGAATTGCTGGCGAGGTATCAAATCCTTAAGTTTTTCACACATTCGTTTTCCAAATGTATAAGCATTATCAAAGTGAATAAGTGTAGATAAAGCATCTACTTTTTCGCCATTTAATAAGATCTCTAAACGTATTAATTTTGCTGCTCTATATTCTGTTTGATAATAATCGAACGATGCATATCCTTTAGAGATACTTTTTAATTTATCGTAGAAATCAAATACAATTTCTGCCAAAGGCATCTCAAAATTAAGCTCTACTCTATTTGCCGATAAGTAATTTTGATTCTGTAAAATTCCTCGTTTATCTAAACAAAGATTCATTACTTGACCGATATAATCAGATTTTGTAATAATTTGTGCTTTAATATATGGCTCTTCAATTACATCAATAATTGCCATATCTGGTAAACCCGATGGATTATGAACATCCATAAGTTCGCCTTTCTTGGTTTTTACTTTATACGAAACGTTTGGTACTGTTGTGATAACGTTCATATTAAACTCCCTATCCAATCTTTCTTGGATAATTTCCATATGTAAAAGTCCTAAAAATCCACATCTAAAACCAAACCCCAGTGCAACCGACGATTCTGGCTCCCATGTTAGCGATGCATCATTTAAATGAAGCTTTTCCATAGACGCTCTTAAGTCTTCATAATCTTCGGCATCTATGGGATAAATTCCTGCAAAAACCATTGGTTTTACTTCCTCGAAACCATCAATAATACCATCGCAAGGTCTTTCTACGTGCGTAATTGTATCGCCAACTTTTACTTCTTTAGATGTTTTAATTCCTGATATAATATAACCAACATCACCAGTTTTAAGTACCTTTCGCGGATCTTGTTTTAACTTTAAAACACCTATTTCGTCTGCGCTATATTCTTTTTCTGTAGCAAAGAATTTTACTTTGTCGCCTTTCCTAATTTCTCCGTTTACAACTTTAAAATACACAATAATACCTCTAAACGAATTATATACAGAATCGAAAACCAAACCCTGTAAAGGAGCTTTAGAATCACCAACTGGATGCGGAACTTTATCAATAATATTAGACAAAATTTCTTCCACGCCTTCGCCTGTTTTTCCACTTGCTCTAATAATATCGTCTACATCGCAACCAATTAATTCTATAATTTGTTCCTCAACTTCTTCTGGCATTGCATTAGCCAAATCCATTTTGTTCATTACAGGAATAATTTCTAAATCGCTTTCTATTGCTAAATACAAATTCGAAATTGTTTGTGCTTGTATTCCTTGCGTAGCATCAACAATAAGCAATGCGCCTTCGCAAGCTGCGATAGAACGAGAAACTTCGTACGAAAAATCTACGTGTCCGGGTGTGTCAATTAAATTTAGAGAATATTCTTTGTTGTTGTAAACATAATCCATATTTATAGCGTGACTCTTAATGGTAATTCCTCTTTCTCGCTCCAAATCCATATCGTCGAGAACCTGTGCTTGTAAATCTTTTGGACTTACAGTTCCAGTAAACTCCAACAATCTATCAGCTAATGTGCTTTTACCGTGGTCTATATGTGCTATTATGCAAAAGTTTCTTATATTCTCCATTATTTTCTTTCTGTTTTAAAAAGGAAAACAAAATTACTGTATTTTTTGTGATAATGCTTATATATGTGGTTAATTTATCTTAATGATGGGTTTACAAGTTGTTTAATATAAATATGCGGTATATTATCAAGATTAAGGCTTATTCTAAATTTATAATTCTATTAAACTTAATAATATTTCCAGTTCCATTTTTTCCTTCGTTAGAAATATATAAATCGCCACTTTTAGAAAAACAAATCCCTTCTGGTTGATTAAATATTTGCCCATCTAGCTTAATTACATCTAGTATTTCTTCTTCTTTATTCATTACGATAAGTAATTTTCTGATAGATGAAATTATATAAATATTATTCTCATTTTTGGGACAAATTGCTATACCTGAAGGTTGAAATGAATAGTCGTATTTAAATAATTTGACTTTTTTTGATTTTTCGATAACAAATTTATCTAAATTGCTAAGTTCACTTAAGCTATCTATGTATGAAAGATTTATTAAGTATTCGGGCTTTTTAATTAGCTTATTTGTTTCTAAATCTAACTTATAGATTGCTTTAAAACCTTTGTGTTTTTCTTTTTTATTTATTGAAGGATAACCTTTACAAGCAATTAAAAGTGAATTGCTATTTTTATCGAACAACAAGCCTTCTGTATTATGTTTACTATTTAGTGGTGTCTCTATTTTTATTGTTTCTGTTTTTTTCTTATTATCAATATTTACAACCTTAAAAACAGTTCCATCGCTTCTTAATACATATGCTGTATTTTCTGTTATTGCAATATCTTCGTAATCGTTATTTTTACCAAAATCTATTTTAGAACTTATTTTTTCTTTTTTTGTGTCATAAATATATATTATTGCTCGCTCGTCTTGAACGCAAGCTATTTTATTCTTTTTGTAGAATGAAATTCCAGAAATCTCGCTAAGACTTTCTGGCAAACGATAAACAAAATCTGGATTATCTATTTTGTAAGGAAAAGTATATCCATTTGAATGTATATTTTCTTCTTCTTTTTGTGAACTACACGAAATAATGCCAAATAACGAAACAGAAAAGATAAGAAATATCAATATTTTATAACTGTTCATTTTTGTATTAATTATTGTATTTAACATTATATTTTTCTTAGAATTGATAATTTAACGAAACATTAATTAGATTGTCTTCTTTACTTCTTGCATGCGAAATTGTAAGTAATGCCATATCGAAAGGCGACCACCAAAGCCCTATTCCGTAGCCGTTGTGCCAAGTAGATGAACTTTCATTATTAACCCAAACTCTACCAATATCGTCAAACAAAAGTAACCCTGCTGTGCCATTTAATATGTATGTTCTAAATTGTTTAATTCTAATTCGGGCTTCTATGTTTGAATAAACAGAAGCATCTCCATAAAATCTTGTTTGTCTAAAGCCTCGTAAATTGTCTTTTTGCCCTAGTTTTGCCGCTTCGTAAAAAACATAATCTCCAAAAAGCTTTTCACCACCAAGCCTTAATGCGTATACAATTCTCGGACGATTAGAGAAGCTATGATAAGAAATCCATTCGCCAGAAAATTTTGTGAAATCAGAGGAATTTGCATCTAGACCAATAAATTGAGTGAATTTAATATCAGCTTGTAAGCCTTTGGTAGGGAACATTTTGCTTCCGCCAAACTGATTTTCTTTTTTTATATATTTTGGTATGGTGTTTAGCTTATAATTTACAGAAATTCCTGTAAAAGTTTGCAATAATATATCTGTAGATACAAGTCCATTTTGTGAGAAATCTGAAATAAAACGGTCTTGTGTTAATTCAATATCGGTAGATTTATAAAATATTCCTACTCCAATTTTATGTTGTTTTTTTTTATCAATAATTTTTATAAAATTTGGATTTATAAAATACTCACTCATTCTAACTCTATAATAATCTATTTCCGATTTATCTAATTGCCATTGAGTTTCGTTTCCCATTCCAAAATAATTATTTACATAATTAGAAGATTTTATATCGGTAATTAAACTTATTTCGATACCCTTTAAAGGATAAATATTGTTTTTTACAAAGCTGAAATTAAAACCTTTTGTTAAGAATGCGTAATTTGCAAGTATATTATATTTTTGTTGCTTATAACGTGAGAACCTTGTTATTTCAGCACCTCCGCCCAAGAATATTCCGTCATCCATATTATAACCAGTGTATAATTTAGGATAAGCAATATCGTATTTGAAGGCTTTTCTATTATATTCTAGCTCCTGTTCATTATATAATTTTATTTCGCATTTTTTTAATGTTTTTGGTAATTCACTTTCTTCTTTATTAAAGATAGAGATATATTTTGGCGATTTATTACCGTTGTATATTATCTCATTTTCCTTATCTCCACCAATAATTAATACATCAATTTTACATTTATTATTACCTCTAATTTCAAATATGTCTTTTTTATCGAATCCATAAATGTGTATTCTTTTTGTTTCTGAGGCGTAAAAATCTCTACTATAGATTTTAATGTTAGAATTTGTCTGATTAATGCGTAATGTTGTATCGTTAAGTACAATTATTTCGAAAAAATCTTTTTCGTTAGTTCCGGTAATACTTACTTCTTTGGCAAGAAATTTATATAATTCTTTTGCCATTGGTTCTATATTATTTAGTCTAGCTTTTAGGATTTCGGCTGTTCTATTTGCACACAAATGTTGAATCTCTTTTGGGAAAGATAAAACAGCATTGTCAATTTTTTCAGGTGATAATAATATTTTTAAGGAATCTATTTGTTTTTGCCAATCGCTCCATTCGCTTTGTGTAAGTAATGTTCTATCTAATAACCTTGCGTTAAATGCTAAGCCTTCTACATTCTCTGTGTACTCATCAAATTTCTGAAATCTAGGAGAAAGCCATTTTCTTGCAGAAATCCATCCGATAATTCCTTCGTTTAAGAAGAATGCCTGATCCCTATCTCTTGGTATTGGTTTATATATTGTGTTTTTACCATTTTTAAAACTTGCCCATCGCCATTGGTCTTCGTGTCTGTCCCAATCGTTAATAATAATATCAAAAATTCTAGCTCGGATATATGCGTCTGCATCAATAGAATGATTCTTTTTGTTAAAGATATTTTCAATCATTTTGAAAGTAGAAACTACATTTTCTGAATAACCAAAACTTGCTACATCACTTCTGTTATTCGCAGGACGTTCTTCAAAAATAAATAACTGATTTGCCATTTCTTCTTTGTAAATACCAAAATTAGAATCCTTAGCAACATAAACTATTTTTGGGTTTGTGTGATAAACTCCTGCACTTTCTGCAAGATTTGCTACAACCAAAGCTGCATAAGGGTTAGATGTTGATATTTGTCCCTGAACTAAATCTACAGCAATTGTATTTCTCATTTCTGCAGGTAGAACTGGTTCTATATTTTTTTCTAGAGAACGAAGAACATATTGCCTGCCTTTTTTATCTTCTAGTCTGAGCGAAAGGGTTTGCATTCCGCCACCTCGCTTAATTACTTTTAAGCCATCTTTTGCAGTATTTAAGTTAAATATTGGTGCTTTTATTGGTGTATCCCAAATTTTACGATAATTTTCGCCTTTTATTGGATATTTCCATTTAGATACATTATACCTGCTACCTGCTTTACTTGTCATACTATCAGGAAACTGCGAAATATTATTTTTAAGACTTAAGTTTGCAAATGTCTTTTTGTAAATTGTTTTTTCGAAGAGTTTACCTTTTTTTCCTGTAAAAATAAGCTTACATTCTCCATTGTTAGAGAAATTAAGCTTAGCAAAACCATTCTCTGAACTACCAAATTCTGTAAATTTAGATTTTACAAAACTACTTTCTGCTATAGAACCCGAAACTATATGATGGACCTTGTTTAATGAGAAATATTGTAAATTTGCATCGCCTGCAGAAGCGTATATTATATCTGGATATTTTTTTAATATGGAAAGCATTTGGTTTCTAAATCCTTTAAAATCTGGATGGTGATTGTCTTTTCTTGCACCTATTATTTTTCTGTAAAAAACATATGGGGCCATAGCTAAACTTTGTGCAAATGAGAAATAGCCATCACTTTTTCCATAGGATTTTAACGAATTGTGCCCTGCAATTATTATATGTTTAGTGTCGTAATGTCTTCGTATAGCATCTTCAATAAGAATAAGTACATCTTTATCTGTTTCTATATCGCATTTATTGTAACGTCTATCGTATTTATGCACCCACCAATATGTATCTATTAATATTACTACTAGATGCTTGCTAAGTATAATTTCTTTAGGACCTGGACAAGCTGCGTCTGGCATATATGCTTTTCCTTTATAATCTTTGCTGAGCTTGTTATAAATACTCTTAACGGTATTTTTACCAGATGAACTATTGTTTGCCCATTCTTTTTCGCCTGGCACAAGTAATAAATTATGCTTGCTATTTTTAAGGAGATCTTTAGTGAACTTATTTTTGCTAGTATTGTAAATATTTCCTAGCATTAACAATGAAATATTACTTGATTTGTTGTAACTATTTTGCCATTTTTCTAGAAGTTTATCGTTAATAGTTCCTTTTGAAGTATTTCCTGTAAGTAGAATTGTATATGATTCTTGTGCATTTATTATTTTTATGCTTAAAGCAAGTAATATGAATATGCTTATTAATCTTATATTTTTTATTTTATTTTTCATCTTTTACAAGAGAATATAATTTATTAATATCGATTAAACATTGAATGTATCGTGCGAAATTTTTAATCTATCAACATCTGTAAGTTTAGGAAGCATTGTATCTTTTTTCTTTTGGAAATGCTGCATACGTCTTAAAATTTTGTCTAGCATTTTTACAGCTTTGTCTATATATGC
>DAOVTE010000173.1 GCA_030627705.1 Bacteroidales bacterium
AGCGTTTATCAGTGTATAAGAAGAATACAGACACAGATACACACAGATTAATTATGATAAAAAGAAATAAGAAATCATAAAAATCAGCGTTTGTCAGCGTCAAAGACGAATACAGACACAGATACACACAGATTAATTATGATAAAAAGAAATAAGAAATCGTAAAAAACAGCGTTTATCAGCGTCAAAGACGAATACAGACACAGATACACACAGATTAATTATGATAAAAGAAATAAGAAATCGTAAAAACAGCGTTTATCAGCGTCAAAGAAGAATACAGACACAGATACACACAGATTAATTATGAAAAAAGAAATAAGAAATCATAAAAATCAGCGTTTATCAGTGTATAAGAACAATACAGACACAGATAATAAAAAGTATAATTTAGTAAAAAACGTTATAAGACATCAGCGTCAAGAAAATGGCAGAAGAGTACGACATAAGTAAAATAGAAATCCGTAGCGAAGAAGTTCAAGAAATACTTGGAGCAAGTCCACGTTGGATAATTCGAGCAGGAATTTCTGTTGTGTTAGGTGTTGTATTTGTTATTATGATAGGCTCGTGGTTTTTTAAATATCCTGATATTATTACATCACAAATATCGCTAACAACCGAAAATCCACCTGCTACATTAAAAGCAAAATCAAACGGAAAAATTACCGAATTATTTGTAAAAGAAAAACAAAAAATAGAAATAAATCAAGCAATAGCAATTATAGAAAACACAGCAAATTACAATGATGTAAGAAACCTAAGAACAATACTAGACACATCAAAAACCTTCAACTTGCAACCTGTAACTTTAAACTTAGTTCTTGGGGAGCTACAACAACCATATTCAAGTTACACACGATTATTAAAAGACTATAAAAACTTTAAAGAGCTCGATTATTATAACGAAAAAATTAAATCAGTAAACAAACAAAAATACGATTACAGATTATATTACAATCGCTTGTGGACACAACGAAATATACAAGAAAAAGAGCTGAAACTTGCAGAAAGTCAGTTTGAAAGAGACAAACAATTATTTGAAAGCAAAGTACATGCTAAAGCAGATTTTGAGAAAGCAGAGAAAACATATCTGCAACAAAAATTATCTTTTGAAGGTTCAAGAACAACGCTTGCAAGTACGCAAATGCAAATAAATCAATTAGACCAACAAATATTAGATTTAAAATTACAGGAGACACAAGAACAAAGCAGACAGGAAATAGCAATACAAGAATCTTTAGAGAATTTAAAAAGTCAAATACACAAGTGGGAACAAACTTATCTAATAAAATCGCCAATAAAAGGCTTTGTTACTTTTACAAAAATCTGGAGTAAAAATCAAAACGTAAAAGCAGGAGAAACTGTAGCTACAATAATTCCTGACAAGGCAACAAATATAATAGGTAAAGTTGCAATACCATCGGTTGGTGTAGGGAAAGTAAAGCTAGACCAAATAGTAAATATAAAGTTTGACAATTATCCATATATGGAATTTGGGTTAATACGAGGTTCAGTTAAAACCATTTCGTTAGTACCAACAATTACAGAACAAGGAGCAATTTATACCGCAGAAATTGAAATCCCCGATACCTTAATCTCAAACTACGGAAAATATTTAAAATTTTCGCAAGAAATGACAGGAACAGCCGAAATAATTACGGATGATATTCGTCTGCTAGAACGCTTTTTTAATCCACTAAAATCTGTTTGGAAAAATGGTGTGGAGTAGATTGTTTCTTGTATTTAATTACGCCCCTACACAAACAACAAACCCCTTAATCACCTAGTAATCAAAGGGTTTTGCTTTTGTTTTGAGGTCTCGAGCGGATTCGAACCGCTGTAGGAGCTTTTGCAGAGCCCAGCCTAGCCGCTCGGCCACGAGACCATTAATGTGCGGCAAAGATAATATTTTATTTTTTATATAAAATTATATACTGAATAAAATATTATTATTAACGCTTAAGCGTTATACTTACTTTTTCTATTTTCCCACCCATTGGAGGGTTTATTTTAGAGATTTTTAGCTTGCACGAAATAATTTGTATATCGAATTCGGTAAATAATTTATCTAATATTCTTTTGCCAATATTTTCTAGTAAGTAAGATTTCTTGCTCATTTCATCTTTAATAATAGCATAAATAATTTGATAATTTAAAGCATATTTAAGATTATCCATTTTCTCGGCTTCGTCTGTATTTGTCTCCATTGCAATATCAAGTAAGAACTTATTACCAACTATTCTTTCTTCTTCGAAATGCCCGTGGTATGCATAAAACTCCATACCTTCTATTTCTATTAATCCCATTTTATATATTTTGCAAAATAATGAAAAAAAAAGCCATCAATTAAGATGGCTTTTTTATAAAAAGATATATTAATTACTCAATAATTAATTTTTGAGTAGAAACATTATTATTAATTCTTAAGCTTACGAAATAAATACCAGCTTCTAAATTAGAAACGTCAATAGTATTATTAGAAACTTCAGTGTTAACTACTTGTCCAACTAAATTTGAAATAGAAATCTCAACGTTATCATTATTTTCTGCTTTATAATCTACAGTAATTGTAGTATTTGCAGGGTTAGGATAAACATTAAAAGAAATAGTGTTAGAAGAATAATCTTCTATAGCAGTCCACTCGCCGAAACCAGCACCAGAAATATACATGTAATTTACAGGAGATCCTTCATCGAATGATCCACCTTGTTGAGAAGGGTCTAGATAAACGATTTGTAAGTCATATACTTTATCAGAACCAGTACCAGTAGTTTTAACTATAGGAGCCATAGTAGCAAACCAACATAAACCAGCAGTTTGAAGATTACCTATTGTTAAATTTGTACCAAAATCATCAGTATATTCAGCATCTAAAATATCGTAACCCATTGCAAAAACATTAGGGTTTACATTAAAATCGAAAGAAGTATCACTTACAGTTTCTGTTTCTAACCAAGTAAAGAAAACTTTAGAACCATCAGGGCTTGTAGCAATTTGAGGTCTAGAGTCTAAATAGTCTTCTAAGCCAGGACCTGCATCACCATCTTCGTTTGCAACGTGGCTAATAAATTTAGCAGACCAATCTGTACCATCAGTAGTTTGAACATGATACATTGCTTTAGTTACAGGATGTGCATATGAGAAACTAACAGAATCTACATTTGATGAATATCTAGAACCTATTACTGCAAAAATATGCAATGCTCCATTAGCATCAACAGCTACATCAAATCCTTGAAATTGAGGAACAGTATCACCAGAAAAACCATCAACTCCTCTTAACGAGTCTTTAATAGTAGAAATTGAAGCAAAATCAAAATCAGGTAGCATATTCCAGTTTGCACCAGCATCTGTAGATTTATAAACTAAAGGATGATAACCCATATCAGGAGATGCTGCTAATACACCATGTATTACAACGTATCCAACTTGACCATCAGTAGAGAAGCCCATGTTGTGAGAATAACCTGCATAAGCACCGTCAGTTACTAATAAAGGAGGTGTAAATGTTTCTGCAATAGCCCAGTCAAATGCACTAGTACCAGCATTATAAGTACCTTTGCTTAAATAAGTTTTTTCATAAGCAAGAGGATCTGTTCCTGAAGGATCATTTGTCCATTCGAAATTAGTTGAAACATGCCAAACTGCATCTTTAGTAACACAAAGACCTCTAGGAGCCCAATTGTTAGTGTCAACATCAGTAGCATAATATTGCTCGTCTAAACTTGTACCATCAAATTTATAAGAAGCTGCATAATGCATTCCCCAACCATAACCAGTTATACCATAATCACCTAATAAAGGGCCTGCTCCAACAGCATAAGCCTCGTCAGGATCTGTGTTACCAGCAGGATTAAAAATTGTTATATTTGGGTATCTTCCATAATTATCAGTAACTGGCGTTGTTCCATTAGCAATAGCAGGAGTAAAAAGTGTATCAATAGTCCATGTATCACCGCCATCTGTTGAAAAATCAAAAGAAATTACACCAGAACCACCAACATTTCCAGCATTTTGCCTGTGTGTAAATGCAACAGTATTTAATTCTTGATTAAAAGCAACTTGATTTTGTAAGTCACTTAAAATACTGTAAGCATTATAAGATGTACCTAAAGCAACAACAGACATTCCGTTTGTACCTTTAACCGAAATAATATTGCTTTCTTGTGCAGGTGCACACGAAACTTGATGTAAATCAATATCACGTTCCTGCATCGATTTAAGTTTAGCTGGAGCTTTAGAATTAATTTGAGCCGTAGCGCCAAAACTAATAATTGCAGCAGCAATAAATAGTAAAATTTTTTTCATGTCTTTAATTTTTAAGTTAAATTTAGTTTATATTTAAGAACAAATATAATAAAAAATACAAATTTTACAAAACCTGAGAAAATATTTACCCAGTTCAAAATTATCTATTACAATATTTAGATGTTTAATTTTTAAATATTATATTTACAGTACTAAGAACAAAAACTATATATATTATGAAAATTAAGATTAAATTACTAGCAGTATTACTTATTTTTAATTTTAACCTAGCAAATGCAGATGAGGGTATGTGGGTTGTTTCGTTAATTGGAAAAAATTACGAGCAAATGCAAAAGCTTGGTTTAAAACTTTCTGCCGATGATATTTATAATATTAATCAGTCGTCGTTAAAAGATGCAATTATTCAGTTTGGAAGAGGTTGTACAGGAGAAATTGTTTCTGATAAGGGTTTAATTTTTACTAATCATCATTGTGGATTTGGTGCAATACAAAAGCATAGCACTATTGACCATAATTATTTAAAAAATGGTTTTTGGGCAAAAACTTATAATGATGAGTTAGCAAATGCTGGTTTAACAGCAAAATTCTTAATTAGAATAGAAGATGTTAGTTCAGAAATATTAAATGGTTTAGATAAATCATTAACCGAAGAACAAAGAGGAATAAAAATAAGAGAATTATCTAAACAAATAATTGCCCAGAGAGTTAAAACTAAGGGTTATTCAGGTGATGTAAAAGCTTTTTTTCAGGGCAATCAGTTTTTGCTTTTTGTATACGAAATATACAGTGATGTAAGGCTTGTGGGAGCACCCCCATCATCTATTGGGAAATTTGGTGGAGATACAGATAATTGGATGTGGCCTAGACATACAGCAGATTTCTCTGTTTTTAGAGTTTATATGAGTCCAGACGGGAAACCAGCAGAGTATTCAAAAGACAATGTTCCATTAAAACCAAAACATCATTTACCTATATCAATAAAAGGTGTAAAAGAAAATGATTTTGCAATGATATTGGGATATCCAGGTAGAACAAATAGATATAAATCGTCGTTCGGAATTAAGCAAGATTTGGAGATTAATAATCCAGCAATTATAAAAATTAGAACAAAAAAGCTTGCAATTTTAAAGGAGGATATGCAAAAGTCTGATGCAATTAAAATTAAATATGCATCAAAATATGCTAGAACAAGTAATTATTGGAAATATTTTATTGGACAAAATAAAGGATTAAGAAGATTGCACGTAATTGATAAGAAACAAGAATTAGAAAAGGAGTTTAATATATGGGTAAACAAAGATAGCGAAAGAAAGAAAATTTATGGTGGTTTAGTTAAGAATATTGAGACTTCATACAACAAATTAGAATACTTTAATTTGCTTAAAGTTTATTACAGAGAGGCTGCAATTCGTGGGTCTGACGGAATAGGCTTATCAAATAGATTTATTAAGTTGTATAAAATTCTTGATAATGATGAAATTAATAAAGACAAGTTAAATTCTGAAATTGAGAAATTAAAAAAAGTAGTTTCTGAACACTTTAGAAACTTAAATTTAGAAACTGAATTAAAACTTACAGCGAGTCTATTGCAAATGTATTACGATGATATTGATATAGCGTATCATCCAACAATATTTGATAAAGTAAGAAAAAAATACAAAGGTGATTTAAATAAATTTACTGCCGATATTTATAAAAACTCAATTTTTAGAGATAAAGAAAGCCTAGATAAATTTTTAGAAAACCCAACATCTAAGGTGCTTGGTAACGATCAATTATACGTAACTATGAATTCTATTTATGGTAGTTATAATAAGTTTAGAACAATTAATAAACTTGCTATTAAGAATCTAGAAAAGCAAAAACGACTATACGTAAAGGGTATAACAGAAATGAAAAAAGGTAATTTATTGTACCCAGATGCCAATATGAGTATGCGTTTAACTTATGGTAAAATAATGGATTATATCCCAAGAGACGCTGTGCGTTATGATTATTTTACAACTCTTAGTGGAGTTATGCAAAAGGAAGATCCTAATTCTGATGAGTTTATTGTTCC
>DAOVTE010000208.1 GCA_030627705.1 Bacteroidales bacterium
AAGCAAAAAAGTTGCAGAAATATTACTTCTGCAACTTTTTTTTTATAATTAATACGAATTAAAAGGCTTTACTCTATTTTTATGATGCTTTGAGCTTTGCAATATTAGCTTTTTCAATTCTTTCTTTAGCATATTTTTTTGTAACCTTAAAACTCTTAATATTCTGAGCAGGACTTTCGAACATAATGTCTATCATAATAGATTCGCAAATAGAACGCAAACCTCTAGCTCCTAATTTAAATTCAATTGCTTTTTCAACAATATAGTCTAAAACAGCATCGTCGAAAGAAAGTTTAATTCCATCTATTTCGAAAAGCTTAATGTATTGTTTAGTTATTGAGTTCTTTGGCTCTGTTAAAATGTTTCTAAGAACTTCTCTATCTAGTGGGTTTAAATATGTAAGTACAGGAAGTCGACCAATAATCTCAGGAATTAATCCAAACGATTTTAAATCTTGAGGAGCAATATATTGTAAAAGATTTTTGCGATCTACACCTTCGGAATCCTTAGATGCACTATACCCTACAACTTTTGTGTTAAGTCTATTTCCAATTTTTCTATCGATACCATCGAAAGCACCACCGCAAATAAATAAAATGTCTTTAGTATTTACTTGAATATATTTTTGGTCTGGATGTTTTCTTCCGCCTTGTGGTGGGACATTTATTACAGCTCCTTCTAAAAGTTTTAGTAAACCTTGCTGAACGCCTTCGCCAGAAACATCTCTAGTAATTGATGGGTTATCGCCTTTGCGTGCAATTTTATCTATTTCATCAATAAAAATAATTCCTTTTTCGGCACGTTCGGTATTATAATCTGCTGCTTGCAGTAATCTTGTTAATAAGCTTTCGATATCCTCGCCAACATAACCTGCTTCGGTAAGAACTGTTGCATCTACTATAGTAAAAGGTACATTAAGCATTTTTGCAATTGTTTTTGCTAGCAATGTTTTTCCTGTTCCTGTTTCGCCAACTAAAATAATATTCGATTTTTCAATTTCGATATCATCCTTGTCTATAAGCTGATTAATTCTTTTGTAATGATTGTAAACTGCAACAGAAAGATATTTTTTTGCATCGTCTTGTCCAATAATATATTGATCTAGAAATTCTTTAATTTCATTTGGTTTCTTTAGAAGAACTTCTGGTTCTTTATTTTTAGAAACAGATTTAAATTCTTCGGATAATATATTATTAGTTTGTGCAATGCAGTCGTCACAAATATTTCCTGAAACACCAGTAACTAAAAGCTTAGTGTCTTTTTCTTCTCTACCGCAAAATGAACATTTCTTCATATGTAAATTTAGTTGAAAATTAAAACCTTATTTTTTATTTTTAATAAGAACTTCGTCAATCATACCGTATTTTTTAGCTTCTTCTGCTGTCATCCAGTAATCTCTATCAGAATCTTTTTCTATTTGCTTAACCGTTTTGCTAGAATGATGTGCAATAATTTCGTACAATTCTTTTTTAAGTTTTTGAATTTCTCTAGCTGTAATTTCTATATCTGATGCTTGTCCAGATGCGCCACCCATTGGTTGATGAATCATTATTCTAGAATGTTTTAAAGCTGTACGCTTGCCTTTTTCTCCTGCGCAAAGTAAAACGGCACCCATAGACGCTGCCATTCCTGTACATATTGTTGCAACATCGGCGTTTATATATTGCATAGTGTCGTAAATACCTAAGCCAGCATGAACTGAACCCCCAGGTGAATTAAAATAAATCTGAATATCTTTAGCCGGATCTGTAGATTCTAAAAATAATAATTGTGCTTGAATAATATTTGCAACATAATCATCTATAGGCAAGCCTAAAAAGATAATTCTATCCATCATCAATCTAGAGAAAACATCCATAGAAGCAATGTTCATATGTCGTTCTTCTATAATTGTTGGAGAAATATAATTGTTGTAAACAGAAGAGTATTTGTCTAATGTTAAACTGCTAATTCCAACGTGTTTTGTGGCAAATTTTCTAAATTCATCGTTAGGTATCATAATAATTATTTTTGCGTTTCGTAAAGTTTATTTAAGTCTTCTATTGATATTTCTTTTTCGTTAAGCTTAACCATTTCTTTAATAGATACAGCAACTGCTTTTTCTATTTCGTTTTCGTGAATTTTACGTTTTTCGTCTTCGTTTTTAAGCATTTCTGTTGCGTAATTATCTAGATGTTCGTCTGGTACGTGAGATAATCCATATTGCTGAAATTGATATAGAGCAGCTTGTTTTGCTGATTCTTTAATATCTTCCTCCGTAACTTTTATTTCTTTAATTTTAATGATAGAATCTTTTATTAACTGCCATTTTAAATCATCGGCAAATCTTGGGTAATCTTGATCTATCTGTTCTTGAGTAAGTTTATTTTCACCTTTATTTGTGGCAATTAACCAACGCTTTAGAAATGCATCTGGTAATTCAATTTTATATTTAGTAATTAATTTTTCTTTAGAATCTACTCTAAATCTGTAATCGCTTTCGGTAGTATAAGATTTTGAAATTTCTTCTTTTACTTTTGTAATAAATTCCTCTTTACTTTTTACAGTTTTGTCTCCATAAACTTTGTCGAATAATTCTTGGTTAATCTCTGCTTTATCCCAAGTTTTAACTTCTTTTATTTTCAAGTGAAATTTATCTGCAAGTCCATCAATAACGCTAGCATCTACTTTTAATAAACCAGCAAGCTCAGATGCATTATTTCCCATAGCTTTTTTAAGATCAACGGTAAGACTACCGTTTACTTTTTTACCAATGAATTTTTCTTTTAATTTTTCGTCTTTAATTACAGATAATAAAATAGAAGCATCGTCAACTTTTACACCGTTTTCTGCTTTTTCTTCTATATCGCAAACTATCATTTCGTCTTTAGTAGTTTCTGCTACAGCTTTATATTCTCCAAAACGATTGCTATAGTTTTCTATTGCGTCGTCTATAGTTTTATTTTGAACCTTAATATTGTAATAATCAATTTTATCTTTTTTAGATAATTTTACATCAACAACAGGAGAAACTGCAATATCAAATGCAAATTCGAACTCTGTTTGGTTATCCCAATCAATTTCTTGTTGCTCGGTTTCGTTTGGTAATGGCTCGCCAAGTACATTTAGTTTGTTGTCTACTATGTGTTTTGTAAGCGAATTTGAAATAACTTTATTAATTTCTTCTACTAGAATAGAAGATCCGTACATTTTTTTCACAAGACCAAAAGGTACTTTCCCTGGTCTAAAACCATCAATTTTAGCTTTTTTACTATAATCTTTTAATACAGATTTTACTTTTTCTGCATAATCAGGTTCGCTAATTTTAATTTTAATAATTGAGTTTAACTCGTTTACTTCTTGTGTTGTGATATCCATTATTGATAAATTAGATGTTTTAAAAATCAAAAAAAACCGCTTTTACAAAAGTAGAAGCGGTTCTAAATTGTGCGGATGAAGGGACTCGAACCCCCACGCCTCTCGGCACTAGATCCTAAGTCTAGCGCGGCTACCAATTACGCCACATCCGCAAAAGGTTCGGCAAAGGTAATTCTTTTTTTTTAATAGGATATAAAAATCTATATTTTTTAGTTGTTTTTATTCGATTTTAAATTAAATTCGTAAAAAAATAAACAATATCAGTAATATGGAATATAAAGGTACATTAAAAGAAGGCGAGAAAGTTAAGGGAAAAGGTTGCTTAGGATCTATATTTTTTGGAATACCTATAGTTATAATACTTGTAATTTTTGGAATAATGATGTATTCTGGTTACAATGGAATGGTAGAAAAGCAAGAATCTGTTGAGGCGCAATGGGCTCAAGTAGAGAATACTTACCAACGAAGAGCTGATTTAGTAATGAATTTGGCAGAAACCGTAAAAGGTTATGCAACCCACGAACAGTCTACATTAACAGGTGTGATTGAGGCGAGAGCAAAAGCTACATCGGTAAATATTAATGCTAAGGATTTAAATCCAGAGATGATTAAAAATTATCAAGCTGCACAGTCGGGTATATCTTCTTCATTATCTAAATTAATGGTGGTTGTAGAAAAATATCCAGATTTAAAAGCTAATCAAGGATTTTTAAAATTACAATCGCAATTAGAACAAATAGAAAATACTATTTTAATTGAACGCTCAAAATTTAACGAGTCTGCAAGAATCTATAATACCTATATTAGAAAATTCCCTAAAAA
>DAOVTE010000142.1 GCA_030627705.1 Bacteroidales bacterium
AGATGCCAATATGAGTATGCGTTTAACTTATGGTAAAATAATGGATTATATCCCAAGAGACGCTGTGCGTTATGATTATTTTACAACTCTTAGTGGAGTTATGCAAAAGGAAGATCCTAATTCTGATGAGTTTATTGTTCCTGCAAAATTAAAAGAGCTTTATACTAAAAAAGATTTTGGCAGATATGCAGAGAATGGCAAGTTACATACTTGTTTTGTTTCTAATAATGATATAACAGGAGGTAATTCTGGAAGCCCAGTAATAAATGCAAATGGAGAGTTAATAGGAATAGCTTTTGATGGCAATTGGGAAGCTATGAGTGGCGATATTGCTTTTGAGCACGAATTACAACGTACTATTTCTGTTGACGCAAGGTATGTGCTGTTTATTATTGATAAGTTTGCGAACTCAAATCATATTATTAATGAGTTAGATATTGTTTCTAATATTAAACAAGTAAAAGCAAAACCATTACATAAAAAAGAAGATCATGGAGCAACAATAGGTATTGTTCCTAAAGTTTCAAACGATTAATTTTATGTCCTTTAACTGCAAAAAATAGTATAAATAAATATGCAGGAACCAATATTATGTAAGCAATTTGTGGATTAAAGCTATCTGCAATTGCTCCATATATTAGTGGCATTAATGCGCCACCCGAAATACCCATTATTAATAGAGCGGAACCTAATTTTGTGAATTTGCCTAAGCCATTTAATGCTAATGGCCATATTGCTGGCCACATTAGAGAGTTTGCAAAGCCAAGTAGTGCAATCATTAAAATAGATGTATACCCCGAAGTAAAAATTATAGCAAAAGAAAGTAATATTGCTAGTATAGTAAAGTATTTTAATACTGTTTCTTGCGATAATATTTTAGGAATAGTAATTATTCCAAATATATAACCAACAACCATTGCACCCAAAGTAAATGATGCAAAGAACTTAGCTTCTGATAATTCGAAATTTAAATAACTCCCGTAGCCAATAATTGTGTCTACTGCAATTACTTCTGCTCCAACATAGAGGAAAATAGAAGCTACTCCTAAAAAAAGGTATGGGTATTGAAAAATACTAGTTCTTAAATCTCTATTTTCTTCTTGACTATCTTCTTTATTACCTATCTCTGGCAACGAAGATATACTTATGATAAATGCTAAGATAATTAAAGAAACAGAGATAATGATATATGGAATAATTACTTTTTCCGAAAGTCTATCTAATTCAACATCTCGTGCAATTTCTGATAAAGTTTTTATACTTCTGTCTAAAACATCAGCATCTTTAAGAACCACAGCTCCTAATATTATTGGACTAATAATTCCTGCAACTTTATTTGCAAATCCCATAATACTAATGCGTTTTGCAGCACTTTCTATGGGGCCAAGAATAACTACATATGGATTAGAAGCTGTTTGCAAAATAGCTAAACCCGAACCCTGTACAAATAAACCTATTAAGAATAACCAATAAGTTCTGTTCATTGCGGCCGGAATAAAAATTAAAGCTCCCAAAGCCATTACTAATAAACCTATAGACATTCCATTTCTGAAACCTGTAATTTCTAAAACCTTGGCAGATGGTATTGCCATTACAAAATAAGAAATATAAAAAGCAAAAGTTACTAGGTAAGATTCTGTTGTTGTAAGCTCGCACGAAATTTTTAAATACGGAATTAAGGTTGCATTAAGCCATGTGATAAACCCAAAAATAAAGAATAATGCACCAATAATAATTATTGGAACAAGAGAATTGTTTTTTTTATTATAAGTCATAGTTAATAAACTTCATTTTTTTTTCATAAAAGTAGATATATGAAATGACTAATTCAAAACAATAGCATTTTTTTATAACAAAAAGATATTAATTTATTTTGAATCTGCTGTAATTCTAATGTTCTTAACCTACGAAAACGGAATAAATTATTTAGAAAACAGATATATACTAATCATAATACTTTGGCCCTTAAAATCCAAAAACGATATCCGCTACAGGAAAAACACCAAAGTCTTTTCCGTAAGGATAATCACCATAAGAAGAAATAATTCCTGCTACTATTTTTACCTTTTGTGATAAACAATAATCAAATTTTAGCTGTTGTTCTACAATAATACCGCTATTGTCACCAGTTAAAATAAATGTATTAAGATTATAGTTGTAATGAATTTTTTCGGTTGCTATGCCTGTAAATGTTATTCCAGCATAGGGAACTAATAAATTGTTGAAAGAGTAAACTCTTGGATAGGCAAAGTGAAATTCAATATCAGAAAGGTTAGATTCGCCAAATCCAATTGATAAGTCTAAACCTGCGTTAAAACTAAGAGTTAGTCTTTCGTTTATTTCTTTAGATAAAATTATAGAGTTATTTAGTTTAAATAGTTGAGGAATAATACTTGTGCTTGGTAAAATTCCACCAGTTCCATTTCTCGATAAAGCTCGTAAGAATAATGTGGGGTAAGTTATTTTATGTTTACTTGCAAACTGTAATCCTATTAAAGAATTCCACTGCTTTTTTATGGCAATATGTGGCATTACAATAAACCAAATAGGGTTAGCTGATATTTCTAATGAATCGCGTAATCCAATTTTTAATGGGCCAAATAATCCGATTTCTTTCCTACCTTTTTCTATTGTATTTGCAGTATTATCAGACCAAACATCCGATTGAGCAAAACTAATGTTAATAGAGAAAATGCTAATAATTATAAATATTTTGAATTTCATATCTTATTTAGTTTGAAAGTTCGTAAAGTTGAGATAAACTTATTTAAGTACATATTTCACAGAAACCGGTGCGTGGTCGGATAAAACCATAGTGTTAAATCCTCCAGTACTTACATCTTGATGAACCATACCTGTGTTTGTAACAAAATTGCCATTTGTGAAAATATAATCTAGTTTCCTATTCCAGAAACCGTCTTTATCAGATGTAAACGAGAAATATTTTGAGTTATCTAAATCGTATTTTGCCTGTGGTATTGCAATTTGGTAGTTATCTATAAACATTTTCATGGTTGTTAATTCTTCTTTAAAACTTTGACTCTCGAAATCAGAACCATCTGCACATTTATCATCATCAAAATTTTCGTAAATTGCTGAGTTTGGAGGTATTGTATTAAAATCTCCACCTAGAATAAAATCTTTTCCTTCGCTATCAATTAAATCAACTTCGGTTTTTATTTCGTTTAGCTGATTAATTTTTGTGCCATCTGTAGAGTAGGCCGAGGTGTGAGTATTAAGAGCAATAATAGTTTTGTCACCAATTTTTACATCAGCTTTTAGTAAATTTCTACGCAAATAGAAATACTGTACAATACCAGCTTGTTCATCAATAAGCGAAAGAGGTATTCTCTCTGCATTAGATAATTCGTATTTAGAAAGAATTGCGTTTCCTGAATTTACTCTGCCAATACCATCGCTTGGTACATAATCCGATTTCCATTGCGAACCATAATAAGCATAATTAAAGCCTGTATTATCTAAAATATATTGCAATTGGTCTACGTATGCAGAACGTTTAGAGTCGATGTCAATCTCTTGTAGAAATAAAATATCAGGGTTCATATTTGTGATTTTTTTTACAACAGCTTCCATATTTGTCATAACTTCTTCTTTGGTCATCAAAACTCTATCATCATAGCAATCGAAGAAAAAATCTATTCTTCCGCCGCCAAATTTAATATTCCATGTTACAATATTTAAGGTGTCGGCGATATTATTTTCTATATTAATATCACTTGCAGTAAAGTAAATTGCTGCGTCTTTGTTTGTTTCGTTTTCAATAATATTATTGAAAGGGTCGCACGATAATAACGAAAAAGCCAGAATGATAAATAATAAATATGCTTTCATTAGTTTTATTTTTTAGTTTTGTTAAGCAAATATACAAAAAATATTAAAATATAATACATAAAAAAAGAGCCTATTAAGCTCTTCCTTATTTTCTGTGTATGAATTTCTTTTACTCAGTTCTAGTTCTAGCTTCTCTATCTAAAATAAATAATCCAGAGCCTTTACCTTCTATTAGTTTAAGTTGATCTAATATTTCTGAAACACCAGCTTCTTCTTCAACTTGTTCTGATACAAACCATTGTAAAAGATTTACCGTAGCGTGGTCTTTTGCATCTATAGCAGTATTTACAAGTTCGTTTATGCTAGTTGTAATTGTTCTTTCGTGTGCTAAAACATCTTCGAAAATATTAATTACACCATTCCATTTTGTTTGTACTTTGTTTATTGGTTCTAGTTGCACATCCCCATCTCTGTTTAGTATATATTCGAACAATTTCATTGCGTGATCTTGTTCTTCTTGAAATTGAATTTTCATCCAATTTGCAAATCCATTTAAATGGATAGATGATAAATATGCCGACATAGATAAGTAAAGGTATGCCGAATACATTTCTGTATTTAATTGCTTATTTAATGCTTTTTCTATTGATTTGTTCATGATATGATTTTTTATAAAGTGAAAAAAAATCCCTACTAGAGGGATTTTAATTATAAGTAATGAAAACTAATTTACTTCAACAGTAGCTTCGTCGCTTTGCCATAAACCGTGTTTAGTACAAAATGCCATAGCAGTAAGTTTCATATTTTTAGTAGGAACAATATAAAAGTCAACTTCTAAATTTGCTGGAGCATTACCCATTGCGCCTTCTATAAAGTTTGCTTGAGCAAGCATTTTTTCGCCATCCCAAACTTGCACAAATGCAATGTAATGATCTGTATCATCTGGGTGCATATACTCGTCACCAACTTTTACTTTTACTTTAAATTTCTCGCCTTTTGTTGCATTTTTTTCACAGTGTACAAATGCAGAGTGACGGTCTATATAATCTTTTTTTGCTTCTCTATCTATTTGAGAAATGTCTTCGTATTTATTTATTTTCATAATATTTTTTTTAAGTGTTAATTTAAAATTTATTTAAGTTGAAAGTTAATATTTTTTTTTACTTTCATCTTTATACTTTCAACTAATTATTTGTCATAAGTTTTTGCTAAGTATTCTGCTACTCCATCAGAGCTAGCTGTCATTGCATCGTCGCCTTTTTTCCAATTTGCAGGACAAACTTCACCGTGTTTCTCAAAATATTGTAAAGCGTCTACCATTCTGATTGCTTCGTCTATGCTTCTGCCTAATGGTAAATCGTTAATTACAGAGTGACGAACAACACCATTTTTGTCTATTAAAAATAGACCTCTATATGCAACAGGAGCCCCGTTAAATACTGCTTCTCCTTCTTCATTGAAATCGTATTCTCCAGCTAAAACGCCATAGTTTTCTGATATTGTTTTAGATAAATCTGCTACTAAAGGATATTTAACACCTTTGATTCCGCCATCTTTAACTTCTGTATTTAACCACGCCCAGTGAGAGAATTCAGAATCTATAGAACAACCAACAACAGCTACTCCTCTTTCTTCGAACTCGTTCATTTTTTCTTGAAATGCTAAGATTTCTGTTGGACATACAAATGTGAAATCTAATGGATAAAAGAAGAATACTACTTCTTTTTTACCTACGAATTGCTCTAAAGAGAAACCGTCTACAACTTCGCCGCCGTTTACAACTGCTTTTGCACTAAATATTGGTGCTTTTTTTCCTACTAAACTCATTTTTTTATTTTTTAAATTATTGATATTTTGATTAATTATACTATGCAATCTTTACATACGCCTTTAATATAAATATGTTGCTCTTCTGCTCTGAAACCTTTAATATTTGTATCGTTTAAAACGTTTTTAGTGATTTTAAAATCAGTAATACTCCCACAAGTCTTGCATTTAAAATGACCATGGTTTGTTAAGTTGTAATCGTATCTAGATTCGTTGCCTTCTATGCTGATTTCTTGGATAAGATTTTTTTCAACAAATAAATTTAAAGTATTGTAAACTGTAGCTTTAGATAAAGTAGGGAATTCCTTATGCACATTTACAAAAACTGTATCTACTGTCGGGTGTGATTTGTTTCCGTATAGATATTCGTAAATTTTAATTCTCTGCATAGTAGGATTAATTTCCTTACTAGATAACTTATCGCTTATGTTTACTAAACTTCTCATTTTACATTATTGATTTAGAATGATTACAAAAGTAGAATAATTCTAAATACAAACCAAATATTTTACAAAGTTTATTTATAATAATTTTAAATAGTATTGTAACATTAATATACTTAAGGGGCAATTGATTATTTCTAATCAGAGTAGATTTATAAAATATCTAAGAACTGTACAAGAAAATGTATAATTTAAGCTTACCTAACTTAATTGAAGTTTTACTGTTTGCTTATTTAACTAACATAAGTTTTAAGGTAGCTAAAATATTATTATTAGATTTTAATACAGCTAAATAAATACCATCTGAAAAATCTTTAGCATCCCACGTAATTGAAGTTTCTCCATCAGGTATCTCTTCTGAGAATACTATTTGACCTAGCGTATTTAATACTTCGATATTCAAAGAATTGTTTGAGAATTTTGAAGAAAATGTTGTTTTAGAACAAAATGGGTTTGGGTAATTACTAAAATACGGTGATTTTAGAGTTAAGTCGGCAAAACCTATATTTGAATTCATATCAAGTTTAAGTGCAACAGGTCTATGGTCTGAAATGTTTTGATCATATTCAAACCAACTACCTGGTAAAAATTCATCTATTTTAATGGTAGAAACAACAGAGCCGACACTCTCAAAATCATCAAATAGTTCATTTGTAATAAGAATATGATCTATGTGTGAGGGCCAAGTTGGATACGACCACTCAGAATTATTTCCCATCGCAATGTCATAATCAGCAAATAAATAATTATCAGTATCATCAAGAATCAGTTGAAAAACGTTATTTTGATTACTATCAGATAACACATCATTTAAATCACCTAATATTATCACATTTTCATTCGAGAAATGTATATCTATGTATTCTTTCAATAAGTTGCTTGCATGATATCTTCTTGTTTCCTCGTCATTAGAATTTGTAATATCAAGAATTCCATCGCCACAACACTTAAAATGATTGTTTATTACTATAATTCTTTTACCCTCATAATTTAAATCTATTATCATTGGTGATCTTGGAAATGAACTCCAATATTGTGAAGTAGTATAAATTTCGTAAATATCGTTGATTTGTATGGTAGCAGGCTTATAAATGTATGCCAAACCAGCAAACCATGATGACTCTAGATATCCTTCATATGCATTAAGGCTATCAATCATTTGGTTAAATGAAATAGTATCATCTACTTCTTGAATAGCTAATAAATCAATATCTAAAGCTTTAATAATTTGTGTTACATAATTTATGGTAGTTTGACCATTTTTAGGAAACCATTCAATATTCCATGTCATTACTTCAAATGTAGTATCAGTCCCAAATGACAAGTCTTCAATGCCTTGGGCAGTCAATGATGAGCCAGCAAACAATATCGATAATATAATCAGTATTTTTTTCATAGGTTAGTTTATAATAGTTATTCTATTATCTCAATATTCATCGTTTAAAAAAGTTAAAGATAAGACTTTATACTAAATTAGTTTCTAACCGTATTATTATTTTTGGTTTTTAATTCATTTTCGTTAAAGAAATCTGATATATATGTTTATTTAGAAAAACTGTACTACAGAGTATTAGAGTTAATTTTATGAAGTGAATTGCTGTATATGA
>DAOVTE010000018.1 GCA_030627705.1 Bacteroidales bacterium
AGTAAAACACTGTAAAATCCTGCTTGTGCTATTTCGTTTTTGTGCAAAAACTCCGATGAATATTCCTTATTATCATAAACAGCTTTACCCGAAATTGGCATTAACAAAATATCGCTATAATCAGAAACTCCCGTTCCACTTAAATGTGTGTGCGAAAATCCGTAAATTACAGAATCGCTGTAATGATACCCTGAGCAGCCATCCCAGCCTTCTAAGCGAGAATCTGGACTTAATTGCACCATTCCAAATGGCGATGTAGCACCAGGATACGTGTGTCCGTGCCCGCCTGTTCCAATAAACGGATTTACATGTTTTATTGGGTCTATTGCAGTTTTGTTATTTGTACAAGAAATTACAATTATTGATGCTGCTATCAGTAATATTAGTTTTGTTTTCATTTTTCTATTTTTAACTACAAATAACTCAAATTTACTCAAATATTTAATCCGATTTGTAAGTGGAATATTTTCTATTTTGCTTTATATCCGTGTAATCCGTAAAAGATAATGTACATTAATCCAATAAGTGGAACAACGAACGATATTTGAATATTATACGATTCAATTATATGAGATTGCGCCCAAGGTAAAGCCGCTCCGCCAACTATTGCCATTACTAATAACGACGAGCCTTGACTTGTGTACTTTCCTAAATCTTTTATTGCTAAAGTGAAAATATTCGACCATCCTATAGAGAAAAATAATCCTGCTCCAAGAATAGACCACATTGCTAATTCTCCTTTTGCAAACATTGCTGTAAGAATTAAAAATACATTTATTATTGAAAAAACTACTAACGATTTAGCTGCGTTGCCTGAACTTACAATAAATGCAAATATGCTTAATGCTATGTAGATTAAATAAATATAAACTTTAGAAAAGCTTAGCATTTTGAATATAAAATCGCCATCTACAAACTTTATTGATGTTGCTATGTAGATAAAAAAGAACACCGAAATTGCAATTAATGTCATTGAGATGTATTTTTTTAATGGCTTAATATCTTTGTTTAGCGATTGACTTGCCATAAGTCTACCAATCATTAATCCGCCCCAAAAATATGAAAGAAAATAACTTGCTTCGCTTTCTTCCATTCCCATAATATTTTTGTCTTTAAGGAATTCTACTATCCAAGTTCCTATTGAAACCTCGGAACCTACGTAAAAGAAAATTGCTATAATCCCGAAAACTAAATGCTTGTTTTTAAATATCGAAAAGCCTGATTCTATTCGCTCGTCGTTTATAAACGATGGCATTTTTGCTAGTTTTACAATTACAGCCATTAGCATAAAAACAAATCCGTAAAGCACATATGTTTTACTTACCGATTCTATTGTTTGTACTCCATCCGAAAAAACTTGGTAGATTAAAATTGTTCCTACAATTGGTCCTATTGTAGTTCCTAAAGAATTAAATCCTTGTGCTAAATTTAGTCGGCTAGATGCTGTTTCTGGTTTACCAATTATTGCTGCGTAAGGATTAGAGCAAATTTGCAATAAAGTTACGCCCGTAGCTAAAATAAATAATGCTGCTAAAAATGCTACGTAAGAATTTAAAGCTGCTGCGGGATAAAAACTTAAGCAACCCAAACCTGTAACTACTAGACTTATTATCATTCCATTATTCTATCAAATTCTATTTATTGGATCTTTACCAGATATTGAACTTACCAAGAAATAAATTAGTGATACAATAAAAAATGCTCCAAAAAACGACATTTGCACAAGAGAGCGCTGTGTTGCTGATAAATCGAATATTCCTTGAAATGTGTTTACAAGAATATCGTTCATTACGGTAATAAATCCCCAAATAAAAAATAAGGAAACGAGACTTACCATTGCAGCAATATTTGCTTTTGTTTTCATAGACTACTATTTACACAAAAATAATAATTTTATACTTAAATCAAGTTATTTCTTATTTCATTTGTAAAAATCAATAGCTATTTTATCTTTGTTGTAAATAAATTAAAAATAAATATGGAAGATACGAAAATTACTACTGGAGGAGAATTTCTTATTAAAAAAACAGAAGCAAAAGATATATTTATACCTGAAGAGTTTGACGAGGAACAAAGAATGATTTACCAAACTTGTAAAGATTTCTTAGATAAAGAAATACATCCAAACCTTGATAGAATTGATGACCAAGAACCTGGTTTAATGCGAGATTTGATTTCTAAAGCAGGAGAATTAGGTTTATTAGGAATATCTGTTCCAGAAGAATTAGATGGTTTTGGGCAATCATTTTTAACAACAATGCTTGCTAATGAAGCTATTGGTGCATCTTATTCGTTCGCAGTAGCTTTTATGGCTCAAACAGGAATAGGAACATTACCAATTCTATATTATGGTAACGAAGAACAAAAGCAAAAATATATTCCAAAAATGGCAACAGGCGAGCTTGCAGCAGCTTATTGTTTAACTGAGCCTAATGCTGGGTCTGATGCAAATTCAGGAACATCAAAAGCCGTTCTTTCTGAAGATGGAAAGCACTATATCCTTAATGGACAAAAAATGTGGATTACGAACGGTGGTTTTGCAGATGTATTAACTGTTTTTGCGAAAATTGATAACGATAGAATTTTAAGTGCTTTTATCGTAGAAAATAATTGGGAAGGTGTAAGTTTGAATCCAGAAGAAAAGAAAATGGGTATTAAAGGCTCTTCTACAAGGCAAATTTTCTTTAATAATGTAAAAGTTCCTGTAGAGAATTTACTTGGTGCTAGAGGCGAAGGATTTAGAATCGCATTAAACATTTTACATATTGGTAGAATTAAACTCGGCGTAAACGTTGTTGGAGCATCTAAAATAGCGATAAATCATTCTGTAAATTATGCAAACGAGCGTAAACAATTTGGTAAACAAATTTCAAGTTTTGGAGCAATAAAACACAAAATAGCACAACAAGCTATATTAACCTATGCATCGGAATCAGCTGTTTATAGAGCAAGCAAGAATATTGATGATGCAATAATAGAAGCTAAAAAAAATAGCGATGGTAAAACTAATGCTAATATTGAAGGTTCTGCTAAATATCAAACAGAATGTGCTTTACTAAAAGTATTTGGTTCAGAAGCTTTAGATTATGTAGTTGATGAATCTGCACAAATTTTTGGTGGTATGGGATTCTCAGCAGAAATGCCAGCAGATAGAGCATATAGAGATTCTCGTATAAATAGAATTTTTGAAGGAACAAATGAAATAAACAGACTAATAATTGTTGATTCAGCTATAAAGACTGCACAAAAAGGCGAATACGATTTATTCGGAAAAGCCAAAGAAGTTATGGCAGAAATAAATAATTTAAGCCCTGTATTAAATGGCAACGAAAGCTATTACGAAGAAAAACAAAAATACATTGCAGCATTTAAAAAAGCTATTCTAGTTACTATTCAATCTATGATGGACGTTCTTAAACGAAAACTATCGTTTGAGCAAGAAATTATGATGAATGTTTCCGATATGATTATTCAGCTTTACGTAGCAGAATCGCTAGCTTTAAGAGTAGAAAAACTTAATGATATGAAAGGTGATGAAGCTATTTCTATCAAAAAAGATATTCTTGATGTATTTATTTACGATGTGGCAAGTGAAATAAGAAAATTTGGTTTGGATGCAATTAATTCTTTTGCAGAAGGTGAAAACCTAAAAACATTAACAAATGCAATAGAACATTTCACAAAAGTTGGTGGTGTAAACACGAAAGATGCACGTAGAAGAATTGCAGATACAATTATTGAAGAAAATAAATATAATTTGTAAAGTAATCTGCAAAAAGAAAAAAAAGGCTTGAGAGTTATAACTCTCAAGTCTTTTTTATTACCATTGTTATTTAGACTACAACAACCCAGAAGCCCTTCCTATTGTTTTGTAAAATACTAGAGAGAATTCTAAGCCGCCTTTATATCCAGTAAAATCCCTAAGAGGCGATACATTAAAATCATAGTTTACCCTATAAATAAAATTTTTATAAAATATTCCTCCTGTTATTATTACAGCATCTTTCAATCTGTAGTTTATTCCAGATATTAATTGTACATATCTTGACTCCAATTGAAAATATGAATAAGTACCAATATTTACTTCCATAGCATTTCTTTGTCGCATAATTAATAACTTAGGGTCTAAGTTAATTTTATTATTAATTCGAACTTTTGCACCTCCATGCAAAACAAAGCGCAGAGGTAACCTAGAATCATCAGCAAAAGTTAAATTATCTTTAGGATTTAAAATATGAAATATAGCTATACCACCATAAGGTTTAAAACTCTTATTAAGAGATAAATCTTGATAAGAAACTCCAACATTTATATCAGGCAAGACTCTAGAACTATTGTCAAAAACTTCATTTGTTGTAATATCAGAATGAAAGGCACCTGCACTATATTGATCATCGAACAAATAATTATCAGTTTTCATATTCTTGTAAATTATTCCTGCTTGCAATCCAAAAGATAAAATTTGTTTATCATTATTATTAATCATTATATTATGAGCACCAGAAAGCATAAAATTAAATGAATTGTAAACTCTTGCACTATTATCGTTAATAATATACGCGCCTACTCCCCAATTATCTTGATAAGGCATATCGTAGCTCACAATAGAACTCAAATATGATTTTCTTGTAATTGCATCCCATTGATTTCTATACTGGTTTGTAGCTTTAAAAGCCATATTATTATACATTCCTGTTAAAGATGGGTTTAGCACAATTGGAGAAGCATCAAATTGCGAAAAATGAATATCTTGTGCTTTGGTTACAGCTGATAATACAACTAACGAAATAACAATTATCAATTTTTGTATAAGTTTTATTTTTCTCATAGTTATATTTTATCTAATTAATGTAATTTCTCCTGAAGTAACATAATCTTTTCCTAAGCTAGTTAAAGCTTTAACAGTGTATACATAAACTCCTATAGGTTGTAACACACCATTTCTTGTTCCATCCCAACCAATACTTTCTTCATTCGACTCGAACACAACCTCTCCCCATTCGTTATAAATTCTAAAGGTTAATTCTACAAATGGTCCTCCTCTAACATATAAAATATCATTTACTTTATCACCATTAGGCGTAAAAGCTGTTGGTAAAACAGGAAAGTAAATATCGTCTGCTGGCAGTATGGTTATTATTGTTGATGCAGAATCTACACAATTGTATATATTAGTAATTGATTGAACAATTGTATATTCGTTAGGTGCATTATAAATATGATTAGAATTTTGAACTGTAGATGTAACTCCATCTCCAAAGCTCCATTGCCAACTTTCTGCTCCTGTAGATAAATCTGTAAAATCAATTGTATAACCTTCTACATAATCTTCTGCAAAGAAATCAAAACCAGCTATAGGTTTTGGATAAATCTCAATCGATTTTACAACAGTATCAACACAACCATTTGTAGATTGTATTTCTAATATTACAGAATAATTACCACTTAATATATATTTATGACTGGGGTTAGTACTTGAATTAAAATTACCATCGTCTAAAGTCCATAAATATGATATAGCTGTATCTCCATTTAAATCAGACATATCAATAAAATTAATACTATCGTAAACACAAGTGCTAACAAAATTAAAGTCTGCATTTATTGTATTTAAGAAAATGCTTTTGGTAATTGTATCTGAACAATTAAATGAGGATCCCGATATAAGATTAACTGTTTGTAATCCTTGATTTGCATAAAAATTTTGAGGATTTTGAACTGTACTAGTATTTCCGTCACCAAATGTCCAAGCCCAAGAATTTAAAGGATTTCCACCTTGTGCCGATGATGCATCTGTAAAATTAACATTAGAATTTGCACAATCATAAATATAAGTGAAATCTACGGTTGGTGCTGGATAAACATCTACTTGCTGACTATAACTAGATTTGCATCCTTGCGAACTAGTAGATAATAATTCTACAGTGTAAGTTCCTGCATTAGAAAAAATATTTGTAGGATTCTGAACAACGCTTGTATCTCCATTACCAAATGTCCAATACCAAACTGTAACTGTACCTGTGTTAATTGTTGATGCATCAACAAAACCAACTCCATCTAAATAGCATTCTGACGAAAACGTAAAATCAGTTACTGGTGTAGGATACACTGTTATTTGTTCTGTTCTAGAATAAGAACACCCTAAGCTAGATTCCACAGTTAATGTAATAAAGAAATTACCAACCGATGAATAGGAATGAATAGAACTTTGTCCACTACCAACAGATCCATCACCATAATCCCAATACCAATCTGTAATAGAACCAGATATTACTGTAGAAATATCAGTAAAATTTACTGTTTTATTTACACAAGCAAGGTTAGAACTAAAGTCCATTGCTACTGGCACCGAAAAAGTGATTAACATTGTATCTACTACCTCATTGCATACTGCATTTCCTGTAGATTCTAAATAAATATTTACAAACCCGTTTAAAGTATCTGCCGAAGAAGGTAAATAAAATATATTTAACGATGTATCGTTAGGTACAAACACTCCAGAACCATTAGATGTCCATTGTATACTTTGTGTATATTGATAATTTCCTGCTAAAGCAACACTGTCTATACCCTTACAAACTTCTATATCTGCACCAGCAGAAATTAATGGTACACTAGAAATATTTATTACCATTGTGTCTACACCTGCCGAACATCCGCCATTATTTGTAGTTGTAAGAAATAATTCTACAAATCCATTTGCAGAATCTAGCGCACTACAATAATAATTTGCATTTAAATCATCTACATTTGGAGTAAACACACCATTACCAGAGCTTGTCCAAGTTCCTGTAGTTGTTCCTCCAGAAGCAATTCCTGAAAGAGAAACTGTTAAATTATCTGCACAAATATCTTGATCAACACCTGCGTAAGCAAAAGTCGAATTTCCGAAAGTAATTGTCATTACATCTGTTTCTATTAAGCAATTTCCATTATTTGTAGATTCTAATGTTAGTTGAATACTACCTGCTGTCACATCTGAAGAATGTATCTGATAACTTGCATTTAAATCGCTAGCTGTTGGTAAAAGTGTACCTGCACCAGTTGTTGTCCACAACCCAGTTGTTGTTGAGCCAGTTACTGAGCCTGTTAATTGAGTCGAAGAAGCTGTAGAGCAAACCACTTGATTAACACCAGCATTTACATTTGGAGCTTGAGTTATTGTAAACTGCATTGTATCCATAACAGCATTACAACCCCCATTTCCTGTTGTGGATAAATAGATATCTACTCCACCATTAGAAATATCTGCAACAGAAGGCGAGTAAACAACAATCATATTAGCTGTGCTAGGTGAGAACCCACCTGTGCCGCTTGTGCTCCAAATTGCTCCTGTAGCAATTGTAAACGATCCGTTTAATGATAAATCTGCATTATTTCCACATAAACTTGCATCTATACCAGCATTAGATGTAGGTGCTGCTGTAAAATAAACTGTTAATACATCTAAAGCAAAATTACAAGAATTTGTTGATGATAAAGCAAGCGATACACTCCCTGCAGAAATATCTGCTGCAGTAGGAGTATAAGTAGCATTTAAACTATCTATACTTGGTAAGAAAGTCCCAGAACCAGAACTCGTCCATTGAGCTTGTGATGCCCCACCAGAAACTGAACCATTAAGCTGAATTATTGAGTTATTTGAACATAATGTTTGATCTTGTCCTGCATTTACAACTCCTGCAGGTAAAATATCTATCAACATAGTATCTCTAACTATATTGCAATTACCAATATTTGTTGATTCTAGAATAAGTGTTAAGTGTTGATTAATTGAATCTAGGGTGCTTGCGTGATACATCGCATCTATTGTTGTATTTGTTGGATCGAAAGTTCCTGTTCCAACAGTATACCAGATTCCTGTGCTTGATGCTCCCGTAATGGTTCCATCAAGTTGAATGTCTAAATTATCTACACATACAGTTTGGTCTAAACCAGCATTAACACTTGGCGCAGGTGTAATTGTAATGGTTATTGTATTCTGAGCCATATTACAAGAATTTGCAGTTAATGTTAAATCTACAGTACCATTTGTTGTATCTAAAGTACTTGGTATATAAACAGCATTAAGTACGGTATCAGCAGGAACAAATATTCCATTTCCGCTTGTACTCCATATCCCTGTAGCTGCTCCACCTGAAACACTTCCGTTTAAACTTATTACTGAGTTATTTGCACAAACAGTTTGATTAGACCCAGCATTAGCAATACCTGCTGGTAATATCTGAATTATCATATCATCACTTTCAGATAAACAAACATTGTTATTTGTTGATGTTAATGTTATTGTAACACTCCCAGCTAATGAATCTGCTGCACTACAGACGTAATCAGCATTTAAAGTTGTATTATTTGGCACAAAGAAACCCGAACCTGATGTAGACCATATACCTGTGTTCGTAATACCAGAAACAGAACCATTTAAACTAGCTGTTAAATTATCTACACATACATTTTTATCTATTCCTGCATTTACAAATGGTGATGCATTAATTATAACTTCTATATCATCAATTACAGAATTACAATTACCATTTCCTGTAGAAGTTAGGCTTAAAGTAATTACTCCTGTAGCAATCTCTGTAGCAGTTGGATAATAGGATGTAATTAAAGTATTGCTATTAGGGTTGTAAGTTCCAGTTCCTCCAGACCAAGCTCCCCCACTTGCAACGGTAATTATTCCATTTAAATCTATTTGATTATTATTTGCACAAACATCAAAATCTACACCTGCATCCACTGTAGGACTTGGTGAATAAAATATAGTAACTACGTCATCAACTGCATTACAAGTTCCGTTTCCTGTTGATGTTAAAGTAAGGGTTACACTACCATTTGCTATATCACCTGCAGTAGGTGTATATGTTGCATTTAACATAGAATTATTTGGTGTAAATAACCCTAATCCTCCAGACCAAACTCCACCAGATGCTAAAGAAACAGATCCGTTTAGTACCGCATTTGAATTATTTGCACAAACAGTAATATTTGTACCAGCATTTACAACAGGTGCTGGATCTATTATTATAAGTACACTATCAATAACTTGTGTGCACGAACCATTACCTGTAGAAGTTAAATACAATTTAATTTGACCACTAGAAATTTCTGCTAATGTAGGTGTGTAATCTGCATTTAAAGTAGTATTAGAAGGATTATAGACACCACTACCTCCAGACCAAATTCCTCCTGAAGCATTTACTATATTTCCATTTAAAATAGCATTTGCATTATTATAACAAGTATGAATGTCGCTTCCTGCATTTACTACAGGCGAAGCACTAATTGCAATATCAACAATATCAGTTACAGCAATACAATTTCCATTACCTGTAGTGGTAAGAATAAGACTTACTGATTGTGCTGAAATTTCTGCAGCAGTTGGTGAATATATAGCTCCTAAGTTATTTGCGTTCGGAGTATACGTTCCTAAACCCCCAGACCAACTTGCTCCGCTTGCAACTGTAATAAACCCATTTAACGTAATATCAGAATTATTTGCACAAACAGTTTGATCTATTCCTGCACTTACAGAAGGAGCTATTGTAAATGTAAAAGTAACATTATCTTGAACAGAATTACAACTTCCATTACCTGTTGAAGTTAAATACAATGTTAACGATCCACTATTAATCTCTCCTAGAGATGGCTGATAAGTAGTATTTAATGAATTTGGATCCCCAAAAATACCGAGCCCTCCAGACCAACTACCTCCTGTTGCATTTGTAACTACACCATTTAGATTTATTGTTGAGTTATTTGCACAATATATGTCGTTTGCACCAGCATTAACAATTGGAGATGGAACAATTACTAAATCCATTGTATTATTCTCTGGATTACAATTACCATTCCCCGTTGTTGTTAGAGTAAGTGTTACGCCTCCATTTGCGATATCTAATATTGATGGCGAAAATGTAGCTATTAAATCTGTATTGCTTGGACTAAACGAACCTGTACTTCCAGACCACATTCCTCCACCTGCATTTATTACGCTTCCTTGCATAGTAATTTGAGGATTGTTTTCGCAAGATATTTGATTTGCACCAGCATTTACTATGGGCGATGGATCAAAATTTATTATCATTTGATCTGTTTCTATATTACATGCACCATTACCAGAACTAGTTAGGGTTAAAGTTACTGGACTTGCATTAGATATTTCTATAGTTGAAGGTGAATAAACAGCATTTATATCATTAGCACTAGGCGAATAAGAACCTACTCCACCAGACCAAACACCTCCTGTTGCAATAGTTACATTGCCTGACAGCGAAACATCTGAGCTATTTTGACAAACATCTACATCTGCTCCAGCATCAACTGTTGGTGCCGAAGTAAACGAAATTGTCACTTGATCGTTTACAGCATTACATCCATTTACTATATGATCAGATGATGTTAAAGTAAGAGTTACACTTCCATTTGCAATCTCAGTTGCTGTTGGAGTATAACTTGCATTTAAATGATTATTGTCTACCACAAAAGTTCCTAAACCATTTGTCCAAGTTCCTGCAGATGCACCACCAGAAACTGTTCCAGAAAGATTTGTAATTTCATTATTTGCACATTTTATTTGGTCAATACCTGCATTTACAACAGGTAAAGCAGAAAAACTTATTGAAATATTATCGCTTACAGGATTACAAGTACCTTGTGCTGTAGAAGTTAGTGTTAATACAATGCTACCACTTGATATTTCAGCAGCAGAAGGTGAATAAATAGTATTAATGGCTGTACTACCAGGATTATAAGCACCTGCACCGCCAGACCACTGCCATGCAGTAGCAATTGTAGCAGAACCATTTAATGTAATATCTGCATTGTTTGCACATACTGTTTGGTCTAAACCTGCTGCAATTGTAGGAGCAGCAGTTATTGTAACTATTAAACTATCCTTTTCTTCGTTACAAGAAGCATTTCCTGTTGTAGAAAGATAAAGCTTTACACTTCCTGCTGTTTTATCAGTAGAAGAAGGAATATAAGTTGTACTTAAAGATGATGCAGATACAAAAGTTCCTGTGCCGGTAGTATACCACAAACCACCTGATGCCACTGTAACTGTACCAGTTAATGAAACATTAGCATTATTAGCACAAACTGTTTGATTATTACCAGCTTCTACTGTAGGTTTTGGTGTAAAACTAATTGTCATTTGATCATTTTCAGCTAAACAACCGCTTGTATTGTGATCTGTTGTTGTTAAAGTTAATATAACACTTCCGTTTGCAATTTCTGTAGCAGTAGGTGTATATGTAGCACCTAAATTTGTATTACTAGTAAAAAAAGTTCCTAATCCGTTTGACCATACTCCAGTACTAGCACCACCAGAGATAGAAGCATTAAGAACCGTTTCTTCGTTATTTGCACATTTTATTTGATTAACTCCAGCACTAATAATTGGTGAAGCTGTAAATGTTAATACAATATTATCACTAACTTCTATACAATTGCCGCTTCCCGTTGACGTTACCATTAGCGTAACACTTCCGTTTGCAATTTCAGGTGCAGAAGGATTATATAATGTGTTTAATGCTCCACTACCTGGGTTATATGATCCAGTACCTCCAGACCATTGTCCTCCTGTTGGTATACCATTGGTTGTAGCACTTAATGTTACTTCTGCATTATTTGAGCATGTAGATTGATTAACACCTGCATTTATTGTTGGTGCAAGGCTTATAGAAATTACCATACTGTCTTTCTCTGCTATACAAAAACCATTACCTGTAGTGGTTAAAAACAAGTTAACATTTCCATTTGAAATATCTGTAATTCCTGGTGTATATACCGCATTTAAGTTTGTGGAATTATCAAAACTACCATCTCCTATAGTTGTCCAGTTTCCTCCTGTAGCAACAGTTATTATCCCATTTAATGATACATCTGCATTGTTTCCGCAAACAGTTTCGTCTGTTCCTGCATCAACAGTTGGAGCTGGATCTAAAGTTAGAACCATATCGTCAGAAGTTGGAAAACAAACACCTGTTGATGATAATGTAAGAATAACACTACCTGCAGTAATATCAGCAAAACTAGGAGTATATTCTGCATTAAAATTTGTGGCATCATCAAAAGTTCCAGAGCCTGAAGTTGACCATATTCCTGTTACTGCACCTCCAGAAACTTCTCCGTCAAGTGTAACCGTTGTGTTTGCACAAATTGTAGAATCATTTCCTGCATCTGACAATATTTCAGAAACAAACTCAGAGAAATAACCATAACGGCAACCACTTGTTCCACCTCCATTTATTAAACCCATTGCAAAAATATTGCTAGAGTTTGATAATCTACTTGCTGTACCCACAGGAATTTCTCCTGTTGTAAACTGAAGTGTTGTTGCACTCCAATCTCCTCCTGTTCCTGGAACTACTGTCCAAGTAGCACTATTAACAACAGCTTGTGCTGATGCGGGAATAATTGTGAAATCACCAGTTGAAGTTGATTTCACCAATAGTGTTAGAAAAAATGCTTCGTTTGTAGACCGTACAAAACTTACTTCTTCTGATCCTGCACAGTTTAAAGGAGGTAATATTGCTTGACCTATTTCGCAACCAAAGCCAGTAGTATGAGTTAAATATACAGGTAAGGATGTTTGAACATAGGTGTATTCTTGTCCTACTCCTGATATATCATATCTGAATGTTTCTCCTGCAAAGAGAGTTGTAATTGGGGTTGCACTTCCGTTAATAAATACTTCTGTACCATTCTGAGTTGCTAAAACAAAAAAACCCTCATTGTCTGCTGCATTTAGTTGTCCTCTAACAATTATGTACTCATCACCAATGATATCTACAGGAACAATTTGATCACCTAACAAATCGTAGCAACCAGTAATTCCATGATTAGAATCGTCTTTTATTGAAATAGCTATAGGTTTGTTTGAAATTACTGCAGAACCAGATGGATGTGTTGAAGGAGTTTCGTAATTTGCACCTGTCCATCCACAAGAATAAGTTTGTCCTTTATTTAACATAACTGTAAACTGCTGTTGTGCAGGATTACCATCTACTTCATTTGAAGGATAAATCCTCACTTCTGTTAAATCTTCTGTGGCTATAATATCAAACGATGCATAAGCCTTATCTGTATATGTATGATTATGGTATGGATTGTAATTATGCAAAGGAATATAGAATTCGTTTCCCAGTGCATTAGCGCCCTTTAGAGCAAAAATATCTGGGTTATTATAATTATCATATTCGTAGTATACCGAGATTTTTTCGTTTGATTCTATTAATAATCCTGTGTTTAGAATTGTATTTGTGGGTTTGGTTTCTAAATCAGTAATGTTTGCACCTAAATATACTTTCTGTGAAGTATTAGCTGTAAGATTTACCCACATATCAACACCACCTAAATTAGCAGGTTGCGATATATGAACATCTGCATCTTGGTCTAAACAAGTTATATTTAAATATACTTCGTTTTGATCGAGAGGTCTGTGATCATTAGTGACATTTGGTGGAGCAAACCAAAATTCTGTACCTGTTTGTGAAAAAATTTGAAAAGAAATAGCTAATAATGCAAATAGGAAGTAAAGTCGTTTCATACAAAATAATTTTATTTTAGTGTAATAAGGGTTGTAAATGTTAACATTTATACGATGTATATAATAATAATGTTTCATTAAGAAAGCTTATGAAACTGCAAGTATTATAAATGTTTTAAAACACCATAAGTTTATCATAAAAAAAACAGTCGTTAACGACTGTTTTTTTTTAACAAGAGTATTATTTAGAGCCTTAAAATATAGGAAGAGCAAAACAAGGCTACTCACCTTTTGCACTACGGTTTACTTCATCTTCTCTATACTGATATATTTCTCTCAAAATACGATCATATTTTTCGTAAATTTTAAATCTACGTAGCTTAAGAGTTGGTGATAATTCTCCACTTGCACTTGTCCAAAGTTCACAGACTAATCTAAATCGTTTTATCTGCTCCACTTGTCCTAAAGATTTATTAAAACCTGTAACTTCTTGTTGGTATTTTTTTATTACTTCGGTATTTTTAACCAATTCAATATTATCTCTATAATGAATATTGTGCTTAGAAGCCCAAAAATGTAAATGATCGAAGTTTGGAGAAATTAATGCACTTGTAAACTTTTCGTCCTCACCAACAACCATTAATTGATCTATAAATAACGATTCTTTTAATTTATTTTCTATAGACTGTGGTGCAATATACTTTCCTGCTGAATTTTTAAAGATTTCTTTTTTTCTATCAGTAATTTTTAAGAATTTATTGTCTACAAGAATTCCAATATCACCTGTTTTAAACCAACCTTCTTCGTCTATTACCTCTTTTGTAAGCTCTTCATTCTTATAATACCCCATCATTACGTTTGGTCCACGAAAAAGAATTTCGCCATCTTTGGCTAATTGTAATTCTCCACCATCTATAATTGGACCAACTGTTCCTGCCATGTTATTGTGCGCAGAAAAACCATTAAACGAAATTATTGGTGATGTTTCTGTTAAACCGTACCCTTCTTGAACAATCATTCCAGCAGCAGAAAAAATCCTAGCTAGTCTAGGTTGCAGTGCTGCTCCACCTGTTACTATCATTCTAACATTACCACCAAGAGCTTCATTCCATTTAGAAAAAATTAGTTTTCTTGCAATTTTAAGTTTTAAACCATACAGTCCTTTGTCTTTTTCTAACGAATATACTGTTCCTAGATCTACAGCCCAAAAGAATAATTTCTTTTTAATTCCCGTTAAATCTTTACCTTTAGAAATAATTTTATCATAAACCATTTCTAGAACTCGTGGAACTGTAACAAATCCGTTAACATTAAACTGTTTTAGATCGTTTGCAATTGTTCCAGAGTTTTCTGCATAATAAATTCCTATACCAATGTACTGATATATATAATTTACAACACGTTCTAGAACATGGCACAACGGTAAGAAACTTAATACTTTATCATCGCTATTTAGAGGAACTAAATGCAATACTGCTTTTGCATTTTCTAAGAAATTTTTATGAGAAAGCATTACTCCCTTAGATACACCAGTGGTTCCCGATGTGTAAATAATAGAAACTAGATCTGTTTCAATAATAGAATCTTTTACTTTTATTAATTCTTCTTTATATTTTGCTTCATTGTTCTTACCACCGTCTAAAATATCTTTCCAATTTTCTGCTCCATCAATTTTATCTACAGAAATAATTTTTTCTAATTTAGGAATTTTATCGGCTATTTTTGATAATCTATCGTAAAGTAATTTATCAGATACAATTAAAAATTTTGCATCTGAGTGTGTGAAAATATGTTCGAATTCTTCGTCGCTTATTGTTGGATAAACAGGAACGTGAACTCCACCTACTTGTGTAATTCCCATATCTATAAAGTTCCACTCTGGACGATTATTCATCACTGTAGCAACTTTATCGCCTTTTTTTATCCCGTAGTCTAATAATCCGTAAGAAAAATAATTAGCATTATTTTTATACTCTGTAGTGCTATATTTTACCCACTCACCATTTAATTTACCTACAACAGCATCCTCTCTATCTACATAGATATCAAGTATATCGAACAACCTTTTTACATCCATAAACAGTATTTTTTAATTTAAAATGTTGCTAAATATACTGTTTTATTTTAAACTGATGCAAAAATGCACATATTAATTAATGTAGAAGTCTCTGTATTATCCTTCTAAATCGACCTTGATTAAAATGTTTATTACAGTCGCAATCAGTTTCTTTTACTCTAGAATTTATCCAAAATCTAGTACCAACGGTTGATGTAAATGTTTGATATTGATGGCCATACATAATTGACAATTCAATATCTATTTTTTTAGTTAAGTAGAAATTGTAATTAAGTTCTGAAGTTACAGAAAATTTATTTTCCCATTTTCCGTTTAAATTAAAAGCTTCTATAGCTTTATATTCTGAAAAATTACGCCAATCTTTCCTGTATAGTAACGCCGCACCAACCGAAGCTGATAAGTGATGCTTATATTTGTGATAAAGCATTTTTCTGAAGCTTAGACCTGTAAAACCAGCTTGCATTGCTGCTGCATCGGAATACATTCCCGTTAACAATTGTAAAGATAAAGAATTACCTTTTATGTATTTTTCGATCCCAAAGATTATTCCAGGCTCTATAATAAAATTTGCATTTTCATCAATTTTATTTTCATTATACAATAGTCTATTTGCATCATAGAATGGGTGATATCCGATAGTTGTTGCTCTTAATATCAATGTGCTTTGCGAATAAGCAATTAGACTATAAAGTAATAATGCAATTGTTAATATGAAATTTCTTTTTATCATTAACAAGAATGGGGTTTAATAAAAAAACTCAATTTATTATTATTTATTTTCTCACTATTACTAAAGTTGCACCGTAACCGTATTCTTTAAATGATGCATCTTGATATTTTAGATACTTATATTCTTTATCTAAAGCCATTCGTAATTCTGTTTTTAATTTACCTGCTCCTACTCCGTGTATAAATACAATTCTACGTGTTTTACTTAATATTGCATCATCTAGCTCTTTTCTAAACTTATCTAATTGCACAGTAATAATCTCGAAATTTGACAATCCCCTATGCGAATCTAATAATTCTTCTATATGCAAGTCTACTTCTACTGTATCTACTACTATTTTCTTTGGTTTTTCAATTCTTATGTTACTGTCTTGCTTTATTTTTATGTCTAATTGTCTGTTTAGGAATTGTTTTTCTACAAGCTCAGTGTAATCTACTTTATTTAAAGAATACAAAAGTGATTTTTCGTGGAAATAATCATTCTCTTTAAAGCTATTTAGACCATAAACTTTGTTGGCTTTAAGGTTAATTTTTTTCTCTATTGGCTCAATACTATTGTTAGATTTATCTTTAAACAAAACAACCTGAGCAATTAATTTTGAATATGAATTTAGTTGCGTTCTACTTATTTTAAATAAAAATGATTTTGTATTAGCTTCTACATTTTCGGCTTTTAACAGAAAGAACTTACCATTAATATTCTTCTTTAAAACAAGAACAGCATCATAATCGCTATCGTTAATAAAATGAAAATTCAAATCACTTTTTTGCACATCATCTTCATCATCAGGAGTTAAAGAAATAAATAAGTTAACTTCATTATCTTCAGGAATAAATAAATCTTCATCTAAATCTTTACTTAAAGTATTATCTTTAGATAATTTTATTTTAATAGGTTCCTCTTTTACAACATATCTTGGTGCTTCTTTGTGTTGAATTTCTACAGTATTGTCGTCTGAAATAACAATAATTTCTTTTCTTAAAACAGGCATACTAAAACCATCTTCTCGTTCAACTTCCACAAGTTCTTTATCAATATCTTTAAGAATTACTCCTCCACCTATATCATTTAAAAACTTTACTCTATCGCCTATTTTCATTTATTCTAGTTCAAAAGTTTTAATGTTTAAAATCAAAACTCATTATTTATAATTTATTTCTCGCAAAGTTATTTATTTTTGTTGCATTATAAATTTTACACACAATTAATTGATGTCATTTAACAAGGATTTAAATATTAGCGATTATTGGTACAATTTACCAGACAGTAATATTGCGAAACACCCTTTAAACAATAGGTCTAATTCAAAATTACTTATTTATAAGGATTCTAAAATATCTCACAAGAGATTTTCTGACATTATTGATTTAATACCAAGAAATAAAGCTCTATTTTTTAATAACACAAAAGTAATACAGGCAAGGTTACAATTCGTAAAAGATACTGGAGCTAAAATTGAAATTTTCTGTTTAGAACCACTGAGTCCTGCCGATTATAATTTATCATTTCAACAAACAGAGAAAGTAATTTGGAAATGTTTAGTTGGTAACTTAAAACGTTGGAAAGCTAATGATATCACTAAAGAAATTACAATTAATGACGATAATTTTACACTGTCTGCAAAAAAAATAAATCAAGAGAATAACGCTTTCGAAATTGAATTTTCGTGGGATAATCCTAAGTTTACATTCTCCGATATTATAGAACAAATTGGAAGCACCCCAATTCCTCCATATTTAAACAGAAAAGCAGAGGAAAGCGATAAAATAAATTACCAAACTGTTTATTCGAAAATAAAAGGCTCGGTAGCAGCGCCAACTGCGGGTTTACATTTTACCGATGATGTTTTATCTAAATTATCAGAAAAAGGAGTTTCTATAAATGAAGTAACTTTACACGTTGGTGCAGGAACTTTCAAGCCAGTAAGTACCGAAAAAGTTTCGGAACACGAAATGCACGCTGAGCATTTTGTTATTACAAAAGAAAACATCAATAGTATTATTGCTAATTTAGATAATATATATGCAGTTGGAACAACAACTGTACGCACTCTAGAAAGCTTATATTGGATTGGTATTAAAATAATTACAAATAAGATTACTGATATTTATAATGTAGAATTGCATCAATGGGATGCTTACAAATTACCTAATAATATTTTGGTTTTAGAATCGCTTACTGCAATAAATACATTTATAGTTAATAACAATTTGCAATACTTAAATGCAAGCACGCAAATAATGATTGCTCCGCCTTATAAATTCAGAATTATTAATGGATTAATTACTAATTTTCATCAGCCAAAAAGCACATTATTGTTGCTAATTTCAGCTTTTACAGGTGATAATAACTGGAAAGATATTTATAATTATGCTATGGAAAATAATTTTAGGTTTTTAAGTTATGGCGATAGTTCTTTGCTTTTGCCTTAAGAGCAAAACTTGTTATTTCGACCGTAGTGGAGAAATCTGTAGGAATGGGTCTTCGTAGCATGAGATATCTCGGCTAGGCTCGACATGACAGGTTGTAATGGAGGAAAGACTTCCACAAATGTTCACAAATGGTTCTTTGTCTTTTCGACCGCAGTGGAGAAATCTGTTTGGAATGGCGCTTCGTTGCATGAGATGTCTCTGCTAGGCTCGACATGACAGGTTATAATGGAGGTAGGACTTACCACAAATTACACGAATGTTCACAAATCGTTCTTTGTCATTTCGACCGTAGTGGAGAAATCTGTTGTGAAGGTTTTCGTTGCATGAGATGTCTCGACTATGCTCGACATGACAAGTAGTAATTTGGAGGTATCTCAGCAGGCTCGATATTACAAGTTTTGAATTAAAAAACTCAGTTCTTTTATCTTTTCCTAAAAACTTTAAACTAAATTTGTAATAAAAATTACAAAATCAGAACAGAAAACAAAATATCAGATTGGTTACCAACAACACTAAAAGAAGTAAAACAGCGAGGATGGGAAAGTCTAGATGTTATTCTTTTTTCTGGTGATGCATATGTAGACCATCCTTCGTTCGGACCTGCTGTGATAGGTAGAGTTATCGAAAGTTACGGCTACAAAATAGCAATTGTTCCACAACCAAATTGGCAAGACGATTTACGAGATTTTAAGAAACTAGGTAAACCAAATTTATTTTTTGGGGTTACTGCAGGTTCTATGGATTCTATGGTAAATCATTATACTGCCAACCGACGTTTACGCTCTAACGATGCATATACAGCAGGCGACAAAAGTGGCTTTAGACCTGATTACGCAGTTACAACTTACAGTAAAATTCTAAAAGAATTATTTCCTGATATTCCAATTATAATTGGTGGAATAGAAGCTTCGCTACGAAGATTAACGCATTACGATTATTGGGCAAACAAGCTATTCCCTAGCGTTATAGAAAGCACAAATGCAGATATGCTTATTTACGGAATGGGCGAGAAACCTATTAAAACCGTATTAGACAAACTACGTAAAGGCGAGAAAATAACTAATCTTAAAAATATTCCGCAAACAGTTATTAAAATTGATAAATCTGAAATTGAGAATTTAACCGATAAATGGGAGAATATTAAGTTGTTTTCGCACGAAGAATGTTTAAAAGATAAACTTAAATTTGCTAAAAACTTTAAAAATATTGAGGTTGAATCTAACAGTATTAATGCTAAAAGACTTTTGCAAAACATTGGTAATAAAACAGTTGTTGTAAATCCACCATATCCAGTAATGAGCGAAAAAGAAATAGATTCGTCATTTGATATGCCTTACACTAGATTACCACACCCGAAATATAATAAGCGAGGAGCAATTCCTGCTTACGAGATGATTAAATTCTCGGTAAATATTCATCGTGGCTGTTTTGGTGGATGTAGTTTTTGTACAATTTCTGCACACCAAGGAAAATTTGTTTCTAGCAGATCTCAAAAATCAGTACTAAAAGAAGTTGACGAAATTACCAAAATGCCTGATTTTAAAGGCTACTTATCTGATATAGGCGGGCCATCGGCAAATATGTATAAACAAAAAGGCACAGACTTATCTATTTGCGCACCTTGTAAACGTCCATCGTGTATTTATCCAAGTATTTGCTCAAATTTAAACACAGACCATAGCGATTTAACAAATTTATACAAAGAAGTAGACAAGCATCCTAAAATTAAAAAAGCGTTTATTGGCAGCGGAATTAGATATGATTTAATGTTTAACAAATCGCAAGAAAAATTAACAAAAAACGGCAAAAAATATTTCGAACAAGTTGTAAAACATCACGTTTCTGGCAGATTAAAAGTTGCGCCAGAACACACCTCAGATAGGGTTTTAAAGCTAATGCGAAAACCTACGTTTAATATATTTCATAAAATTGTAGAGACTTTTAACGAGATAAATACAAAGAGCAAGTTAAAGCAGCAAATTATTCCGTATTTTATATCTAGTCACCCAGGAAGCAAAAAAGAAGATATGTGCGATTTGGCAATTCAGACAAAGAACATGGATTTTAAACTGGAACAAGTTCAAGACCTCACTCCTACTCCAATGACTTTATCTACTGTTATTTACTACACAGGAATTCATCCTTATACTTTAGAGAAAGTTTATACAGCAAAATCTAAAGAAGAAAAATTATCGCAACGTAAGTTCTTCTTTTGGTACAAAAAAGAAAACAGGAAGCAAATAATTCGTGATTTAGAAAATATAGGAAAACCAGATTTGATTAAAAAATTGTTTAATTAATATCTTTAATGACAATAATCTTAGCCATAATATACATTATAGCATTTACGCTAATAATATACAAAGCTAAATTCTTTAAAATAGAAGGATACAGAAAGAAATATCTGGTTCTAGCTTTTTATATAAAAGTGTTAAGCGGTGCAGCTTTAATTGCAATTTATACGTTTTACTACGGAGGCGACAGAAAAGCAGGCGATGTATTCAAATATTTCGACGACGGAAAAGTAATTCATAATTTATTAGAAACAAATCCTACAGATTATTTTAAAATTGTAAGTGGAATTGGTGAAATTACTAGCGAATCGGAAGAAATAATAAAAGAAGAAACGGGATTTTGGTATAAAGCATTTAATTACAATTTATACAACGATAACCGTACTATTATTAGATTTAACGCTATTGCATTCTTATTCTCGTTTGG
>DAOVTE010000140.1 GCA_030627705.1 Bacteroidales bacterium
CTTTGAAACCATGTATACAGATATTTTCTCTTTAGATTTATTATCGTCTCTGTAATAACCAGAATATGGATTAACAGCTTCTAGAACTAGTGTTTTATCAATAATATTAAAATCAAGGCTAGCAACTTTTTCTTCCTTAAATATTAATCCTAATGTTTGATTATTGTTTATCATAGTACAATTATTTTATGTTTAATATTACAATATACGAGAATAATTATTTATTGTTGTTATTTTCCGAAAAAAAACACCATAACCTCTTTTGTTTAATCGCAGGGCGATAGCACAATGGGTTTAATTCCTCGACCCTTGTGTCGAATAAAAAGATAATTTCTATTTGATAACTGGGTAGAGGTAGTTTATTCTTGATAGAAATAAATCTTTTACTTAAAACGAATTTTATTATTTACTTTTCTTTTTAAACCAAAACTTGCGTAATAGCTCGTTAAAAGTATTAAAATCTTCTGTATAGAAGATACCCATTCCTTGTGTTGTTGGTGATGAATTGTATATAATATCGTTGTTAGATCTTGTGTATCCTTTTAGCCTTAGTTTTCCAGATTTATTAATTTTTACTTCCACATCTACATTTCCAGCAATATTCGATGTGTTTTCTTGGTTTCCTCCTACTCCAAAGTTTCCGTTAATTGTAACCCTGTCGTTTAAAATTTGTGTAGATAGGGCTACCTCTATCTCGTCGGTTGTAATTTCGTCGCCAGGTCTATAATTTATTCCTATATCAAAATCGTTAGAAATCTGAGATAACCAATGGCTAAGTTGGTTTGAGAGTAATTCACTTGAGTTTACTCCAACTGCATTGCCAGAACTTTTATTATAACTTAAATCTGTACCGCGCAAATTATCTGGAGTATAAAAGTTATTAATTATTAAGAGAGATAGTATTTGTTTATTTGTTTCGTCTTCTGTGAAACTTTCAATTAAAGCTTTGCTCTTATCGTTTGCTGTTGGTGCATTAATCGAAAATCTAATATCAGGATTCATTAAGCTGTTAGTCATATTAAGCTTACATTCTATTGGTATTCGGGGTTTATCTATAGAGTCTAAAGTAAGGTTGTATAGCGAGGTTTTTGTTCTGTAAACTGCGTTAATATCTAGAAACGCATTGTACGGATCACCATTCCATTTAATAGTACCACCTTTTTCAACATCAAAGCGTTTGTTAATAATATTTTGTAGAGTAAAAAGATAATCTCCTTTGTCTATAACATAATCGCCACTCATATTAAAATTCCCTATTGTATTTATTTGCATGTTAATATTTCCGTGCCCTTTGCTTTTAATAATATCACCAACTTTAGAATCAAAAATAATTTGAACTTCTGCATCTGGAGTTACTTCCATATCAAAATTTAGCTGCATTCCTGATAAGTCTACCTCATACGATTCTTCTAATATTAATAAGGTGTCTGGAGATTTATTAATAAACCTAATAAACTTACTGTTCTCTGCAGTTTCCTCAGAGCTTAAAGGAATAAAAAACCTTGTGTTATTATTTGTTTTTGCTTCAATATCAAAAACAATATTTTTTGGAGTACCAGATATTTTAAACAATCCAGTAGCAAATGCTTTACCGTAAAAAAGGTCATTATTCTTAGCTGAGGTATTTAATACCAGTAGGTTTTTAGCATTAATATCAATATTTAATTTTAGATTACTATAATTATTATGCGTAATGTTTCCAGATAGAATTGCTTTATTACCTTCTGTATCAAATATTTCTATATCATAAAAAATAAATTTATTGAATGCTATATTTACATTATTAGTAAAGTTGTACTTAGTGTTTAGATAGTCTATTTTAAAAGATGTTTTTTGAAAACTAATGAAGCCCTCTGTTAGTATATTATCTTTAGTTCCATTTATTTTAACTTCTCCATTTGCATAACCTCTTAAATTAGAAGCTATATCTTGTAAAAATGGTTGAAAAATATTTAATTTTAATTTGTTTAGTGATAGGGTTAAATTTAATTTATTATTGCTTGTATAAATGTCGCCTTGTAGGTTTATTGTTTTTATTTTTCCTCGTTTTGTGAAAGCGTCAATATAGATTTTTTTATTTTTGTTATCCCAATAGTTCTTAAAGTACGTTTGTCCAATTTCCTCGTTATTAATTACTAAATTATCTATATTTAAGTCCGAAGCTAATTCAATATTATTATACAAATCGGTTAGATATACATCGCCATTTAATATGCCTTTAAAATAGATATTTCTTTCTTTTGTTAATAAATTTAGGTTAGACAGATTTATTTTGTTTAGTATAACATTTAATGAATCTTTTTTGTTGTTAGAGATTTTTCCGTTTACAAAAATGTATTGACTCTCTTTATTAAAAAAGAGCTTATCTATATTTATTGTTGTGCTATCTATGCTTATTTTACTGTCGTTTATGTACCAAATAGAATCGGAAATTGTAATATCAGAAGGTAAAAATTCGAAGTCTATTTTTGGTCTGTTTTTGATATTTTCTGTAAATTGTGCAAACGCAAAAATATTACCACTATTTTCTACGGTATCTTTATTATACCACGATAAATCTATATTAGATTTGTTGTTCTTATTTTCGCTATTTAGAATAATATTTTTAACAAAAAACAAATCGCTTTTTAAGTAATTTATGTCTAATTTAATATCTAAAGTGCTATCTTGATTAGCGGTGTTTACATTTAAGTTTATATCAGAGAAATAATAATCAGATATAGATATATTATCTGACTTACCAGCGATTGAAAGACTTTTTGATATAGAATTATATTCACCAGTTATTTTTGTGTTTTGAGCAATATTATTATTAACACTTACAAAGTTAAATATAGGTTTTGTCTCTTTGAATTTAATTTTAAAATCGAATATATTTGTGTCGGCAGAGTTAATTAATTCACTTAATTTTATTGCTGGCAAATATCTATTCACTGTAAGGTATAAAGCCTCATCTAATTTTAATAAATTATACTTTCCAGTTAGGGTTGCATCTAAAATATCAGAGTTTATTGTTAATTGTTTATAATCTGTAAATATATCGTGGCGAATTCTAATTTCGGAATAATTTATGGTTTTTGCTTGTTGATAATAATTAATATTAAATAAGTTTATGCTACCTTCTATGTTATTTGTGCTAGTGCCTATAAAGTTTGCAGTTAGCAGTAACGATAATTTTGATGTTGAGTCGGAATCTAAGATATGAAAATTAAGATTATTAAACTTTATTTTTTCAATATCTGCAGTAAAATCAAAAACAGGAATTTTGTTGTTAAAGTCGAACCTACCTAAAAAGTCCATTTTAATATTTTTGTCGTCTAGAGTAAAATTACCATCAAACATTTTATTTTTTATATCACCCTCTACATTTATGTTTTTGTAATTATAATTATTAATATTTATAGAGTTTATTTTTCCTGCTACTATAGCAATAAGATTACTATTTTGATAATAGCCATCTACATCTATATTTAAATTTACGTTACCAATTAATGAATCTTGATGAGTAAATTGTCCTAAATCAAATTCGTTGGACTTAATATTTCCTTTAAATTTTGTTTTGTTTATTAGAGTATCAGATTTTAATGAAATATCAGAAGATAAATTCCCTAAGCGGGTGCTAAAATTTCCGTAAGCAACAAAATCACCAACAAATCCGGTAAAATTTCCTTTGTATTTTATTTTTCCAAGATTGCTAATATTGTCTATAAGTTTTAGTTTTCTATTTTTTTCGAATGGTGGAATTTGAATTTGTTCCAAATCTTCTTTAAACGTTATTAGCTCTTTTACGTCTAGAAAAATAAATGTTTCGTAGATATTTGGCAAGCCATCTATACTAAAATTTGCAGTTATTCTTGATGATGAACCATAATTAATAATTACATTTTTCCCTCTCAGACCGTTAATTTTTCCCTTTATATCTCCTTTCAAATAAATTATTTGGGAGCTACCTTTTAGCGATGGATAGAAATATGCAATATCAGAGAAATCTATTTTTGTAGAAGAGAAACTAGATTCTATCTTAACTTTATTAATAAAATCTTTAAAATCAGCTACCTTTTTGTACTTAAATTGCAGACTATTAGCAATAATACTAGATTTATTGGTATTTATTATAAGCGATTTCAAGTTTATAGATTTACTAGAAATTGATACATTAGAACTAAGACTTCTTATTTGAAACTTGCTCTTTTCTTTTAGGCTTACTTTAGAAATATTAAAATGAATAGTGTCGCGTTTTACAATAAAATTATTTGCGAGAATATTAATATTTTTAATATCTAGGTCGCCAAAATTAATTTCATCAACATTTTTTGATTTATAGTTCTTGTAAGTAAGGTGGGCATTATTAAGCTCTAAACTCGCAAACCTAAAATCCCAAATTGTATTTTTAGTGGTGTCGTTATTACTTAAACTATCAATAATAAATTGTAAATTTAAGATATTGTTACTGTCGTTTTGTAAATGTATTTTTGCTTTGTTTAATACAATTTTATCGAAATAAATAATGTTTTCTGTAAATTTAAGTGAAGAAATAGAAGCGTTTATTTGCTCCACATAAGTTAATGTGTCACCTTTTTCATCCTCAATGTACACGCCATTAATTAATAGTTTATCGAAAAACGAGATATCTACACTTTTTACTGTAATTGTAGTTTTAAGTTTAGCAGATAGCTTATCAGAAACAAACCTTACAACTGACGATTGAATGGCAGGTAATTGTATTAATAATAAACTTAAAAAAGGTATAATAATTAATACAATAATTACTTTAATCGATATTTTTCTTAATTTTTTAATATTAAAAGATTTACGTGTAACCTACAAAGTTAAATTCTTTTTTTGGTTTTTTATTGTAAATCTAAAAAACTGCAACGAATTTAAATAATGCTACTGTAGAGCATCATTAAGTTCTAAAATACAAATCGCAAAATCTCTTATTGGAAAGTTTTAGTGCCTAAAAAGCAAATACTTAGGTCTATAATCTATTTTTTTTAGTATTTTTAGCAGAAAATTTATCAAATATAAAAATACAAAAAATGAGACTTCTACTAATTAGCAATTCAACAATGGCTGGCGAGGCCTATTTAGATTATCCAAAACATAATATACAAAAATTTTTAGGTAACGAAAAAGTTACTGCACTGTTTATTCCTTACGCAGGAGTAACTGTTTCTTTCGACGATTATGCAGCGAAAGTAAAAGCAAAATTCAACGAAGTTGGACACGATATCGAAAGTATTCATAATTTTGATAATCCTATTGAGGCTGTAAAAAATGCAAAAGCAATTATTGTTGGTGGCGGTAGCACTTGGCAACTTACAAAAATGTTGCAAGATAATGGTCTTATAGAACCAATGGTAGTAAGAATAAAAGAAGGTGCTCCATTTATTGGATGGAGTGCAGGCTCGAACGTTGCTTGTCCAACAATTAGAACAACTAACGATATGCCAATTGTACAACCAGATAGTTTTAATGTGCTAAACATTATGCCTTTTCAGATAAACCCACATTATTTAGATGCTAATCCAGATGGACACGGTGGCGAAACTCGCGAAGATAGAATTAACGAATTTATGGTTGTTAATCCAGATGTATACGTTGCAGGTTTGCGAGAAGGAACAATGTTCTTATACGAAAACGGAAATCTTTCTATGATAGGCGAACGCAATTGTAGAATATTTAAAAACGGACAAGAACCTTACGAATTATCTGCAAAAGATGATTTTAATTTCTTGATGAAATAACAACAATATCTTTGTCGTTGCGACGAAGCATCTGCTAATACAGGGAGATTGTAGCAGTAGTTCCTCCTTCGCAATGACAATTAATTTTTCAATTTTGAAAAAAACCTTTGTAATAAATCTTGCCTTACTTTTATTCTTAAATCTATTGGTAAAACCATTTTGGATTTTCGGAATAGACAGAACTGTACAGAATGTTGTTGGAGCAAATGAATATGGTTTTTATTTTGTTCTATTTAATTTTTCGCTGGTTTTAAATATTATTCTCGATTTAGGAATCACAAATTACAATAACAAAAACATTGCACAGCATACTCAATTATTATCTAAGTATGTTTCTAATATTGTATCATTAAAATTTTTGCTTGCAATAATATACATTATAATAACAGTAATTGCAGCAATATTTATTGGATATAAAGACCGACAATTATATTTATTATATTTCCTTGGTTTTAACCAAATATTAATGTCGTTTATACTTTATTTACGCTCAAACATTAGTGGATTGCACTTATTTAAAACCGACAGTTTTATTTCGGTATTAGATAGAATATTAATGATTATAATTGTGGGAATCTTACTTTGGGGAAACGTTACAGACAAACCTTTTAAAATAGAATGGTTTGTGTATTCGCAGACTGCTGCATATTTATTTACAGTGTTAATTACGTTTCTAATTGTTTTATCTAAAACAGGATTCTTAAAATTTAAATTCAATTTAAAATTCTTTATAGTTTTTCTAAAACAAAGCTATCCGTATGCAATTTTAATATTATTAATGGCATTCTACAATAGAATAGATTCTATTATGCTAGAGAGATTATTGTCTGATAATGATGCCTTTGCAATTAATAACGGAGCATTTCAGGCAGGAATTTATGCACAGGCATTTAGAATTTTAGATGCTTTTTCGATGTTTGCATTTCTGTTTGCAGGATTACTTTTACCAATGTTTGCACGAATGATTAAAGAAAAAGAAAGTATTGTTCAGTTAGTACAATTATCATCAATGTTGCTAATTGTGCCTGCAATTACAATTGTAGGTTCTACAGTTTTTTATAGGTACCAAATAATGGAATTAATGTATCATAACCATGCCGACTTATCTGCAAATATTTTCGGAATACTAATTTCTGGTTTTATTGGAATATCAACAACATACATTTTTGGAACATTACTAACAGCAAACGGTAGCCTAAAGCAATTAAATATAATGGCAAGTTTTGGTATGATATTAAATGTGGTTTTAAATCTAGTTTTAGTTCCCGAACTTTTAGCACAAGGCTCGGCAATAGCAAGTTTTGCAACACAAACTTTAACAGCTTTAGCGCAAGTAATAATCGCAGTAAAAGTATTTAAGTTTAATATAAATTACAGACTAATATTCTCGTTAATATTTTACGGGCTAAGTATTTGGGGTTTAGGTTTTATTACCACAAATTTTATAAGCGACTGGGTCTTAGGATTTTTCACAATGCTGTTTGTTGGGGCAATTTTAGCATTCGGTTTTAAGTTAATAAGCATAAAAGCATTAATAAATATTATTAAATACGATAAAAAGTAGTTTTAGATAAATGACATACACAGGAAATATCCAAAAAATGGAAGGTAAATTAACCAACGTAGTTAATTACTATTTACCAATTGGCAATCAGAAATTAGATATGAATTCCTTAATAGGAAAAGAAATAGAACTAAGTTTTGATAGCGAAATTAACTGTGTGAATTGTGGTAAACGAACAAGAAAATCTTATGCGCAGGGGCATTGCTACCCGTGTATGATTAAATTACCACAAACAGATGTTTGCATTATGCGCCCAGAATTATGTATGGCTAACGAAGGGGTTTCTAGAGATATGGATTGGGCAGAAAACAATTGTCTAAAGCCACATTATGTTTATTTAGCAATTTCTAGTGGACTAAAAGTTGGAGTTACACGAGAATCTCAAATTCCAATCAGATGGATAGACCAAGGAGCAATTAAAGGAATTATTTTAGCAAAAACTCCAAATAGAAACAC
>DAOVTE010000123.1 GCA_030627705.1 Bacteroidales bacterium
ATATAGAAAGCGTAGTTACAAACTACGCTTAGTTTTGGTTTAATTTTCTGAGTATTTGCTGAAAAATTATTTTATAAAAAGCATAAATACAACTTGTCTTGTCCTAAAATAAGTTTACAATGTTAATTGTTGTTAGACAATTGTTTTCTTATTGAACAAACATATTGGAAAAATAGCTCCACAAACCTTTATGAAACTGCATACTATTTCGTTCTATTAAAATAAATTTTATTGTTTTTATGTCAGATTCCGGAAGTTCTCTGTAAGAAACATCATCTCTGTAAAGTTTAGTATATTCTGGGTGAAATTGAAAGCCATAAACATTAGCAAATTTCTTATGAGCAATACCTTCTACTACTTTTCCATCTTCTGAATTAAAGATAATTTCTAAATTTTTACCAAGTTTTTTTACAGCTTGATGATGCCAACTTAATACAATAGGGGTTTTATTAGCATCTAAAACTGAATAAATTTTATTTTTAGAATCTACAGCTTTTATCTTGTGTAGTTTTGCTCCCATTAGAGTATCGTTATGCATTAATTTTTTGTAGTAGTTTTTATGCATTAATTCTGGTTTTGCAATAACCTCTTCTACATATGTATTCCCGTAAATTTCGGAAGGTATATCTTGATATAAACTTCCACCCATTGCCACATTCATTGTTTGCATTCCCAAGCAAATTCCTAAAACAACATATTTTTTATTATCTTTCAGAAATGGTTTCTTACCTCCAATTAAATGGTTCATAAAACTTATTTCGAAGAAATGACGGTATGGATCAGTTACTTTTGTTAAGAGTTTCATTCTATCGCTATAAACCACTGGTGATATGTCGTCGCCACCCATAAAAACGATTCCATTTGAAATTGAAAATAGACTATCGAATGAATTTGTTAAGCTGTTTATTTTAAAGATTTCATCTTGTTCAATTTTACCTGAAAGCTTGTGCAACGAGATATAATTTATATTTGTATCTTTTAAATACGATATGCTTCTTTTATAATCGTACTCTTCTTTTTCGTAGTAAACACCAATAAATTTTACATTCTTTATATCTATTAGTTTGTTCTCGTTTAGATAAATAAAAGTTTCTATATTTTGCACTGTAGGATGCAAGAAAATTATCTTTGTTGTATCTGTGTTTGCTGAATATATTATTGAAGCTATGCTCAAAAATATAAGCACTAGAAAGTATCTCATAGTATAAACTTTAGAGTGTAAATTTATGTTTTATTATTGAGTTAAGGACAATTTGATGTGAATATTATTCTAATTTTACAATCTAACACACTTTTCTGTATTAAATTATTTTTTGCTTGAATGTATAAACTAATCATTTTATATTCTTAAAAAACCTAAGTAATAAAATCTCGAAAAGAAGAAAAGAAAGTGCCAAAACCAAAAACCATTTCCAGAATTGTTTACCGTTATTTGATTCTCCAATATAGTCAGTTAGTATATTATTATCAGAATCTTTAATTACAGTAATATTTAAATTATTTTCGGCAATAATTTTTTCTAATTCGCTTTTTGAGTAGTACGATAAGTCAGATTCTTTTCTATTGTAATTTAGCGAAATATATTTTAACTTTTTGTTGTTGTATTCAACAAAATAATTTCCTGCTTCGGTAATATTATTTTTTACAGCAATATTAGATTTATTACCAGATTTACTAAATTCAGGAATAAAGTCTACAGTATTTGCACTGTTTTTTATATGATAAACATTATCGCCAATAGAACTATCTTTTACGGTGACGTTAACAGTATTGCCAATTGTAGAATAAATTTCATCCAATTTATTTATGTTTAGAGCAAAATTATAGAACGTTGGAACAAAAATCTGGTGCTGCACAAAATTTGAATATGTTGTACTTAAAGGCATTGTTAAAACGTAAACTTTTCCTTGTTTATAGCTGCTTTCAGACAGTATAGTTAAGTTATTATCTGTTTTTAATAAATCTGTATTATTATACGATTTATTTAACAAAAACATCTTGTTAACGTAAGGATATTCTACATTTCTATTAGACTTAACAAAAGCATCTTTGTAAATATCATTACTATAATTAATATTGTTTATTTTATTGTTTAACGAAACAGTATCAAGTAAAATTGCAGAATTTACATTTTGCAAGAAACTATTATACGAATCAAAGTCTAGTTTAAACGGAGGAATAACAAAAACCGAATTTCCTTCAGAAATAAAATTAATTAAAACCTGTTGTAATCCGCTTCCTATTTCGGGTAATTCATTTAATATTATAGAACTAAATTTATCAATATTAGAAAAATTTAGCTTTAAAAAATCTTGATTTTCTAGCTTTACATAATTATCAGCTTTAAATAAAGCATTTAAAAAATTATTAGGCTTATTTCCGTAAATCTCTAATATATTGACAGTTTCTTTAATACTGTAATTAAAAAACAAGGTGTTGTCGTATACTATAGGGTAGTCTGCAATTTCAATATATGCATTATAAAATCCTATAAAGCTGTTTGTATAATTAAGCTCTATAATTTCAAATTTATTTGAATTAATATTTACACTACCAAGCGCTTTCAACGAGTCATTTATATAAAGCTTAATTGGAATATTTTGAAAATCTTCGTTGGAGCTATTGTAAACCTTAACAAATAGTTTTTCTTTCTGAAACAGCTTACGTATAGGCGTTTCGAACCAACACGAATCAATAAATAAATTGCTAGAATTTTCGGGATTTAAAGGAACAAAATATGTACTAATATTTGTATCAGCTTTTATGTTGTTAATATCTGTTGTGGTTTTCTGAAAATCGGATATTATATAAGAAATACGATTAAAATTGCCCTTTTCTGACAATAATATATCAGATTGCTTTGCAGATATTTTACTTAATAACTTTGTGTTTGGACTTGTGTTTATATCAGCAACAAAATCTAGAATTTTGTTTTTATCGTAAAAAAATTGATGTTTTGCTTCAAAGTCGTTAGTTAAAAAAAGATAATTTGTAGATACATCGTAAGAATCAATAATTGACTTTAGTTTGTTCTTTGATAAATCTGATAATTTACCATTTTGTCCTTGCACATCCATACTAAACGAATTGTCTAGATAAATACTTACAAGATTTTTGTTCTTATTATTCTGTGTATTTTTATTAGGAACATAAGGCTGAGCAAATGCAAAAACAAGCATTATAATAAATAAAATTCTGCTAATTAAGACTAAAATTTGTTTAAGCTGCGATTTAGATTTCGTTTGTTGTTTTACATTCTTAAGAAACATTACATTACTGTAATAAACAGTTTTGTATCGTCTAAAATTAAAAAGGTGAATGATAATTGGCACAGCAATTAAGAGCAAGGCCCACAGAAATTCTGGATATAAAAAATTAAAGTTCATATTTAAAATTTAACTGTAAGTTTTACGTTTACTCGCCTGTTAGATAAGTAATTAGGTATAGCATATTTATTATTTCTAATATCGTTTATCCAAATATACGAGATTGTATTTTTTGTTCCAAGTAAATTAAAAATTTCTGCTGTTATCCAAATAGATTTAAAGTGACGTAATGGATTTGATGCTTTTAATGTATCATTTTCGCTTTTTATTACTTTTGCAAAACCAATATCTACACGTCTGTATTCTGGCATTCTAAACTGATAATTTGGCGACTTTGAACCAGGAATCCAAACTGGTAACCTAGACCCAAAAAGTAGAGAAAGCTGCATTTTGTAAGATGGATTTTTTGGCAAATAATCTTGAAAAAATAATCCGAAGTTTACAAGCTGATCTGATGGTCTTGGGATATATCCTGTGCTTACTAATACTCCTGCTGTATCTATGTGCGCATCACCCTCAATGTTTTCTTTTGTTTGCATCACAGATAGGCTAGCCCACGAATCTATACCAGATACAAACTCGCCAAATAATTTCATATCTATACCACTAACATAACCTTTAGATATATTATCGCCATAGTATTGTATCCTGACATTGTCTATTTGATAAGGAATTAAATTATCTAAATCTTTGTAGTAAATTTCTGTAGTATATTTAAATGGCCTGTTCCAAATTTTTAAATTATAATCGCTAGATAAAACGTAATGTATAGAACGTTGTGCTTCAATATTGTAATTTATATTCCCTTCTAAATCTCTATACTCTTTCTGAAAAGCGGGCTGATAATAAAAACCTGTAGAAAATCTAAATAATATGTCTGCTTTCCAATTAGGCTGATACGAGATAGAAGCTCTAGGGCTAAGTAAAAATTCTTTTGAAAAATCCCAATAACTTGCTCTTAAACCATAAGTGATACTTAAAGCAGAGCTATCGATATCTAAAGTGTATCTATCTTGAATAAACTACGAAAATCTGTTAGATTCTACAATATTTTCTGATATGTATGTGTTTGCAAGACCAACAATTGTATCGGAATATGGGATGGAATATCCAGATGAATCTCTCATCTCCCACTCGTTAAAACTATAATCTGTTATTTCGTGCTGAGCTTTTAACCCCCACATTATATTGTGCCCGTTCTTTATGAGCTGACCTTTGTGATATACATTAGCAACATTAGATGTTAAATAATTTCTTGCATGAGTTAAGTATGTTCCAACACCAATATTCATTAAGCTATCGCCAAGATTATCGGAACCAATTTCTTTATCAAGTTCGTTAATATAGTATTGCCCTTGTATATCAAAAGACTCTTTTTCTACAGCTGTGTAAGCCGATGCAATAAACTTTAGATTTACATTAGAATTTGGTTTGTAGTTACCAAAAACTGCACCCATATAAGTAGAATATTCGTCTGCTTCTTGTCCATCGAAATAAACTTTAAAACCCAATGCTGTGGTTACAGTTCCAAATGTTGTTTCTCTATCAGTAGGAGCAAAATAATATTTATTTTTAGAGATATTACCAAGAACGCCAATCTCGAACCTATCAGTTACATCGTAAGTAATATAAGTTTGCAAATCGGAGAATGAAGGTTTGTAATCGCCTTTTGTATCTAAGCTATTTAGCAAATACGACATTGTTTTGTAACGTATTCCTGTAATATGAGTAAATCGATGGTCGTTTGTAGATCCTTGCAAATGCACTGAACCGCCGAGCATACTTGCAGAAACACTACCTCCGAATTCTGTAGGTTTTAAATATCTTATGTCTAGAACAGATGACATTTTATCTCCGTATTTAGCATCGAAACCTCCAGCAGAGAATTCAATAGACGAAACCATATCAGAGTTCACAAAACTTAATCCTTCTTGTTGACCAGATCGAATAAGCATAGGTCTATACACTTCTATATCGTTCACATAAACTAGATTCTCATCGTAATTTCCGCCACGAACAGAATATTGTGTACTAAATTCGTTATTTGATGATACGCCTGGCAAAGTTTTTAATATCGCTTCTATTCCTCCAGAGGTATTTGGTATTACCTTAATAGTTTTAGGATCTATCTTTGTTACATTAATTCTACGTCGGTCTTTGTCTTTAATATCAACCTGTATAAGATTAGTTATTTCAAGATTTAGCTTTTGATTTAATAAAATACTTTCGTTTGGTTTTGCAAGTATTTTTATTTCTTGCTTATTAAACTCTATATGCGAAAAAATTATTTTAAGATCTTTATTTGCTGGTATTCTAAGGCTATACTCTCCATTTCTGTCTGTACTTGTTCCACTAGAATATCCGAAAACAAGAACATTAACAAATTCTACAGGCTTATTATTTCTATTTATGACTTTACCATATATTGTTGCATATTCTTGACCAAAAGAAATTGCGGTAATACTAGTTAAAATAAATATTAAAATACTGCGTAAAATCTGCATAAAACAAAAGTAATTAAGATTATTAATCAATAAACAAAAAACAGTGTTTTTTATTGTTTTATGCGCTTGTAATAATTCAGCATAGGTTTGAACTACGAATTATATCCGATTTTGTTCCTACAAAATACCTTTCATATTATATTTTAGAAGTTAAAATATTTATTACTACTTATTAGATCTTTTACGTTCGTGTTCTTTTAATAGAATTTTTCGCATTCTGATACTTTTTGGAGTAACTTCAACATATTCGTCGGCCTGTATGTATTCCATACATTCCTCTAAAGATTTTATTACTGGAGGTGCAATTTTAACTTTTGCATCGGCACCAGAAGAACGCATATTACTCATTTTTTTTGTTTTGGTAATATTTAAGGTTAAATCGTCTGGACGAGTATTCTCGCCAATAACTTGGCCTTCGTATATTTCTGTACCTGGAAGCACAAAGAAAATACCTCTATCTTGTAATTTATCTAGTGCAAACGGAATTGCTCTTCCTGTTTCTATTGCTATTAAAGCTCCTGTAACTCTTCCAGGAATATCACCTTTCCAAGGTTCATAATCTTTAAATCTACTTGCTGCAACAGCTTCGCCAGCAGTAAGATTCATTAAGTGAGTTCTGTAGCCCATTAATCCGCGAGATGGTATATCGAATATTACTCTTGTCATATCACCTTTTGGTTCCATAGAAACCATTTCTCCACTTCGTTTATTAATTAATTCTATTACTTTTCCTACAACTGCTTCTGGTGCATCAATTGTTAATTCTTCAATTGGCTCGTGCTTTTTACCATCTATTTCTTTAATTAAAACAATTGGTTTTCCAACCTGGAATTCGTAGCCCTCGCGACGCATTGTTTCTATTAAAATTGCTAAGTGCAGAATACCTCTACCAAAAACAATAAATTTTTCTGCTGAATCTGTATCTTCAACTCTTAAAGCTAGGTTTCGTTCTGTTTCTTTATATAATCGTTCTCTAATTTTTTGCGAAGTAACATATTTTCCTTCTTTTCCGAAAAATGGTGAGTCGTTAATTGTAAACAACATACTCATTGTTGGTTCGTCGATAGGAATTGGAGGTAATCCTTCTGGATTCTCTAAATCTGCAATTGTATCGGAAATTTCGAAGCCTTCTATACCTGCAACCGCACATATTTCTCCACAAGGAACTTCTTCTACTTGTCTTTTGCCTAAGCCCTCGAAAACAAAAAGTTCTTTTACTTTTCCTTTAACTATTGATTTGTCTCTTTTTACCAAAGAAATTTGCTGATTTAATTTAACACCTCCTCTAGAAACTCTACCAATTGCAATTCTGCCTTTAAAAGACGAGAATTCCATGGATGTAATTTTCATTTGTGTAGTTCCTTCTTCAATCGGAGGTGAAGGAATGTGTTCAATAATTGTATCTAATAAATAAGTTACGTCTGTGGTTTCATTTTTCCAATCTTCTGACATCCATCCATTTTTAGATGAGCCATAAACTGTAGGGAAATCTAATTGGTCTTCGGTAGCTCCAAGGTTAAACATTAAATCGAAAACAGAATCTTGAACTTCGTCTGGTTTACAATTTTCTTTATCAACCTTATTAATTACTACAATAGGTTTTAAGCCCATCTCTATAGCTTTTTGTAACACAAATCTAGTTTGAGGCATCGGACCTTCAAAAGCATCAACAAGTAAAAGCACTCCGTCAGCCATATTAAGAACTCTTTCTACTTCTCCACCAAAATCAGCATGACCAGGAGTATCAATAATATTAATCTTGGTATCTTTATATACTACAGAAATATTTTTGGCAAGAATTGTAATTCCTCTTTCTCTTTCTAAGTCGTTAGAATCTAAAAGTAGGTCTTTTTGTTCTTGATTATCTCTAAATAAATTAGATTGATAAATGATTTTATCAGTTAAAGTTGTTTTGCCGTGATCGACATGAGCTATAATAGCAATGTTACGTAATTGTTGCATATTTAAATTTTAAAACGAGTGCAAAAGTATACAAACAATTTGCATTTTACAAATTACAGTTTGTAATTTATTCAGCTTAAGCACAATAAATATTTTTAATATACTCTGCCTAACAAAAAAAACCTTGATGATAAATCATCAAGGTCTTAATATTATATTATTGTTTAATAAATTATTCTAAAATAATTTTCTTAGTAATAACATCCGTACCAGTATTTATTCGAATATAATAAACACCTTTTGCAAAATAACTTATATCTATGGTTTCGCGTAGCTTACTTACAGATTTTGAAGATTTATTGTAAATTACTTGACCCTGTAGACTAAGTACATCTACCGTTACATCTTTATTCTCGTTTGTAATTAGATCTAAAACAAATATGCCATTGCTTGGATTTGGTTTGATAGAAATAAAATCATTAGAAGAGTTTTCTTCTGCAGAAATAGGGCCAAAAACATCTACAGTCCATATTTCTTGATCTATCCCATTAAGGCTTGTTACAACATGAGTTACAGGATTAGAATAATCTTGTGCCACTCCTGATGGCAATACTATTGTTGCTCCATTAGATACCGTTATTGTTGGTGTAAGATTATGTAAATATGCACCCCACCATGGTGCTGTAATAAAAACAGTGTTATTGTTGCAATCTATTGATTCTGTATATGAGTGTCGTAATGTATAAGACAGTATGTCTGTTCCAAACGTATCAACACTTTCTGTAACTGATACATACCAAATTGATTGTGTAAGACTATCGAAACCTGTAACTGTGTGTATTATTATATTAGAATAATCTTGAGCAACTCCTGATGCTGATACTATTATTGCACCATTAGATACAGTAATTGTTGGTATTAGTGCTGCAATATTTGATCCCAAAGCAACTTCTATTTGTATATTTTTAGTTGCTACATTTATATTAGCAGGACCAGTTTGTTCTG
>DAOVTE010000060.1 GCA_030627705.1 Bacteroidales bacterium
GAAATTTAGAATACACAAAACACATATTAAGGGAGAATCGTATAAATAATTATTTAGAATATATTAATTTAAAAAAATACAATATAATTTTAAACACAAAAAAGCCAAATTCCCCCTTAAAAAGGGGGCTAGGGGGATTAATATGAACAAATTAAAAACATCCCATACAATGAAAACGCCTCGTTTATTGAGAAATAATTCAACTTAATATAATGTGATATTATGAAAAACTTACGAACAAAAAATATGCATTCAAACAATAATTTGAGTTTAATGTATATTTTCATAATTTTGCAATCATAATATTTTATCAGACAAACAATTTATACAGAGATTATTAATATTTGCATAAAATGAAGTTATATACAAATAATATTGTTAAAAAGTACGGAAAAAGAACTGTAGTAAAAGGTGTTTCTTTAGAGGTTTCGCAGGGAGAAATTGTTGGTTTACTCGGGCCTAATGGTGCAGGAAAAACAACATCCTTTTATATGATGGTAGGATTAATAAAACCTAATTCTGGAACTGTTTTTTTAGATGATAAAAATATAACCAAAGAACCAGTTTATAAAAGAGCACAATACGGAATTGCATATTTAGCCCAAGAAGCATCGGTTTTTAGAAGACTAAGTGTAGAAGATAATATTAAGGCAATTTTAGAGATGTCTAAGTTTACCAAGGAAGAGCAAAAATATAGATTAGAGATGCTTCTAGATGAATTTGGATTGCAAAAGATTAGAAAAAGTCAAGGAATTCAGTTATCAGGAGGCGAACGCAGAAGAACAGAAATTGCTCGCTCGCTTGCTATTGATCCTAAATTTGTGTTGCTAGACGAACCTTTTGCAGGAGTAGACCCAATAGCAGTAGAAGATATACAGTCTATTGTAATGCAGTTAAAAGAAAAAAACATTGGAGTCTTAATTACCGATCATAATGTTCATGAGACTCTAAATATTACAGATAGAGCATATTTGCTTTTCGAGGGTAATATCTTAAAAGAGGGAACAGCAGAAGAATTAGCAAACAACGAAGAGGTAAAAAAAGTATATTTAGGGAAAAATTTTGAACTAAGACGACATAATGATTAAGACAAATAAGAATGCTATTTTAATACTTGGCCTAATTACATTACTATTATTAATGTGGTTTTTTAAAAATATATTTGCATATATTTTTATATCTGTAGTTTTTTCGTTGATAGGAAATCCAATAGTAAATTTCTTAAATAGATTTAATATCAAGGGTATTAGAATTCCTAGAGCAATAATTGCAATAATTGCGTTGTTTTCTATTTGGGGATTATTACTGTTGGTAATTCAGATTTTTATGCCATTTGTAGTATTAATTACCAAAGAACTATCGCATATAGATGTAAACATGGTGTTGGGTAATTATAAAGAACCACTTAAAAGTCTACAAGCAATAGCAATAGATTATAACTTAATAGACGGAAAAGAAAGTTTTAATTCATATATAAACGAAAAAATTATTTCTGTGATAAATATTGCTCAACTTTCTAATGTTTTTAAAGTAGTTGTAGGCATTTTTGGAGATGTTTTTATAGCATTTTTTTCTATATCGTTTATCTCTTTCTTTTTTCTAAAAAACGAGAAATTATTTTACAATGTAATAAGTTATTTTGTTCCTGAGAAACATGATAGTAAGCTAAAACATATTTCTTTATCGGTAAAGAAAAATTTAATAAGATACTTTATAGGAATATCAGTTGAAGTTTTATTAGTAATTACCCTTATTACAGTAGGTATGCTAATAGTTGGACTAGATTTTAATCAAGCAATTGTAATTGGATTAATAGCAGGTGTAATGAATGTGATACCGTATTTAGGACCAATTTTAGGTGCAATACTAGGGTTTACAATAGCTATAATTGCAAATATAGGTATAGATTTTTATTCAGAAATGTTGCCTTTATTAGGATTTATGGCAATTGTTTTTGCTATTGTTCAGGTTGTAGATAATATATTTTTTCAGCCATATATATATTCCAGTAGCATTAACGCACATCCCCTAGAGATATTTTTGGTAATATCGTTTGCAGGAAGCGCAGGTGGAATAATTGCAATGGCAGTTGCCATTCCTGTTTATACAATTTTTAGGGTTATTGCTAAAGAACTTGTTAATCATATTGAGTAGCAAGTATGTTATTGTGTAATTAATACACATTAAATTTGGCAAGTTGCATATTTAATAATATTTTTACTCTCTTAGGAAAAGGACTAGTTATAATAATGATAAAAAAAATACTAATTTTTGTTGCAATTTCTTTTATGCCATTATTGGGTATATCTCAAATGAAGGCAATATTTGGTGCAGATACAACATATGGTTGTGGCAGTTTGACTGTGCAGTTTTTAGATTCGTCTATTGCTGCAAATATTGATAATTGGTTTTGGGATTTCGGTAACGGACAAACATCTACTTTAAAAAATCCAATAGTAAGTTTCGATACAGTAGGAGTTTATACTATTAAACTAATTGTATCTAATAGCACTATAACCGACTCTTTAACAAAGAATAATTTTATTATCGTTAGGCAGAAGCCTGTGGCTGATTTTATTATTAAAAAAAATGAAAGTTATTATAATTCAGACACCTTATTGTTAGCAACATATAATTATTTATTGCAAGATAATTCTATTAAAGATAGTTTACCTTACGATTATTATTGGGATTTTAGCACAAATGTTTTTGAAGATTCGTTAAGTAAATTTGTTTACAAATTCACAAAAGAGAATCTATATAATATTGGTTTTGTAATTGATGCAAAATTTGGTTGTTCCGACACAATATATAAAATAGTTGATGTAAAAGATGAAATGCTAATACCTAATCTTTTTTCGCCTAATGGCGATGGAGTAAATGATGTGTTTTTTGTAAGAACTAATGGGAATGATGTTTTTAAACTGTCTATTTTTAATAGATATGGAGCATTGGTACATATTGCAGAGGCTAAGCATATTTCTTGGGACGGAAGAACACATGCAGGAGTTCAGTTAAAAGTAGGAACATATTTCTATGTAATTGAGTCTGTAACACGCAAAGAAGCTGGGAGGTTATTCTTAACGAGATAATATTTGTTAATTCTAATCCTATTAATTTAATCCTAATTATCTAGCAAATAATAAATGAAAGTAGAATTATCGGTAGTAATAATTACTTTTAACGAAGAAAGAAACATAGAACGTTGTTTAATTTCTGTTAAAGATATTGCTGACGAAATTATTGTCTTAGACTCATTTTCTACAGATAAAACAGAAGAAATTTGTAATAAATACAAAGTAAGATTCTTTCAACATAAATTTGATGGACATATTCAGCAAAAGAATAGAGCCATAACGTACTCCAATAATAATTACATACTTTCGTTAGATGCCGATGAGGAAGTTTCTTCAGAACTAAATAAATCTATAATTGCAATAAAAGAAAATTGTAATGCTGACGGATATTTTTTTAATAGACTAAATAATTATTGTGGGAAGTGGATAAAGCATACATCTTGGTATCCAGATAAAAAATTACGTTTGTGGGATAAAACTAAAGGTGAGTGGGGAGGAGAGAATCCTCATGATAAGTTTATTATGCAAGCAAATACTATACAAAGATATTTAAAAGGGGATCTTAAACATTATTCGTATAATTCGATAACTGAGCACGTTGAACAAGCAAATAAATTCTCGGGAATTGCGGCAAATACGATATTTGAAAAAGGAAATAAATCAAACTTCGTAAAAGTATTATTTAAACCTTACTGGAAATTTTTTCGAGAGTATTTCTTTAAATTGGGATTTTTAGATGGATTCTATGGTTTAGTAATAAGTGTAATAATGTCGTACGAAGTATTCCTAAAGTATACTAAATTGTATTTAAAGTATAAGAATAAAAATAGTTGATAATTTAACTAAACGTATAAATACATCAACTATTTTAGTAGGAAGTGCTACAGGCTAAGATAATTTATATTAATTCTACCCAACCAAATTTATCTTCTATATCACCAGTTTGTATACCTTGTAAGGTTTCGTACAATTTTGTAGAAATAGGACCAGGTTTACCATCTTTAGAATAGGTATATGTTTTACCAATACTTGCATCAATAATAGAATTTATTGGACTAATTACTGCCGCTGTACCACATGCTCCAGCCTCTTCAAATGTTTCTAGCTCTTTGGCTTCTACTTGGCGACGTTCTGTTTTAAGTCCTATATCTTCTGCTATGGTTAATAAACTCATGTTTGTTATAGAAGGCAGTATCGAGTCTGATTTAGGTGTAATATATGTGTTGTTTTTTATCCCAAAAAAGTTAGCTGGTCCGCATTCGTCTATATATTTTTTTTCTTTTGCATCTAAGAATATTGCAGAAGCAAACCCTTTTTCGTGAGCCTCGTGTAATGTGTTTAAACTTGCTGCGTAATTGCCTCCTACTTTAATACTTCCTGTACCTAATGGTGCAGCTCTGTCAAAGTCTCTAGTAATCATCATGTCTACAGGTTTAAACCCTTCTTTAAAATAAGGTCCAACTGGCGATACAAATATCATAAATAAATATTCATTTGCAGGTTTAACGCCAACTTGTGGACCAGAGCCTATTAAAAGAGGACGCAAATATAATGATGCTCCCGAACCATACGGAGGAACAAATTCACTATTTAATTCTATAACTTTTTTAACAGCATCAATAAATAATTCATTGGGTACTTCGGCCATTCTTATTCCTACTGCAGACTTACGCATACGTTTTGCGTTTTCTTCCCATCTGAATAATCTCACTTTCCCATCTTTGCCTTTAAATGCCTTCATCCCCTCAAATGCCTCTTGTCCATAGTGCAACGATGTAGCTGCCATATGAATATTTATATATTCTGACGATGATATTTCTAAAGCTCCCCATTTTCCATTTTTGTAATAACAACGAACATTGTAGTTGGTTTTCATGTATCCGAAAGGGAGTTCGCCCCAATTTATATTTTCTATCATTTTAATATTTTTTTGTATATTTTGTTCTGTAAATTTAATATTTTTTTAGTTATTTTATTTATTAATTATGTAAAAAAACTAGTTCTCTGAATTTATTTTTTCTTCTTCATCTGTTACTAGTTGTTTTATTTTTTCTAATTGAATTAATTTAGTTGGATTCCTTAGTTTAAAAGCTGTTTCGGTATAATACTTATGGCTAGATAAAAAACTTATTTGTAGTTTATTCCATTCGAGAGTAGTCATTAATTGACCCTGTGATTGTAATTCTTTGTATAGGTGTGCAGATACTGGAATAAAATCTTTACGTCCAAGATAATCTAAATCTGCATCACAAATAATTCTCTCTAAATTAGTTTTTGGAGTAGGAGGATATTTAGTACATAATATAAGATTAGATATTTCCTTTATTTGATCTTTTGTGTATTTAAAATCAGCAAGTATTTGTTCTGCCATTTTACTTCCTATTTCTTCGTGGTCTTTAATATCTACAATAAAACCAAGGTCGTGAAATAATGCAGCCGTTTTTAATAATAGCATTTCGTTATCGGTTATGTCTTCTCCAATTCCAAGGATTTCTACCTCAACTAACACATCAATTGTATGTCTGGTATTATGGTATTTTAAATATTTTGGTAAACCTTTTTCTAGTTTTTCCATTATTAGATCTTCTAAGTCAGGAAATCTTACCCATTGTAATTTACGTAAGAATTCTTCATTGGGCACTATCCCTAAACCATCAACGGAGTATTTTTGTTTTATGCCAGTAACAAAATACATATCAAGATCACCTTTGTATTTAATTGGTACTTTGCCTCTGTGTTCGCATTCGAAAAAACCGTTTACGTGAACATATGTTTCGTCGGAAATATTAATTTTGTTAATCATTCCTGTAGATTCCATTCTGCTTGCAATGTTTACCGTATCTCCCCATATATCGTAAGAAAGTTTTTTGCTGCCAACTATACCTGCAATCACAGGTCCAGTGTGAACACCTATTCTAATATCCCAATTATTTAGAGCTTTCTCTTTAAACTCTAGCATATATTGTTGGACTTCTATTGCTGCAAGAATAATATCTATAGGGTTGGTTTGGTTTTTCTTTGGAATACCTCCTGCACACATATATGCATCGCCAATAGTTTTAATTTTTTCAATATTATGTTTGTCAACAATTTCATCGAACTTTAAGAAGAATGTGTCTAACTCGTCTAATAATTCTTCAGGCTTGGTGTGTTCCGCAATCTGTGTAAACCCCTTAATATCAGAAAACAAAACTGTAACCCGTTTGTATTTTCTTCTAGTTACTTTGCCTTTTTGTTGTAATTCTTTTACTGTATCTTTTGGTAATATGTTACTTACAAGGTCTTCTATTCTTTCTTTTTGTTTTACAATCTCTTCTGTTCTATCGGTTAGTAATCTTTCAAGGTTGTATTTTTCTTGCGCAAATAGGTATATTCTCCATCTATATATCATATAAAAGAATGTTGTTGCAAGTAAAAAATAAATTAGGTATGCCCAAAAAGTTCTGTAAATAGGAGCTTTTATTATAAATTTGAATTCTGCTACAGTAGATACCTTATTGTAAATATTTTTGCCTTTTACTTTAAACGTGTATTCTCCTTCGTGTAGATTTGTATATTCTTTAAAGTTAATATTTTCCCAATCTGCCCAAGTATCCTCATATCCTTCTAAATAAAACTGGTACAAAATATCATTATTATCTGTAAAGTATGGAAGTGCAAATTCAAAACGAATCTTATTATTATTAAATTTAAATTTAGGTATAGAGTCGTTTATGTTGCTAACTAGATTATAAGGTAAAAGCGATTGAATATTTGATGAATCTCTTCCGACAGTTATACTTCTAAATAATGTGCCTATAGTATCTGTATTTGTTGTTACGTTTTTTTCGTCGAAACTTATTAATCCTCCAAAACTAGCAAACCATACTCTATTATTTTTTTCTGGATATATATATTCTATAGTTAAATTTCGTATTTTATTAAATGGTAAAGTTTGTGGGGTATATTTTTTAGTTTTTTGTTAAAATCTGTGTATCCTGTTGTTTTCTGAAATTTATTAATATATCCTATACTAAACCATAATCTATCTTTTTGTTCTACTACTGGATATATCCATCTATCCTTTTTAGAGAAATCAATACCCAAAATAGTATCTTCGTAAAATGTAAAAGACTTACTGTCTAATCTGTAAATTCCTCTATATGTAGAAAATATGGTCCCATTAATGGTGCTGTAAACATCTATCCATTTAAAATCTGATGGTAAACCATAACCATTCTTTATTTGCAAAACATCTGTATCTATATCAAAAGGCTCTTTTCTATCTATTAAGTAGACTCCTTCGTAATCTGTACCAAGCCAGATTAATTCATCTTCTTCTGCAATTGTTCTTACATGTTTGTCTAGCTTAGAAAGAGAGCCAATAACAATCCATTTATTATTTTTGTACTGTATTGTAGCCATTCCTTTAGTATGAGCAACATATAGTATTTTATTATTATATCTTGATTGATTAATTATTTCTGTACTTAGGTCAGATATTTTCGCAAAACTATCATTCTCTAGAGTGTAAATGCCATCTGATGTCCCAATAATTAACCCGTATTCTGTGTTTAATAAACTATTTATAGCGGTATTCATTTGTGTCACAGGCTCTAAAGTTTTATTTCTAAACCTAGCCATTTCTTTATCGTAGGATATGCTGTTGTGTAGAACGTATAATCCCAGAGATGTCCCAACATATAATTTATTATTGTAATCGGCTATTACAGTTAAATGGCCTTTGATATTTTTATTATCTATAATATTAAAAGCTGATGGGTATTTAATTTTACTAATTCCGAAATTTAATGTAAGCCACAGATTATTTTCGCTGTCTACAAACATATTACTTATTTCGTCGCATTGTAATCCTGTATTTTTACTTAAGAATGTTTTAATTTTGCCATTATTGTCGATTATTGCAAGGCCTCCTTTTTTTGTTGCAATGGCTATGTCGTTATTTGATAATAAAATAGCTTTAGAAAATATATTATCTCTTATAAAATTATCTGCTTGTGTATTTAGCTTTTTTAGTTCTCCATTACTGCAAATTGTAAATCCGTATTCGTCAGAAACTTTAATTAACAAGTCGTTATTATATTCTACAATTCCTTCTATATATTTGTTTACAAATGATTTAGAATATGTAATATCAATAAAGTTATTATTTTCGTATTTTTGTAGTCCTCCCTCTAAAGAGCATACAAATATGTTGTTTCTCACTTTAAAAATATTGTAGAAGTCTTTTTTAAATTCAATCTTTCCAATAGTATCATTTACATAATAGAATATTTCGTCATCGGTATAGAAAAATATCTTATCATCTATAGATATTAAATCATTAATTTGTCCAAAATCGCGGTAGTCTTTATCTAACTTATTAATTAATGACTTAAAGTGTGTGCCATTAGTTTTGTTAAATTCTAAATACCCAAAATTATTGTAACCTCCAACGTAAATTTTATTATCAGAATCTTTGGCAAATGTAGGAATCCCATTTATTTTAATAAGTCTCCAGAATGTGCCATCATATTCTATCACACCATTAAGGTTAGCGATATAAATTATGTTGTTATCATCTTGAATTATTGAATAATTTTGACTCTCATATCCATACTCGTCGGGTGTGATATTATTTAAAAACGGAGTTCCTTGAGCATCTGTTCTTATATGAGAACTTACTATTATTAACAAAGTAATAAATAGCTTTATTGATTTGTATTTTTTAATATATATGTAGGCGCCTATCATTATTTCTTATTTTATTATAAAGTTAAAAAGATTATTACATAAAAAAAATCTATTTTATAATTACTTAATTGTAAAGTAGCATTATGGTACTTAAATTTGATATTTACAATTAAATTTTTACTTTTGTTAATAAACATAAAATCAATAATAAAACGACTAATTCCAATATATTTATGAGCAATAAAAAACAAGATAAGGGAACATCAAGAAGAGATTTTCTAAAATCTAGTTTCCTTATGGGTGCTGCTACAGTTACAGGAGCCGGGCTTTTAAGTTCTTTTAAAGGAGCAGAAGAAGGTTCTGGTGAAATGGTAAAAGTAATGACAGCCAATGGTGATTTAGTAGAAGTAGATGCTAATAAATTAAAAGCTGTAAAAGTAGATTCTATCGATTTGGATTTAAACGAATTACAAAAAAGAGGTAGGGAAGGTATTGCAGGTAAAAAATGGGTAATGGTTATAGATTTAGCCAAATGTAGAAATGCACGAAAATGTATGGAAGCATGTCAACACGCTCACCATTTAAAACCAGAGCAACATCACATTAATGTTTTACAAATGCAAGAGGCGGAAAACACGGCACCATTTTATATGCCAAAACCTTGTATGCATTGCGATAATACACCTTGTACAAAAGTTTGCCCAGTTGATGCAACATTTAAGCGTCAAGATGGAATTGTGCTTATAGATAACGAAAGATGTATAGGCTGTAGATTCTGCGTTGCAGCTTGTCCTTACTCTGCACGTGTATTTAACTGGTCTGAAACTTTAGACGAGAAGAATGGTTTTGAAGAAACTTACGATATTGAACTTAATGTTCCTCAGAAGAAAGGAACAATTTCTAAATGTTTATTTAGTGCAGATAGATTACGAAAAGACGAATTACCATATTGCGTATCGTCTTGTCCGAACGGAACATACTGGTTTGGTGATATGAACGAAGATGCAGTAACCAACGGAACAACAGGCGAAACAGTAAGGTTTAGCGAATTAATAGACAAAAACGACGCATATACACTTATGCCAGAATTGGGAACAAAATCAAACGTTTACTATTTACCAGCCAAAGACAGAATTTTCCCGTTTAGCGAAGAAGATAAAGAGAATCTTAATAGAAGAAACGAGCATAGTCATTAATAAACTCTAAATAATATTTAATATGTCAGAATTACAATCAAAAGAAGAAGCACGAAAAAGCTTCGATAAAATGGCAAAAGACATAGTTAGACCAATGCAAAATCATTTTGGATTAAATGCGTGGGTTTTTACACTTTTCTTAATTTTATCACTTTTCGGATACGCTTGGTTTTTACAATTAAGAGACGGGCTTGGGGTTACAGGATTGCATGATTACACATCGTGGGGGATGTATATAGCCAACTTTGTTTTCTTTGTAGCTGCAGCACTTGTGGGTATGTTAATAACTGCAGTTCTAGGATTATCGGGAGTAAAATGGATAACGCCAATATCTCGTATTGCCGAAATTATTGCCGTATCATTTGCAATGATAGCAGGTTTAGTTATTGTTTTCGATATGGGACGACCAGATAGAGTATTAAACATATTTTTTCATGGCAGATTACAATCGCCAATAGTTTGGGATATAACGGTAGTAACCATATACACAATAATAAGTATGTTGCTTCTACTATTACCACTTATTCCGGATATGAATATTATAAAAAAGCGATTGCCTAAAGCATCAAATATGCAATTAAAAATGTATAATATACTATCGTTAGGATGGATGGGAACTCCAGAACAATACAAAATAATACATAAATCGATTAGAGTTTTATCAATATTAATTATTCCAGTTGCTCTAGCAATTCATACAGTTACATCTTGGTTATTTGCATCTACATTGCGTCACGGATGGGATAGTACAATATTTGGTCCTTACTTTGTTTCAGGAGCATTTGTTTCTGGTGTAGCTGCAGTTATTATAGCAATGTATGTATTTAGAACAAGCTACAAATTACAAGATTATCTTACAGATTTTCATTTTGATAAAATTGCTAAATTGTTAGTATTGGTATCATTAGTATATTTTTATTTTAATATAAACGAATTTTTAGTTCCTGCTTATAAAATGAAATCTGGCGACGACCATCATATTTTAGCTTTATTTGTAGGTGAGTGGGCAGTTTTATTTTGGTTTGCGCAGATATTCGGGAACTTTGTTCCAATTGTATTACTATTATTCAAGAAAATGAGAAAACCGGGTCCAATGATGATAATTGCAACTTTAGCAATATTAGGAGCTTGGGCAAAACGTTTTATTATTGTAGTACCAACGCAGTTAAATCCACATTTGCCAATACAAAATGTGCCAGATTCGTTTCACGTATATACACCAACTGGACCAGAAATTGCAATTACAATTGGCACAATAGGTATGGCACTTACAATAATTACTATTCTTGCTAAAATTTTCCCTGTAATTCCTATATGGGAAGTCGCAGAAGAAAAAGGTATTGATAGAGAAATAATTAACGAATAAGAAATTACAAATTAAGTTTTTTAGGTTTTTAATATTGAAAAAAATATTCAACGTTTAAACTTTATAAGCTTTATAAACTAACTAAAATGAAAGAAAATATATTTAAATCTGCATTATTAGCAATAATAGTTTTATCAATTTCTTTTTCTGCTACCGCACAAGTGTGGGAAGTGCCTTCAGATAAAAAAGAAATTACACCTGCGATTACGTTTTCGATGAAAACAAAAACACAGGGTAAAGATATTTATGCAAAAAGTTGTAAATCTTGCCACGGTGATATTGGAAAAGCTAACTTTTTACCATTAAATCCTGCACCTAACGATCCTGGAAGCGAAAGGTTTTCTAATCAAACCGATGGTGAGTTATTCTTTAAATTAACAGAAGGTAGAGGAGGAATGCCAGCTTTTAAATCTCAATTAGCAGATAATGAGCGTTGGGCAGTAATAAGCTATATAAGATCTTTCCATGCAGATTATAAACCAACAGGCGGTGGTGGCGAAATAGTTGAAGAGAGCAGTGCTTTTACAGGAACAAATATTAAGCTTTTTGTAAATAAAGATCAGGTTAATCTAGAAATTACTATTGAAGTTCAAGGTAATGTAGATGGCAAAACTGTTTCTGCACCCGGTGTAAGAGTTGGTTTCTTTATCGAAAGAAATTTTGGTTTACTTTCTGTTTGTGAGCCTGTAACTACTAATAAAAATGGAATAGCTAAAGCTAAATTCCCAGGTGATTTACCTGGTGATAGTTTAGGAAACTACAATATTATTATTAAGCTTATTGATGACGATTTATACGGAAATGTTGAGTATAAAGAAACACTTTCGTGGGGAAAAGCTTTTATTTACGAAAATCCAATAGAAGGAAATCATCTTTGGGGTAATAATACGAGTGTTCCTTTATGGTTATTAATTTCGTATATAAGCGTTGTTTTATTTGTGTTAATAACTATTGGATGGGTAGTATTACAAATGCTAAAATTAAAGAAAGCTGGTATTAAAAAATAACTTAAGCATAATTCATAAAAAAAGTCCGAATGACAGTTGAGCTCATTCGGACTTTTTTATTATATATTTTACAAATAATACGTATAATTACTAAATCTTAATCCATTTCTTACTTGCAATTATTTCTTGTTTATTCTTAATAGAAATAAAATAAATACCTTGTGGAATATCATCAGTATTAATAATTGTTTTTTCAAATGAGTTTACTTTATTAACTAGCTCTAACTTTCCTAAACTGCTATATATTTCAACTGTAAGTTCGTTATAATCATTATTAGTATGTTCAATTATTAAGTTGTTTTTTGAGGGGTTAGGGTGTATCTTAAAACTGTTATTAATATCTCTTTCAATAATAGATGATGCATTTACGTAAACCTCGAAGATATCGCCATTACTAGTTTGACAGCCAACATAATCTGTTACAGTACATGCATAATATGTAGTAGTATCTGGTTTAGCCCACGGATTTTCTGTAGTAAAATCAGAAAGATAGTAATTTGGAGACCATAAATATGTTAATGGAGGTATTCCTCCTCCAATTGTATGTAATAATTGAACGCTATCGCCTTGATTTATTGTAGCAAAGTTATCTGGTAATAGCGATGCAAATTGCGAGAATAATATAATAACACTATCGGTTTTGGTGTTAGATATACTATCTGTAACTGTTAACTTAAATGTAAGGCTTTCTAAATTTGATGCGGTAGAAATAAGTAAAGGATTAGAAGATGTAATATCATCTAAAAATGTAGACGCATAAAATGTATTAGAGCCAATAGTATAAGAAGTTTCCCAAACATAAGTATATGGAGGAAACCCTCCCAATGCAGTTGGTGTATTACCTAATTGAATTGTATCTACACCTACACAACAAACAACATCATTACCTGCATTTACCGTTAATTGAGCGAAGGAGTTTAATGCACCTGCACAAATTATTGTAATAATAATACTAACTTTTATTGTTTTCATAGTAAGATAATTTATTAAAATAATGCTAAGATAACAATAATTTTAATTTATAACAAATTTGTTTAAATACTTAAAACTGAAAATAAATAAATGGGTAAATCTCACTAGATTGAAATTGATATAATAAGAAAATAACCTCAGCCGAAATTAATACTTTAATATACATTGGGGTTTTAATAAACCAACCTCTATAAAATTCTTTAAAGTTTGAAGGTAACCAATGTATAATAAATCCTACTAGCATTAATGAAAATACAAACCAGTAATTAGTAATAATTTGTAAAACTTGACTATAATCGTGATCTAAAAATATTTTCCTAAGAATATTATTTGAAATTTCGGGGCTTTCTCCTCTAAACCAAA
>DAOVTE010000150.1 GCA_030627705.1 Bacteroidales bacterium
ACAAAACAAAAATTCCCAGGATTTATTCCAACGGCAAGTTTAGAAATTAAAGGGCCACTTACACTATAAACATAAACATCGCCAGATTGAGTGTAATCTTTACAATCTGAGACGTAGATTCTGTAATTATTCTTGTCTATATTTAACGAATAAAATGTTTTATTATTTTCTTTGGTAATAATTGCTTGCGTTGGTAATTCTTTGCTATTAATGCTCATTTTATAAACATTGTTTGCTATATAAAATAGTGTGTCTTTTGTCTTGTTCATACATAAATCTGAAGGAGATAAATTTATATCAGTAAATTCTAGAGTCTGTTCAATAATATTAGTTGAAGTATTTATTTTATGAAGTTTAGCATTTTCGTTTCCGTAAGTGCTTCCCGCAAAGCCTCCATCGGTTAAAACCCACAAATTATTATTTTTATCTAGCGCCATAGAACGAGGTTGTATACCAACAATAATAGAATTTTGGTAAGTGTTTGTAGCTGCATCAATAATATTTATTGTATTGCCAAACGACCACGAATTTGTGTAAATTTTATTGTCAATTTGTACAAAATTTTCGGAGGTGTGTTTTATATTTATGCTGCTAGTAATTTCGAAAGTAGTTGGATTAATCACAGATATTGTGTTGCTGTATAAATCAGAAATGTAAGCTTTGCTATTATCAATAAAGCAAATATCTCGTGGCGACGAAAAACCCGTTATTTTACCTTTGTACTCGAAAGTTTTTGCATCAATAACTTGAATTATTCCAGAGTTATTTATTATTATATATGCCAACCCATTGTATATTTTCATAGATTGCGCAACGTCGCCCAAAGGAATGTCGTTAACTCTATAAAAAATATTGTTCTCTACAGAATCTCTATTTATATCGTAATACGATAAGCTAGCATTTCCGAATGTAAAGTTTCCTTCGTTAATAATAAAAACTCCTTGTTCGCTTTGATCAGGAATATTAATATTTTGTTGTACAGGCTTTTTTTCGCAAGAAAGCAGAAATATACTTATTAGAATTAAAATAGCTTTTAATCTCCCTAGCCCCCTTTTTAAGGGAGAATTACATTCTAAACAAATTGCAATTACTATATTTATATTGTTTATTATTCTTGAAAATATAAAATTTGCAGCTACAACAATAAAATCAAATCCCCCTTTAAAAAGGAGGCTAGGGGGATTCATTTGTTTATTATTTATCATAATCTAAAATTAATGATTAAAGAATAATTTCGACCAGACATTGGCCTGTTTATTATTGATTGATACGCAACATTAAAAAAATTATTTGCTTTTATAGAGAATTCCAAAATGCTTTTTTTCAATTTAAAGCTTTTGCTTATTGATAAATCATTCAAAATAAAATACTGCAACTGATATGGATAAACAGAATTATCTGATGTAGTATATTGATTTCCTATGTATAAATAATTCCACGAAAATTTATATTTATCTCTGCTATACTCAGCAAGGATATTATATTTGTGTTTTGGCGTGTAAATTAGCTGTTTGCCTTTGTTTATTCCGCTCTCGTTTGTAGATAATACATAGGAATAGTTACCACTAAAAAGTAATTCGTTTTTATTAAATTGACACTTTATTTCTGCATAATTTTCAATTCCTCTCGAGATAACAAGGCTTACGTTTTCGGGTGTCCAATAGCCAAAACTAGTAGGTTTCCATAGTATCCAATTATTTATTTCGGAGTAAAATCCTGTTATTGAGGCCTTAAATTCTAGTTTATCTGTTTTCTTAATATATTCTAGATTAAGATCTGATGTAAATCCATTTTCTGGTAATAAATTTGGATTTCCACCTGGCACAAAATACAAATCATTTAGGCTAGGGAAATGATGATTTTTAGATAAGCTTGTTCTAATATTAAGAATATTATTTTTGAACTTTGTGTTCCAAAATACACCAAAATATGGTGTGAAGTCCGACCAGATATTATCAATGAATTCTTTACGGATTAAAAATCTAAACAGAAAATTATTGTTTAATTTATAATCAGAATTTAGCATTAATAGAAGCTCATTTCTTGTATTTACAAAGCCTGTGTCGTACTTCTCGCTTCGCTCGAAAGCTGAAATATCTGCTTTATGATAATTGTAATTTAAATTAAATTCTCCGGAAAGTCCTTTTATGATTTCGCTTTGTTTTACTGAAAACCCGTTTAAACTAGAGCTTGAATTACTTTTAGAATCAACAGAACTAACATCACCCAACAAAGTATGATGTTGAAGTAAATAGTCTAATTGTAAAAAATTTACCCCCGAAAATACTTTTATAGTAATGTTATTGTAATATTTTTTCCACGTTCCAACTGCACGTAACGTGTTGTCTTTTTGATATTCGGTATAATTTTGTTTATATAGATTTGTTAATATTGGAGGAATATTTTTGTCTTTCTGCTGATACCAAATATTAATATCTACAAAATTAGTTTTGTTTAATTTGTAATTAAAATTTTGTAAGAAACCATATTGTAAATAATCGGAGTTTGGCATTCTCGTATTCTCGATAGGAATTACAGATGTATTTGTAAATTCGAAATCTCCTTTAGAAGATTTTAAAAAAACTCGGGTATTTGATTTTAGTTCTTTCTTTCCTAAATTTATTGACAAATATGTTCCGTAAGTAGAAAAACTGCCTATTTCTTGTGTTAGTTCAATTTTGTTTTTCGAAAGAGTATTTTTATTAGAAATAACAATTGCACCGCCCAAGCCACCAGAAGTTTCTTTAAGGGAACTGCCTCCGTATAAAATATCGACATTATCAAACAGAAAACTTGGTAGAAGCGAGAAATCTGCAACGCCAAGCATTGGTGAATTTATATTGATTCCGTTCCAAGAAACCTGTGTGTGTGAAGCGTTTGTGCCACGAAATGTAACGGTAGAAACAGAGCCTAAACCGTAATCTTTTACTAGTAGACTTGTGTTTTTGGCAATTAATCTTGAAAGTGGTTCTGTTGAATTACTTAACAACTGTTGTTTGTCAATTTTGCTTGTTATTTCTAGATTGTCTTTAAATGAATCCTTAATTATTACTTCTTTAATATTAATAGTATCAATATTGATTTGCGAAATTGTATTTTTTGCAATTATTAGAAATAATATTAAGAATGTTAGTTTCACTATTTGATAAATCGTTTTGTGATTGTTTCTTTATTGTTTGAAACTTTTATAAAGTAAATTCCTTTTGGTAAATCTTCGATTGAGATTTTGAATTCTGAATTTTGAATTCTAAATTGTTTTAATATATTTCCGTAAACATCAACAACCAAACAACTTGTAGCCTGAAACTTTAAACTTGTAACTCGCACGTAAGTGCTCGCTGGATTAGGATAAATATTAAAATCAATACTTTTCGAAACTGAATTTACATTTAAGTTCTCGGTATTGTGAATAACTCCAATGCCTGATAAATCGAAACCTCCTGTAGCAAAAGCTGTTGGCCAAGGATCGTTAATTTTATTTCCGTACGAATCGTATGTGCAAAAATCGCTTTGAATACAACCTATTGCATCTACAACTCTTATGTGCGTAATATTATTTATATCTATATTATTGCTGTCTGCAATGTCGTTTAAATCGAAAGCTATTCCGTAACCCAAACCACATGCAGATGCCAAGTTATAAACATCAGATTTGTGGATAGTTTCGTATGTTCCAACTTGAGTTTGGAATTGTGTTTTTGATTCTGATGGAAATCGAACAAAATTAATTCCATTGGAGCTAACTTCTACAAATGCAAGCTCGAAAAATCCCAATGTATCTTGATTTGTTGGATAAAAAAACCCATTTTCGAAAACTGCAAAATCGTTGCCATCTCCATTTACAATAGGTAGATTAAAACTTAAAGTTGCATAACCGCTATCGCCTAGGCTTACGGTTGGCATATTTTGCGATGGTTTTCCAAAGCAAGAATCTAAATTGCCGCCAGATGCTGTGTTCAAATTTGTTTGTGTATCAACAATACTTGTGTCAGAAATATTAACGTATCCTCTATTTATTGTTCCGCTAACCGCCCAATCAACAAATTTATTTGAGTTTACATCAATAATATTGTTTTGCCCCAAAACTAACTGAGGCAAAACAATAATTAGTATTATTGATAGAATTTTTATCACTATTTAACTAGTTTTTTGGTGATTATTCCGTTTTCAGTTGATAAGCTTAAGAAATATATTCCGCTTGGTAAATCTTCTAAATTAATTCTGAATTCAGAATTCAGAACTTCGAATTGTTTTATAGTTTTCCCATAAACATCAACAATAAAACAACTTGAAACCTGAAACTTTAAACTTGTAACTGTGACGAAGTCATTAGCTGGATTAGGATAAATAGAAATGCTATTTTCGCTAATATTTTCGTTAATATTTACCGTTGTTCTGTAATCTATAGCTATAGATTCTACAGATATTCCTAAATCGAAAGTATCTATTGCATTACCTGATAAATCGTATGTGTAGCCTGCACTTGCCGACCAATAATCTGTTGCAGCAGCATAAATAATGTTGTTTACATTGTCGAATTGAACAGAAGTAAAAGACATAGTTGATGGTTTGGCAATTCTTGTTATATCAGCAAAATTCTGAGCATATAAATCGTAAACAGCAATGTTTTCATTAATATTTAAGAACATAGCTGTTCCGTTTACAAAATATCCACTACCAAAATTATATTGGAATGTGTCTAAAAATGTTGTTCCTGCATTTATTTCATAAACACCTATGCCGCCTATAGTATCGCTAGGTGTAGCATAACTTAGAGTTTGGTTAACCATATAAATATTGTAATCGTCTGTCATAAGATCACCGATTCCTTGTCCGTTTGTTCCGTAATCTATAAATCTTTCGAAAGAATTATTTTGCAAATCTATAACTGCAATTTTGCCCGTAAAGCTATTATATCCTCCATAAACAGATACGTAAGCCGAGTCGTTAGAAATTGCTATTCCGTAGGTTTGATCGTCTATTTCTGGGATATCAGCAATAAATGATAGATTATATTTGTCGTAAATCTTAAGCCAAATATTATCGCTTGCAGATGTCCATCTACCTACAATTAATTTGTTTTGATAAACTTTCATTAAATGCGGATTTGAAAGTGTTATAATATTTACTCTCTCGTAAGTATCAATATTATACATAACTAGCGAATCGTTTGCTGCTACGTAAGCAAAGTTGCTATCAACAATAACGCATTGCACATAAGGAACGGCAATTGTATCGAAAACTGTAGTTAATCCAGTTTGTGGATTGTACGACGAAACGTAAGCTTCTACACCTGCACCTTCTGCAGCAATAATTTGTTTAACATACTCTTGACTATTAGCGTTTGTGCTAATAATTACTGCTATTGCAGCCAATAAAATTTGTAATGTGTTTTTCATAATAATTTAAGAATTAATTAAATAAGTTAATAAATAAATCATTATTCTTTGCAGTTGGAAATTATTAGAAAGGGTTTTTTATACCCGTATCTTAGCTTTTTCTCCGAAAGCGTAGAATTTTGATTTTGATAAAAATGGCAGGTCTTCTGACTTATCCAACTTAAGCAGCCTTCCCATTTAAAAAACAGTGGCTTAGGATTGCTTAAATCTATAAACGGACTTACAGCAGCGGGAACTGTTCAGGATTTACACCCGATTCCCTTTTAATTTTTAAACCTAAAGGTTATAAAAACCATTTATAACTGCGAAATTATGTATTTTTTATGAGACTTAGTGTAAAAATAAATAAAAGTATAGAAATTAGTTGTAAATTAAGGTTGACAATTTATCTTTCGCAAATATTTGATTTGCTACTTCTAAAAGTTTTTCGGAAGTAATTTCATTTATTTCTTTACTAATTTTTTCTATAGAATTAATGCCATTATACAAAAGGTAGCTTTTACCTAAGGAATAAACTAAACTAGGATAATTTTCTAATGATATTGCTATTTGACCAATAATTTGCTTTTTTGCTTTGGATAATTGTACCGGTCCAATTTTAACTTTAGTAAGCACCCGTAACTCTTTGTGAACTAAATCAATTATTTTTTCTAGGTTGTTTTTATCAGAACCAAAATAAATATTCCAAATTCCTGAATCGCTGTATCTTACAAACTGAGATTCCACATTATAAACCAAACCATGTTTTTCTCTAAGTAGTAGATTTAGTCTAGAGTTTAATCCTGGCCCTGCTAAAATATTATTTAGTAAAATTAGCGCTGTTTTATTTTTATGAAAAGAATTATATGCTTCGCTTCCAATTATGCAATGTGCTTGATGCGTTCGCTTTTTTATTAATTTATTTACAGGTATAAAATCTGAAAAACCTTCCCTTTTAAAACTACGTTTATTTGGTTTTATATGCGAGAAATATTTAATAAATATTTTTTTAACTTTTTCAAACTCAATATCACAAATACAAGAAAAAATCATTTGATCTGTATTGTAAGTTCTATTTATAAAGCTAACTATTCTATCTTTATTAAATTTCTTTATAGATAATTTAGACCCTAATATATCTCGCCCTAGAGGATGATTATTAAAAATTTGATTCTCAAAATCATCAAATATGAGTTCTGATGGCGAGTCTTTATAAAGGTTAATTTCTTCGTATATTACTTCCTTCTCTTTTTCTAGCTCTTTTATCGGAAAGGTTGAATTAAATACAATATCTGTAATAAGCTCTGTAGCTCGCTCAAAAAATTCATTTAAAATTGTTGCTATTATTGTTGTGTCTTCTTTTGTGGTAAAAGCGTCTAACTCTCCTCCAACATCGTCTAATCTGCTTAAAATATGAAATGCTTTGCGTTTTTTTGTTCCTTTGAATAGTACATGTTCAATAAAATGTGCTATTCCAAGCTCTCCTTTTTGTTCGTCTCGAGACCCTGAATTAATAATAAGCCCACAATTAGCAACTGTTGACTTAACTCGCTTATGTACGAGCCTTATTCCATTATCTAAAGTATAACAATCCATATGATTAATTAAATGCGAGGAGCAAAAGTAATATTATTTTGCTCTTACTCAATAAAATAAGTTTTATTATGAAGCATTACATAAATGCAAATTAAACTATGACTTTATAGTGATGCATTGTGGTGCATTTTTTATTAAAAAAATCATTTTTAATTTGGAAATAGAATAAAAGGGACTAAATTTGCACTCCATTTAAATTAAAATGGTGCTATAGCTCAGTTGGTAGAGCAATGGACTGAAAATCCATGTGTCCCTAGTTCGATTCTTGGTAGCACCACT
>DAOVTE010000134.1 GCA_030627705.1 Bacteroidales bacterium
AACCCCAATTTACAAGGAACTGCCTGTAATTTTATAGCCAATGTTATTTATATAGGGGGTGGGGCACTAGGGGGATTACCCAATTTTGTAGATAGTTATTTAAATGGACCATGGCAACCACCTTGCGATACTACAGTATCTTTAGTAAATAATATTAAACTGCATATAACTATATCCCCCAATCCTTTTAATTATTATACAAGAATTAATATAAATAACCAAGATCAATTGCTAGATAATAAATTAAACATTCAATTATATAATTTAATGGGGCATAAGGTTTACGAATCAAGAATAACAACATTGCCACATAATATTTACAAAAACAATTTAAGCGAGGGTGTTTATATACTAAAAATACAATTAGGCAATAATCAATATACTCAAAAACTAATTATTAACTAAAATTTAATATTATGGAAACAATACATCAAAACTTTAAAAAAATCTTGTAATTTTTTACTTAATAACTTTCAACTACCATAAAATGAAATCATACAGAAAAGAACTTTGGTTTGATATAGAAAAGCGAAGAGAGCTTATAAATATAACTTCTTTTGTAAACGATTGTTTAAAAGAAAGCAAAATTAAAGAAGGTATGTGTTTAGTAAACGCAATGCACATTACAGCAAGCGTATTTATTAACGACGACGAAAGCGGATTACACCAAGACATTGAAGAATGGTTAGAAAAATTAGCACCAGAATTACCACACTCTAGATACAAACACAACACATACGAAGATAACGGCGATGCACATCTAAAACGTACAATTATGGGGCGCGAAGTTGTAGTTGCAATTACAGAAGGCAAGTTAGATTTTGGTCCGTGGGAACAAATATTCTACGGCGAGTTTGATGGAAAAAGACGTAAAAGACTTCTAGTAAAAATAATTGGCGAATAAGTAAAATATAGGTTAAAAAATAAAGTTTTTATTAGAAAAAAAATTAAACTCAAAAGCAAATGTCACCAATTATAATTGTATCAATAATATTAGCTTACTTTCTTTTACTAATTGCAATTTCTTATATCACGGGCAAAAAAGATAGTAACGAAGGTTTCTTTACAGGAAATAAAAAATCACCTTGGTTTATTGTTGCTTTCGGGATGGTTGGCGCATCGCTTTCGGGCGTAACTTTTATTTCTGTTCCGGGCTGGGTTGGGTCGAGTAATTTCTCGTATATGCAAATGGTTTTAGGGTATTTAGTAGGATATCTTGTAGTTGCTAATATTTTATTACCATTATATTATAGGCTTAATTTAGTTTCTATTTACACATATTTAGATAAACGATTCGGGTTTTGGTCATACAAAACAGGAGCCTTTTATTTTTTGCTTTCTCGTACAATTGGGGCAGCTTTTCGTTTATTCTTGGTTGCAAATGTATTGCAAATTACAGTATTTAATCATTGGGGCATTCCGTTTTTTGTAACTGTAATGGTAACAATTATTTTAATTTGGCTATACACTTTTAAAGGAGGAATTAAAACAATTATTTGGACAGATACCTTACAAACACTATTTATGTTAATAGCTGTTGGACTAAGTATTTATTTTATTTCTGATAAAATGAATTTAAACTTTTCAGCTTTAATAGATACTGTAAAAGACTCAGAATATTCACAAATTTTCTATTTCGACGATTATAAAGACAGTAAGTTTTTCTTTAAGCAATTCTTTGCAGGGATGTTTATCACTATTGTAATGACAGGACTAGACCAAGATATGATGCAGAAAAATCTTACCTGCAAAAATATAGGCGAAGCAAAAAAGAATATGTATTGGTTCAGTATTATACTTGTTTTTGTAAATGTAGTTTTTTTATCACTTGGTGCTTTGCTATTTATTTTTGCAAAGCAAAACGCAATTGAAATTCCAGAAGCAACCGACGATTTATTCCCGCTTATAGCAACAGGAGAGTATTTATCGCCTGTGGTTTCTATATTCTTTATTATTGGTTTAATTGCAGCAGCATATAGTAGTGCCGATTCGGCGCTTACATCACTAACAACATCATTCTCTATAGATTTTCTAAATGTGAAAAAACTGAGTAAGGATACTGCAAAAAAATATCGCAAGTATTCTCATATAGGTTTTTCTTTGCTTCTTTTTGTTGTGATATTAATATTTTCTGCAATAAAAGACGAAAATGTAATTTCATCAATTTTTAAGGCTGCAGGTTTTACTTACGGACCACTACTTGGTTTATACGCTTTTGGGTTATTTACAAAACATAACATAAAAGATAAGTTTGTTCCAATAATAACTTTATTCTCACCAATATTATCGTACTTAATTTATAAATTATCGCCAATATGCTTTAATGGCTACGAATTTGGTTTCGAAATTCTAATCGTAAACGGAATGCTTACATTTTTGGGTTTATTTATTATTTCTGACAGAAAAAATGTGAGCTAAATAACCTAAAACAACTTTATACTTATTAAATTTAGGTCGTTATGAGCGAACTTTTTTACGTTTTTTACCAATATTTCCTTTAGACTTTACTTTATTTATATATTCATTAGCATTTGGAACTTTACACGATGTTCCGTTAAAATCTACTTCTACTTTTCCAAAGGTCTTGGATGTTTCTATTGCTTTATCCGACAAAGATTCTATAAATGTGCCAACAGCGATTGTAAATCCGTTCATTGTGTATTTTATTCTGCCTTCTGCTGTTTTTATATTGTTTTTTGCACGATCTAGTAAATCTGCAATTATTTGTAAATCTATTTCATTGCTAGGTTTTACCGATATTATTGATGAAATTGTAGACCAACCTGCTGCTGCAATATTTTCTTTGTTAGAATTTATCCACTCTAGAGCCAAGTCGAAACCAAATTCTGTTTCGGCACAAACATTAGAAACTGCAAATTCGCTTAAATAATACCAATATGCCTTTTCTATCCAATCTTGAAGCTGCTCTTTTGTAATCTTTTTTTCGTCGGCAATCATTCCTGCTAAATACATAGCATCAGAGTTTCCTGTTTCGTAAAGTTCTAGCGATAATTCGTGATTCTTCTTAGTTTTTTTCTGAATTGTTTTTAAATCGGCAACCTTTACACCAAAAAATGGTTCTTTTGCGCCATGTTTAATCAATATTTTCTTAGTATCATCGTTACCTAATTCAGATAGTTGAGATAATATTTCGTTTACAGTCATAATTTTTATTATTTTAATGATTAAAGATAAACAAATAATTTGAAGAATATATTTTACATACTAATATATCTAATGCCGTTTGCTATTAATGCACAAACCGTTGAATGTAAAATATATACAACTGAGAATAAAACTTACAAAGAATATTTTTCTGATAGTGTTGCTGTTAATAATCATTTAAACGAAAAACTAGAACAATACTTTGTAAAAGGATTTATTAAAGCAAATTACGATACTTTAATTATTGATACTCTTGGTAATACCTACGCATATTTAAACATTGGCGAATTATTTTATTGGAAAGAAATAGATTTTTCTAATATTCCAGAAGATATAATTAGAAATATAAATATTAACAAGAAAAAATTTACAAACAAAAGGTTTAATTACAATGATTTAATAAGTTTAAAACAATCTGTTTTAGAGCACTATGAAAATAATGGTTATCCTTTCGCAATTGTCAAAATAGATTCTATTAAATTAACAGAAAAGGATATTTCAGGAGAAATAATTGTAGAAAAAAATAATCTAATTTACATTGATAGTGTTTTTATAGAGGGTACTGCAAATGTTTCGCATAAATTTTTAATTAAATATTTAGCAATAAACAAAAAATCGCCATATAGCGAAAAGGATATTATTGAGCTTAATAATAGAATAAACGAACTGCAATTTATAAAACAGCAAAAACCATTAACAATAAATTTTACCGAAGAAAAAGCAGACATAAACTTATTTCTAGATAAAAAAGGTGCAAATCAGTTCGATGGAATGATTGGTTTTTTACCAAACAATACCACAACAGGCAAGCTTTTAGTTACTGGCGAAATAAATCTACATTTATTAAACTCGTTTAAACAAGGCGAAAAAATTGTTTTCGAGTGGCAAAAACTAGAGGCTCTTTCGCAAGAACTTAGAACAGAATTTACAATGCCTTATGTTTTTTCTACAAACTTTGGGTTTTCTGCAAAATTCGATTTATTAAAAAAGGATACCACTTATTTAAACACTAATCCGTATTTGGCAGCACAATATTATTTTAAAGGAAATAATTATGTTAAGATTTTTATTGATAAAAAAATCCAATCAATTATTTCTACTAATGGCTTAGAATATTTAACTGTATTACCAGATTATGCAGATGTTTCTGCTACAATTTATGGTTTCGGAATTTTTTACGAGCAGCTAGATTATATTTATAACCCGTTAAAAGGTTTTGTTGTAGATTTTTCGGTAGGTACAGGTACAAAGACCATTAAAATGAATAATAAGATTAATCCAGATTTATATAAAGATGTGAATCTAAACTCCAATCAAGTAGAAGGTAATTTAGATTTCTCATTTTATCAGCCAATTAGAAAGAAAACTACTATTAAGTTTAGGAATATATCAGGATATTTAAAGTCTGATAACTTCTTTAAAAACGAACTTTATACAATTGGGGGCTTAGATGTTTTGCGTGGTTTCGACGAAAAATCGATTTATGCATCAACGTTTTCTATTTCTAGTATAGAACTAAGGTATTTATTCGAAAAGAATTCTAATATTTATCTTTTTGCAGATTGGGGTTGGTACGAGCAAAAATTATCGAAATATCTAAGCGATAATCCCCTAGGGCTGGGTTTTGGTAGTAATTTCGAAACTGCCGTTGGTATTTTTAATATCTCGTGGGCATTAGGAAAACAGTTCGATAATTCACTAGAAATTAATTCTGCAAAAATACACTTTGGATATATAAACAGGTTCTAAGAAAAAACTATTATCTTCACATCTCTAAATACAATATTATTTAATGAGCAATAATTTTTTTGTAATAATAACTATTTTATTAATTGGACTTATAGGTTCTAGTTTCGCACAAGAAAACGAGATAGATCCAAACGGGTATAATAAATTCTATTATAAAAATGGGGTTTTGTCTAGCGAGGGTTATATGAAAGAAGGTAAACCAAACGGATACTGGAAAACTTATTATTCTACAGGAATAATAAAATCTGAAGGGAGCCGTAGAGCCTTTAGTCTAGACAGTACTTGGGTTTTCTACGATGAGGCTGGCGATACTTTGCAAAAAATAAATTATTATGGTGGTAAAAAAAATGGTTATCATTTTGTCTATAAATATAGTATAGAAACCAACATAAAAAAAGGAGGTTTAATCTCTAAAGAACTTTATGTAAATGGTGTAAAACAAGGAAAGTCGTATCATTATAAAAATAACAAGATCACTAAAATTATTAATTACTTAGATGGACGAAAAAATGGTTTATCTAAAGAATATAAAGATTCATTAATAATTACAATTTATAAATACAACAATGATTATCTTGTTTACAAGGAGAAAATAAATAGAAGGGGCCAAAAAAACCTGAAACAAGGAACGTGGAAAGTATTTTATAAAAACGAAAAAATTAATATAGAGTGTACATATTTAAACGATACTCTAAATGGATTGTATATAGTTTACGATAAAGATGGGAAACCAATAAGCACAACTTTATACGAAATGAATAGCATAGTAACCAAGGGAAAGGAAATTGTTTTAGAAGCTGTAACAAAAGAAGAATATTTCGAAAATGGTAATATTAAATTTTCGGGAACTTATATAGATACAATTCCTGTAGGTATGCACAAAGAATTTTCAGAGGATGGAACAATAATTAATGCTACATTGTTCAACGAGTCTGGTAGAGTAAAAGGAATTGGACACGTAAATAATTTAAGTAAAAAAATAGGAATATGGAATTTCTATTACGAATCAGGAGAACTTAAATCTGTAGGCAGTTACAATAATAACATGCGTACTGGCAATTGGAAATTCTATTATAGAAATGCTTCGCTAGAGCAAGAAGGTAGCTACAAGCGAGGATATACTTCTGGTGATTGGACTTGGTATTACAAAAATGGAAGACCTTGGCGTAAGGAGTCGCTTACAAAAGGTAAGCAAGATGGTATGCTGTTAGAATTTTCTCTAAAAGGAGATACAATATTAAAAGGCGAATATATCGATGGTGAACGTGAAGGATACTGGGTTTATAAGATTGGCGACCATATAGAAAAAGGAAATTTTCAGGCAGGGCTTAAAAATGGCAATTGGTATTACTATTTCGATAACGGAAAACTAAACTTCAAAGGTAAATTTGTACAAGGCGAACAAAATGGCAAATTTACATATTACTATAATAATAAAACTCCATATATTATTGGATATTATCAAATGGGTGTTAAAGAAAAAAACTGGAAGAAATTCGATCCAAATGGCGAATTAATTTGGGCTATTAAATACAAAAACGACGAAATTTACAAAATAAATGGAGCAAGATTTAAACTCCCTAAACCCCTTAAATAATTCTTTAATGCATAAATTATATAATGTGTTAATTAAAAATCTGAAATTATTCTTCTTTATTATTGTGTTTTTTGTTTCTGCAAATGTGCATGCGCAATTAATAGATTCTATTAAAAATTGTTTAACACAAAAGCCAAGGTTTAATGCAAAATTTGATAATAGAAATTCGTTCGTTTCTAATAGTAGAGCAAGAATATTTGGCGTTAAGGCAGGTTTAGAATACAATAATCATTTTGTTATAGGAATAGGATACAATTTTCTTAATTCAGAAATAGACAAAGAATTTTATAGTGTTGTATCTGCAAATGATACAATTAATGCAAAACTCAGATTTAATTATATTTCTATTTTTGCAGAGTATGTTTTTTACGATGAAAAAAAATACCAATTAAGTATTCCAATCCAAATTGGAGCTGGTGTCTCAAAATATACCTACAGTTTAAATAATAAAATATTCAATTACAAGAACAAACCAGTAATTATATACGAAACAGCTTTGCTAGGCCATTATAAAATTATTAAATGGGTAGCTATTGGTGGAGGAATTGGATATAGGTTAATGATACTTGATAATCCTAATATCGACCAACAATTTAATTCGGTAGTATATGTTATTAAAGTCAAAATATTTTTAGCTGATATTTATAGAGATATTTTTGTTAAATAAAGCTCTGTTAATTATTAGTGCTATTATTTTTGTTCATAATTTGAAACAGTAACTAGAGTAAAATATTATTTATACATACGTAAAAAACATATTAGTCTGCAATATTTTAAAAAAGACTTAACTATCCTTTTATGCATTTGTTAATATCTGTTAAAATTGGTTATCAAAAATTTGTATTTAAAAACATAAAATTCTACATTTGCATTCAAGTAATTAAGTATTTAAATTATTTAATTATTTACAATTGAAAGAATATGAATATATTTTATTTATTAATAGGGGTAAGTTTATTTGCAGCATTAATTTTTTTAGTGCTATTCTTCTGGGCAGTAAAATCTGGTCAGTTCGAAGATAGCTACACACCTTCTGTTCGTATTTTATTCGATGACGAAGAAATCGAAAATAATAACTTAAACAATAAATAATGCTTATGGAAAATCAAAAGTTTTTTTACGACAATAAGATTGTTAAATATTTTATATGGGCAATACTAGGATGGGGTGGAATAGCCGTTATTGTAGGCTTATTAGCTGCGTTACAGTTAGCTTTTCCATTTTTCAATTTTGATTTAGAATATACCACTTTTGGTAGAATTAGACCTATACACACAAATGCTGCAATTTTTGCATTTGTAGGAAATGGAATTTTTGCAGGGGTTTATTATTCAATGCAAAAATTACTAAAAGCTAGAATGTTTAGCGACCTATTATCAAAAATTAACTTTTGGGGTTGGCAACTTATTATTGTTCTAGCAGCAGTAACATTTTCTTTGGGAATAACAACTGGTAAAGAATATGCAGAACTAGAATGGCCAATAGATATTTTGGTTGCTCTTGTATGGGTTGCATTTGGTGTTAATATGATTGGAACTATGATAAAACGTAGGGTTAAACATATTTACGCTGCAATATGGTGGTATGTTGCAACATTTATTGGTGTAGCAGTTTTACATATTGTAAACTCTTTCGAAATTCCAGTATCATTAACAAAATCTTACCCAATATTTGCAGGAGCACAAGATGCTGTTGTACAATGGTGGTATGGGCATAATGCTGTTGCATTTTTCTTAACTACTC
>DAOVTE010000051.1 GCA_030627705.1 Bacteroidales bacterium
ATCAGCATCTAAAACTAAACCATCATGAGCGCCTCCTGCAGATATAGGTAGGTATGCATAACCAGCAGTTCCAGATCCAGCTCCATTAGTGATATTTGCAATCCATATATTAAGATAAGTATAAGGATCCCAAGCTGGATCTCCAGAACCTGTTGTTCCTGTTCCACTGGTAACTGGTGCACCATCAGCAAATTTCATTTCATCTGCTTCTGTATTAACATCGTAATAGTCTTCGGTAGTAGAAACACGAACTATCCCAGTTGTAGCAGCTCCATTAGGATCTACTAATGCTAAGCAAAAGTTAATTTCTGCATCATCTGCTACGCCAGTAAATATTGCTCTTGTATCGGTCGCATCAGCATTTGTACGTGTAAAATCTTCATTAAGAATATCTATCATACTATAAATAGCTCCATCTGAAACATAAGGGTCGTTAGTGTTATTAGGATTGTTAATTACATGAACAACAATAGCAACTGTTCTAATAGCAGAAGTAGACTTATTTAGCTTCCTCTGATCTGCAATAGCTTGGGTCTCTAAACGTATTTGCTTTGCATATTCGTGCAAATTCATTTTATCTAAATATGCTTTATTAATTTCATCAGAGAAGCATGTTTTACCTTGCACGTTACCATTATTCTTATGGTTGTGATTATTTTGTGCTATAGATACAGTTAATGTTGAGATAAACATTAACAAAAAAAAGGTTTTTAAATATATATATTTCATAATCGTATTTTTTATTATAGACGTTTATTTTATGATTTAGTTGCTAGTTTTAATCTACTAATAATACTTTTGCTTTATATGATTGTTTATTATTTAAAATATTAATAAAATATACACCTTTTGGTAAGTCTTTTAAACTAACTATTAGGCCTGTAGATGTTTTATTTACATTAATATTTAAGATTTCTCCATAAATATTATACAAATATACGCTTGTATTTTGATTATTTGCATTTTCTAATTCAATATTTATTAAATTTTTTGTTGGATTTGGGTAAACTTTTATAATATCAATAACTTTATTGTCATTAACTGATAAAGGAAACTTACAAATACTAGGGTAAATTGCTAAAGCAATATTACTATTCCAGGAATTAGCAGCTGAGTATTGATGCCAAGAATTATCTGACCATTGTTCCCATGCAATACCTGGATTTGTATCATTATCACTATTAGAAATTAGGACTAAAGTATCACCTGTTACTGTAGGTAGAATAATTCCTACAAAGAAATCTCCTGAGACTTCTACTGCATTTGCAAACGTAAATTTGGTTATGTTTCCTGAATTAATATCATTAATAATTGTGTTTGTATTAATTGTTGTAGAAGCAAGGTATGTGTTATTTGGTAGCCCTGTTGTTATATTATCTTCCCATATTGCTAGGGTTGCAAAAGCGTTTCCTGTAATATATGTAAATGCTACATCTACTTCTGTAATGTATTTTAACCCTGCGGGTGTTGTATATTTATTGGCTTTTACTTTGTCGCCATAAGAGTTATTGCCATTTATGTATGAGTATAATTGTGTTCCAATTAATGGATAATTTAATTTTTGGCAGTTATTACTAGGTGTAGTACCGCAGTCTGCATTTTTTCCTGCTAGTTTTATGGGGTTTGTACCTGCAGGATCTAACCAAGGTTTTAATTGTTTAGAGCTAGTGCTGCCATTAGATTCCCAATGGTAATAAAATTTACCATAAATATCGTAGCCTGTTAAATTGCTGCACGATGCAGTTCCTGCAGATAGAGTACCAATAATTTCTCCACTAGAATTAAAAATTGGAGAACCAGAGGATCCTTGTTCTGTAACTCCATGATTTGTTGTAGTTGCCGACCAATATGTCTCCCAATGTGTAGAATTATAGTTGGTTAATTGCGATGTGTAGGTGGATATTTTTTTTATATCACCAACTGGATGATGTATTCCTACTCCACTTGCACTAGCTATGGTTGATCTGTTCCAAGCATTATAATATGGATTGTAAGAAGACGGAACATCTTGATTTAATTTGACTAATAGCATATCTGAATATGTTCCGGTAGTATTTTCTGCTTCGGCTTTTAATGTTGCTCCAGTTACAGTATAAGACTCTGATGCAGTTGTGCCAATACAAGTATTAGATTCGTAATTAAAATAAAAAACCCATTGATTTATATCTGCGGTTGATGCTCCTTCGCCACAGTGATATGCAGATAAGAAATATGGTTCGCAATTTTGATTTGTGTTGTTAACCAATGAGCCTGAACACCAATAATATCCGTTACCAATTTTTAAGCTTATTCTAGCAACACCTCTAATTTGATCTTGCCAATTATCGCCTTCGGGGCATTTTACATTTACTTCGCAAGCTCCAGATGCATATATTTCTTTTTCAGTATTTTTTATGTGATTTACATTTCTGTATGCATACGAAACTGATGAGATATTTATTTCTGGATGTTTAGTATTGAATTCGGGAGCAATATATTCAAGAATCACATTATTGCCCATTATTAATTCTGTAGCAAATTCTTGATTCTTTTTATTTGTAGTATGATTAAAAGCTCCTATAATCTGTTTTTTATTTTCACTATAGATAAAAAGCAATCCTCCAATAGGAATATTAAATTTACTATAATATAAACCAACTGCTTGTGAATTATTAGCATTAATTTTTAATCTCCAGATTTTTCTGCCGTCTGAGAGTTTAGACCAGGAGCCTGAATTAGCTGTGTTTAAATTAACTTCTACATCAAAAGCATATCTATATCTATCACCTTTATTTGCAGATTCGGTATCTTCTTTTATAATTTTATCTATATTAAAATCTGATAAAGTATATGTTGAAATTTCTTTGGTTAAGTTATTATCGCTAAAACTTGGGGGAGTGCCTCCAATACCAATTTGAGAAAACGTTAAGTTTGATACTAGAAGTATAATTATTATTAAAAATAATGTTTTCATTGTACTAAGAATATTTTCTCCAAATTTACAAAAAAATACTATTACTTTAAATAGTCTGATAATTAATTATTGTAATTCATATGTATGTTTTACATTTGCAATGTTTACAAATTTATTAGATATGAAATTATTAATGATTTTTTCGCAAAGTTTTTACTATAAACCAACAATAAAGAATTTAGATGAGTTTGATAGTTTTGACGAGGCAGTAGAAAAAGAGAATGTATTAGTAGCTTTTATTCATGCAGAGGAACAAGATGAGGAAGCTGAGATAAAAAATATTGAAAAGAAGCTTGTAAAGAATATAAAGTGGGCTTGCAAAAAGAATAATACAAATTCTGTAATTTTGCATTCTTTTGCTCATTTATCTGAGAGTAAGGCCTCTCCAGAATTCACAAAAGAATTATTTAATTTAGCAGAAGCAAGGTTGCAAAATGCAGATTACGAAACTCATCAAACACCTTTTGGATATTTCTTAGATTTAAAAGTTGATGCTCCTGGTTTTTCGTTAGCTAGAATTTTTAAAAGTTTTTAGATATTATTTTGTTATCTGCACATATTATATTTTGGCTATTAAACCAAAAATAAATTAGCTTCTGGACCTTTGTTAAATAATAAATCTAAAATGCTTAGGTCTTTCTGAAAAGGAAATTTATCTATAAAAACTTGCCAATATTCTCTTTGTGTAAATTCTGGAGTTTCTTTTTTAGGAATTATATTGTTTCTAAAATCGATAAAAGTGGGATCGATTTTAATGTATTCCTCAGTGAAATTAATTTTACTCTCAATATCTAAATTACCTAAAAGTATAGAAAGTATATTGTTGTTTAAATCTAGAAGATATTTTGTTTTATTTTCGAAAACAAATAAAAAATCATCTATGTAAAATTCGTAAAAAGGTGATGATTTGTATGCTGACATAATTGATCTGTAATGATTTTTTTGCCAATTTGTATCGTAATCAATAATAATATCTTTAGTTGGTGTCTTTAAAGAGTTGTTTTTTGTAACAGGTATGCTTATAGATAATTTACCATTAGCCGATAGAATATTACATCTGTTTCTGTAAGTTTGCTTTACATAATTATCATGTGTTTCGACAAATAAATTATTACTATTAGCAATTTTGCTAAAATAAGAAATTGGTGGGAAGTAGGCTGTTGATAATAGCAAATTATTCATTTGTTATTTTTTCGCAATATATATAGTTTCGTTTATATGTAAGCGATACTTTTCTACAAGTTCTTCGCCAAGTTCTTTAACAAAAATATTGCTGTCTACCGTAAATCCAGATTTCTCTAGTCTGCTTGCATAATCTAAACCGTGATAACGTAAGTGATCATATTGCCCGAAATGCTTTTCGCGTTCTTTAGGATCGGTAATACTTTTGTCTTCGTATGTTTCTTTAAAATTTGGATTAATTGGAACTTGTAAAATTGCCCAACCACCTGGTTTTAATATTCTATAAAGTTCTGATGTTGCTTTGTATTCGTCGGGGATATGTTCTAAAACGTGATTCGCCATAACTACATCGAATGTATTATCTTCGAAAGGGATATTTTGAATATCAAAATGTACATCTACAATTGGAGATTCTAAATCACCTGTTGTATAATCTAGGTTTCCCAATGCTTTAAATCGCTTTAAGAATGATTGTTCTGGTGCAATATGTAAAACTTTAAGGTTTTCTGTGAAAAATGCAGTCTTTTCTTTTAAGTAAAGCCAAATTAATCTATGTCGTTCTAACGATAAACAAGATGGACACAGTCTATTTATAGCGCCTTTGTTTCCGTATGGTAGCATTTTGCGGAATTTATTCTCACAAATAGGGCATTCGTGATTATTACCTTTATAAAATAATGTTACTATTTTGCTAAAAATAAAACTAAACCTAATTAATATTGGGCGTGGTATTTTTCTTACTACAAATGTTATGAATTTTCTCATCTAATATTATTTGGAAGCACAAATATAAAAAAAAATATGTTTGGACATAACGTAGATTCCTTCGATATTAATATTTTTATTTCTTATTAGCTGCAATAGAAAGAATCACGCCTAAGAATATACCCAAAATTGCAGCAAAAATAATTCTATATTCGCTAGGCATTAAGAAAGTAATTGTATGGGCAGGAATCCAAAAGAATGGAATTGTACGTTTAAAAACAAAATCCCATTGTACAAACCAGTTTAGTTTTGGGAAAATTTCTTTGTATCTTATTGGAGTAAAAAATCCTTTTATTGTTCCATTGTTATCAACAATATGAATATCTGTGATTTTATGTAATGTCATAAAAACAGGAGCAAAAATAATATTCATAAATACAGATATGGAGAATGCAGTTAAAAGCCTAGTACCACCAAGATTATTATCGAAAGCTATAAATATATTAGCTTCTTTCATAGATAAAACAGCATTTTCTAAACCAAAAAGTTTCTCTATCATTACAGGTGAACCAACAGCAAAAATTACGAAAGCCATTTTTATTCCTAAACCTAGAAGTCCCCAAACAAAAGCTCTTGGGATTAATCCAAATCCCTTGAAATTATATATACCTTTAGAAATGCGTAGACCTAGACTCTCGCCTAAGGTGGCTAATAGTGCAAATTTTATAAAACTAGTGATATACCAATAGTCTGAATTAAACAAAAAGCCTTTTTGGAAAGATTCTAAGAAACTAAATGGAATAAAACTCGAAATTAGAACTAATGTGATTAGAATAAATGTAAAATCTGCTTTTCTCATATCTATTTTATTTTGCTGGCAAATTTAGTTTTAATTAATGATTAGTTAAATGTTTTTTTGCAATTTTATAAGTTTAAGATAATATCTTGTAAATGTTTTTTGAATCTGACAAAGTCTTTAGTTATTTCAGGTGATTTTACTACATCGTGACAAGAAAATGTATTAAGGGTTTGCATTCCAATAAATTGATTTGCTTTATGAAAATCGAAGAAAACTCCATCGTTGCCTTTACCTTCGAAAAATTGATTTTTATCTTCTAATGCTTCAATAGGAGCATTCCATGTTAATGATAAAAAATATTTTTTACCTTGCATTAATCCTCCAGACCCATATTTTGCATGAGCAGAGCGAGTTCTTCCATCGTCAATAAATAATTTCCCTTTTCCTCCCGAAAAAACTTCTTCTATATATTTTTTAAATCCCCATGGCAAACTCATCCAATAAACAGGCATTTGGTAAATTATTAAATCTGCCCACAGTAATTTATCTACTTCTTCGTTTACAGAATATCCTTTATCTACGCATGTAATTTTAACTTTATAATTATTTTTTTCTAAAAAAGATTTTGCTAATTCAACGAATGCTTTGTTTAAATTCCCTTCAGAAATAGCGTGCTTTTGATGTCCGTTAATTATTAGTGCTTTCATTAATTGTCTAGAGATAAAATAATAATATTTAATAATCTAACAGCTTTTAATATATCTTCTTTTTCGAAGTCTTGGCTTGCAAATTGGGCATAAATGAAATCGCCTAAGTTTTCTTGTTTATGTTCTTTATTATTGTCAGATAGAATTTTCTTTAGAGTATTTTCGGAGATTATATAATATTTTTTTCCAAGTTTAGATTTGAACAAAAAAAGTACATTGAAATAAATATTGAACGAAAAATCGATAATAGGGCTATTTTCATTGAATAAATTATCTATATTTTGTTGAAAGAATGTACTTAAGTAAGCTTGCTCATCTAGATACTTATTTATTATGCTATCAAATTTATCATTGTCTAGCTTATCTAAATAATCTAAATCTTTTTCAATATTTTTGTTTGTAATTTCCATAGGTGCAAGATATAAAAAACATTTTCAATTTTTTAAACTTGAGGTAATTTGTGTAATTTCTATTGGTTTAGAACTTGCTATGCTGCATAACATAATCATACAAATCAATACTTTCTTCATTGATTGCACAAGTACATAAAATACTTTCGGCTCTTTTTTGCAAAATATACAATTTGTTAGGTTTTTCTAAATCTGAATGTAATTCTATTAACGAATAAATAATACGGTAGAATTTGGCATTTCTTATATGATGTAAGTCATAAATATGATATATATATTCATTTAGATTTGTCCGTAAGTACTTTATTAATCATTGTATTAGATAAATATATAAATATCTTAATACTTAAAATATATAAAATTATGGATCACGGACCTGCAGTAAAATTAGGTGTAGATCACGCTCAGAAGAAAAAATCACGACTGGGAGTGAAGTTATTTATTGTGTACTCTATTGTTTATACAATTTTTGTAGCAATAGGAATAATCGATTATACAATTATGGGAAAAATAGTTCTTGGAGACCAGAATCTAGCAATAGTTTACGGTTTAGGATTAATTATTTTAGCTGTAGTAATGGGTGTAATTTACAATGCGATTTGTACTAAATATGAGAATGAACTAAATAAAGAGGAGAAATAAGTTATGATATATGAAGCGTCGATGATAGCAGTAATTTTATTTGTTGCTTTTGTAGTCTTAGTTTTAGGACTATCATTTTATTTTGCAGGAAAAACAAAATCTTCAAGCGATTATTTCGCTGCAGGTGGTTCTGTACATTGGGCAGTTAACGGTATTGCCTTTGCTGGAGATTATTTATCAGCAGCATCGTTTTTAGGAATTTGCGGTATGATTGCATATTCTGGTTACGATGGATTTTTATATTCTATTGGTTATTTAGCAGGTTGGATTGTAGCATTATTTCTTGTTGCAGAACCTATGAAACGTTTGGGTAAATTTACATTTACCGATGCATTAGATTATAAATTTAATTCGCGTGCTATTCAATTAACAGCTGCAATTAGTACTTTAATTGTATCTATATTTTATTTAATTCCACAAATGGTAGGTGCAGGAGTTCTTGTGACGCCATTATTAGGATTAGAGCACCATTGGGGAGTTATTATTGTTGGAGTTATTGTAATTTTTATTGTAGCAACAGCAGGTATGACATCTACAACTTATGTTCAGTTTCTTAAAGGTGGATTATTAATAATTTTCTCTACAGTTTTAGCTTTTTATATTTTTAATAATGGACTAAATTTAAATCCAAGTACAGAAAATCAAGAGTATCACGAGTATATTAGCTTATCTCCAATAATGGAAGATGGAAAAGTAATTTCTGTAGATGGATATAACGTTGCTACTCAGATAGAAGTTAAAGGACATAATATTGTTAAGCTAGAAAAAGAAGGTATTAACCGCTGGTTTAATATTGTTGAAGAAGAAGGTACAACTAAACTTTCCGAAATGCTTTCAATTACAACAACCGAAGAAGGTAAATTATATAATGGAGAAGTAAAAGAAAACAAAAAGTTCTATCAAGTAGGACACATGAGTAAAATTATTCTTGATGGCGAAGAAGTTTCGGAAACAGGCCCACTAGGACCAATGAAATTTTTATCAACAATTGGAGCAAGTGAATTAGTTAGATTTGCAAAAATTAAATTTACTGATGGCGATAATAAAATTGTAGCTTGGTATCAAAATGTAACTTCTGGTGCAGATATGCTTAAACCAGGTCTTAAATTTAAAATTGGGGAAGGTTCAAATTTTTGGACAAAATTAAACTTTGTATCATTAATGCTTGCTTTATTCTTAGGAACAGCATCGTTACCTCACATTTTAATTCGTTATTATACAGTACCATCGCAACGAGATGCACGTAAATCTACAATTCTTGCAATTGCCGCAATTGGAGGTTTTTATATCTTAACTTTATTTATGGGATTAGGTTCTGCAATTGGTGGAGTTTTAGATCCAGAAAGTAGTAATATGTCGGCTCCGTTACTTGCAAAAGCATTTGGAGTTGGAATATTCTCAATAATATCTGCAATAGCATTTGCAACGATATTAGGGACAGTAAGTGGATTAATTGTAGCATCATCGGGTGCAATTGCTCACGATTTTATCGATCAATATTTAGGCAAAAATCTTACTGATGGTGCAAAAGTAAAAGCAGGTAAAATTGCAGCTCTTCGTGTAGGTGTAATAGCAATTATTTTAGGAATATCATTTAAAGGAATGAACGTATCGTTCTTAGTTGGTTGGGCATTTGCCGTTGCAGCTTCGGCTAACCTTCCTGCAATTTTAATGTTATTGTTCTGGAAAAAGACAACAGCAAAAGGTATTGCATGGTCTATAGTTACGGGTATTACAGCAGCATTAGGAATTATTTTAACATCGCCAACAATGTGGGACAGATATGGTTTAGATAAAGCTGATGCACCTCATATGTTAGATAATCCTGCAATTATTTCGGTTACATTAGCATTACTTGTATTGATATTTGTGTCGCTTGCTACACAAAAAGACAATGAAGGTTTAGAAGACGTAGCTTAAAAATAATAAATATTAAGCCAGAAAAATCTGGCTTTTTTTAACTTAAAAAATTAATAGATTATGAAAAAAATACTTTTTTTATTGATAGTACTTTCTCTACCAACTTTTATGTTGGCACAAGAAAAAGAAGCTCCAAAATATGGAGTTAAATTTAGTGGTTTTGTTAGAAACGATATGATTTTTAATACCAGACAAGTGCTTTCTGCACGAGCTCAGAGCAATGTTTTATTAGCTCCTCAGCCAATTGTATTAGATGCTAATGATAATGATATAAATGCAGTTCCTAATTTTAATCTTTCTAGTTTTACAACTAGAGTAAGGGCTAAAATTACAGGACCAGAATCATTTGGTGCTAAAACATCTGGGTTAATTGAGTCTGACTTTATAGGACCTAATGGAACAGCAACTTTTGCTTTAAGATTGCGTCATGCAATGTTTAAATTAGATTGGGAAAGCAGTCAATTATTAGCAGGACAATATTGGCACCCAATGTGGGCAACAGAATGTTTCCCTGGAACTGTATCTTTTGGTGCAGGAGTTCCTTTTAATCCTCTATCAAGAAATCCGCAATTAAGATATACTAAGAAATTTGGTAGTTTAAGTATTCTTGCAGCAGCTATTTCGCAAGGCATGTTTAAAAGCAAAGGCGATGTAATGGCTCATCAAAACTCAAGTATACCAGAAGTTCATTTACAATTACAATTTAAAAATGATTTAATTTCTGCAGGTGCAGGTGTAAATTATCAAGTATTAATGCCTAGGACATCTTCTGTTGTTGTTGATATAGCAGGGAATTCAGTATCTTATGTAACTGACGTAACGGTTCCTAGTTTATCATATTTTGGATATGTAAAAATAAAAGCAAAGCCGGTTACTGCTAAAGTTTATGCAATGTACGGACAAAATAACGATAATATGGTTATGATGGGAGGTTATGCTGTAACAGATATGAATTACACAAATCCAGAAGGTTTTGTAGAATACACACCTTACAATACTATGTCTACTTGGGTAGATTTTGAAACTACAGGTAAAAAAGTAAAATATGGACTTTTTGCTGGATATGCTCAGAATATGGGTGCTGTAGATTCTGTACAAACTTCGACTTATGTTGGTCGTTGGGGAAATGTAAATTCTATGATGCGTGTTGCACCTAGAGTAATGTTTATTTCTGGTAAAGTAAAACTTGCTTTCGAAGTAGAATACTCAACAATTGATTATGCATCGCAAGAAGTAGACAATAATGGTGTTGCTGTTGTTGGTTCTGATGCTGGAGGAATTGACATATATGGTAAAGTTACCAATTTTACAACTGCCGATAATATTAAAGCTTTAATGTCTATTTCGTATACGTTCTAGAACAATATTTGGCAAAAAAAAGACCAAGCTTATTAGTTTGGTCTTTTTTTATGCTTTATATTTTGTCTAATCAATAGACATATATTCCTCAACTTTAATAAATTCTTTATTCGAGAAAATAGCATTTGCTTTTAAATCGTTTAGAGAATTTATTTTTTCTTTAAATTCTCTGTATTCTAACAAATCAATAGTATTGGTTTTTGTAATATAAGGATGTCTAATTAAGGTCTTAAAATCAGCAGTATTTATGTTTATCTTCTTGATTTTGCTTTTGTCAATAGAAATATTGTTCGAGATTTTATCTAAGACCTCTTGTGTTATTCCATAAACTTCTAATAATTGTTTTTTGTTTGAATATCCTCCTAGCAAGGTTCTGTATTTAATAATTCGCGAAGCAAAAGTATTTCCTATTCCAGAAATTGTTGTTAGTTCTTCTTGATTTGCAGTGTTTATATCAACAATAATCTCAGAATATTTTTTATTGTTTGTACTATTAATTTTAATGTATGGTTTAATTTTACTGTAGAATGAATCTTTTATTCCATAAATCTTTTTTAAATCATCAGCTTTGTAAAATTTACCACCTTTGCTTTTATATTTAAAGATTGTTGAAATTATTTTATTAGAAAAACCAAGCTTTATAAAATCATCTTTTGTTGCTGTATTTGGGTCGAAATCGAACAAAATTGATTCTTTTTTTATACTTGAAGTTTTGTTTACAATACGATTTTTATTTATTGATATATATTCTTCAATTATATAATAATGTTCTTCTGATAAACCGTAAATACGTTTTAAACTTTCGTTATTATAAAATTTGCCTCCCTTAGATTTAAAATTATTTATCGTTTTTATTAGCTTATCGCTAAAACCTAGAAGTTTCCATTCTTCATCTGTAATTGTATTTGGATTAAAATTAAAAAGGCTATCAATTTTTATCTTGTAGCTATTTTTTGTGTAGTTATTATCTTTCTTAACAAGGGAATTATTAAAATCACTAATTTCTTGTTCAAAATCAATATAAACTTCAGCTTGTTTATCTTTAAGTTTATAAGCGAAATTATATGTAACGATTAATACTACAATTATTATTAATAAAACAATTGTGCCGTTACGTTCTCTTTTGCTAAACGAAAAATATTCTTTAAAAACAGACACTATTTATAACGTTTAATTTCTCCATTTTTAACTCTTCTCATATAGGATTTAAGGTCTTTGCGAACTTCTCCAGATAGAATTAGTAAACCAACAATATTTGGAAATGCCATACTTAATATCATCATATCAGAGAAATCTATAACTGATCCTAAGCTAGACGATGATCCTACAATAATAAATAATAAGAATATTACAAAATACGTGTATTTAGCTGCATTTTTGCTCTTAAATACTTTTGAGAATGTTCCTTCGAATAAATAATTAAATCCTTTTAATCCGTAGTACGACCACGAAAGCATTGTAGAAAATGCGAACAAGAATATTGCTACTAATAACATATATGGAAACCACGAAAATACGCTACCAAATGCTTTAGATGTAAGTTGTGCACCATCTAAACCTGCTGCTAAATCGGGGTTATGAAAACCAGTGAAAATTATTACTAAAGCTGTAATTGTGCAAATTACAATTGTATCAATAAATGGCTCTAGAAGTGCTACAATTCCTTCGCTTACAGGTTCTTCTGTTTTTACTGCTGCATGTGCAATAGAAGCTGAACCAACTCCTGCTTCGTTAGAAAAGGCTGCGCGCTGAAATCCAACAATTAATACTCCAATTATTCCACCTTTTAAAGCTTCTGGAGAAAATGCTCCTTCTAAGATTATCATAAAAACATTACCAACTTCGGTAATATTCATTCCTATAATAATAAGAGCTGTACCTACATAAAACAATGCCATAAACGGAACAATTTTTTCGGTAACTTTTGCAATGCCTTTTATTCCTCCAATTATTACTACACCAACCAAAATTGCTAATATTGCACCAAACCAAAATCCCTGATCTGCAATACTTGGTACCATTAACGATAGTTGAGAAAATGCCTGATTTGCCTGAAACATATTTCCGCCACCAAGCGAACCTCCAATAACTAGTATTGCAAATATAAATGCTAGAACTTTTCCTAATCCACCCAAGTTTCGTTTTTCTAAACCTTTGCTTAAATAATACATTGGTCCGCCCGAAACAGTGCCATCTTTATCAATAATTCTATATTTCACACCCAATGTAACTTCTACAAATTTTGATGTCATTCCAAGAAAACCAGCAACTATCATCCAAAACGTAGCTCCTGGTCCGCCAAGTGAAATTGCTATTGCTACACCTGCAATATTTCCTAAACCAACGGTTGCTGATAGGGCAGTGGCAAGCGCCTGAAAGTGCGAAACTTCGCCTTTATCGTTAGGGTTGTCGAATTTTCCTGCAACTAATTGTATTGCGTGTTTAAACCCCGAAAGGTTTATGAATTTCATTTTTATTGTAAAGAAAATAGCTCCAAATACCAACCAAACAACAACTATTGGAATGTTTTTTTTTGTTGGCTCTCCTTTTTCGTCTAAAATAGGTTTGTTATTATCGTCGTATATTATTGGGTCATAAATTCCGATTGCTTCAAATGGATCCCAAAATAAAATTGCTCCTAATCCATCAACTATTGGCTCAAATTTTTTATTAATAGACTCGCTTAGAGTTTCATTTTCAGGTATTTCTAGTGCTTCTGTATCCGATTTGTTATTCTGATTTAATTCTGTATCGTTCTGAGAAAACGATAACGTTGAAATAAATATTGAAACGATTAAAATAAAATTTTTTGCCATAAACTTATAATATTTGGCTTAAAGATAATTATTTTTTTGTTTTTTTGAACGATGTGGAGGAAAAAGCCTCACCCCAACAACTTTCCAATTGGAGAGGGGCTTTTTGGTAGGTTTGTCTTTTCGACCGAAGTGGAGAAATCTGTTTGAAAGAATTTTGTGGCTTGATATGTCTCGATTATGCTCTATGTGACAAGAATCGTGTGTTGAGGTTTTCCACAAATTACACAAATTTTCACAAATAGTTTTTTGTCATTTCGACCGTAGTGGAGAAATCTGTTTGAAAGAACTCCGTGGGTTGAGATGTTTTGATTACACTCGACATGACAAGTAAGAGCTTTGAGATATCTCGGCAGGCTCGATATGACAAGAATCGGGTGTGGAGTTTTTCCACAAATGACACAAATTTTCACAAATAGTCTTTTGTCTTTTCGACCGTAGTGGAGAAATCTGTTTGAAAGAACTCTGTGGCTTGAGATATCTCGGCAAGCTCGATATGACAAGAATCGGGTGTGGAGTTTTTCCACAAATGACACAAATTTTCACAAATAGTTTTTTGTCATTTCGACCGTAGTGGAGAAATATGTTAAATGGTACTTCGTTGCATGAGATGTCTCGACTATGCTCGACATGACAGCTAGTTTTTTTGAGATATCTCGACACGCTCGATATGACAATATTTTTTTTGTAATGCGAACATTCCTGTTCGCTATAAAAATACGAACAATAATGCTTGTTTTACATTGTACTCATTAATCCTTGTTTTCTGGTTTCCCGTCTACACGGGAATGGTAAAA
>DAOVTE010000182.1 GCA_030627705.1 Bacteroidales bacterium
ATATTAACTATTTAGATGGAGATTTTGAATCATCTACTGATTACGAAAAAGATGATGTAAGTACAGATAATAAAAACTCGAATAGAATGTATAATCAAGGTATAAGAGGAACTGATGGTACTGTAAAAACTAGATATAGAGGAAAAGTTGATATGCAATCTATGGTAAATAATAGAGCTAGAGTATATAAAGGTGGAGGCTGGAAAGATAGAGCGTATTGGTTAGCACCTGGAGCTAGAAGATATTTAGATGAAGACCAAAGACAAGATGATCTTGGATTTAGATGTGCTATGGATAGAATTGGTAGTCCTACAGGAATGGGGTATTAATACCACATATTAATAAAATATTTAAAAATCGGGTTTTATACCCGATTTTTTTATTTATTTTAGTCTCAAATAAACTTTATAAGTATGAATATTTCATCTTTACATAAGATTTTTTTATCGTCGAACGGTGTAAATACAGACAGTAGAACAATTAAAAAAGGCGAAATATATTTTGCTCTTAAAGGAGAAAATTTTGATGGTAATGAATATGCAGAAAAAGCACTAGATTCAGGTGCAAAATATTCTATTATTGATAAACCTAGTTATAAAAAATCTAATAATTATATTTTAGTAGATAATGTATTAAAAACTTTACAAGGTTTAGCAAGTTACCATAGGTCGAAATTTAATATCCCTGTAATTGGTATTACTGGAACAAATGGAAAAACAACTACAAAAGAATTAATATACACTGTATTATCTAAAAAATACAAAACAAATGCTACCATAGGAAACCTAAATAATCATATAGGTGTTCCGCTAACTTTACTTAAAATAAATTCTAACACCGAAATTGCAATTGTTGAAATGGGTGCAAATCATTTAGGAGAGATTGATTTCTTATGTAATATTTCAAAACCAAACTTTGGAATAATAACAAATATTGGCAAAGCTCATTTAGAGGGTTTTGGCTCGTTTGAAGGTATAATTGAAACAAAGAAAGAACTATACAATTATATTACTAATAATAACAACCTTCTATTTGTTAACTACGACGATAAACTTCTCTCGTCATTATTAAATACAAAAAAAATAATATCCTACGGTACAAATAACAAGGCAGATACTAAAGGTAAAATTACTGATTCAACTCCATTTGTTAGCTTCGAATTTAATGAGAGTCGAATAATAAATACTAAATTAATAGGTAATTATAATTTTTACAATGCTTTAGCCGCAGCTAGTATTGGAAAACATTTTGGAGTAAACACCGAAGACATTGAACTTGCGCTTGCTAGCTATAGTCCAGAGAATATGCGTTCTCAACTTATGAAAACTAAAATTAATAGAATTATTATTGATGCATATAATGCAAATCCTACAAGTATGGAAAATGCTATTATTAATTTCAAGAATATTAATTCTGAAAACAAAGTTCTTATTATTGGAGACATGCTTGAGTTAGGAAAGTACTCCGAAAATGAACATTATGAAATTATTAAATTAATAAAAGAATTAGGGTTTAAGAATGTATATTTAGTTGGTAATGAATTCTATAAAACTGAATCAAACTATAACAAATTTATGACAGCTAGTGATTTAATTAAATATGTTAAAACTAATAGAATTGAGAACTCATTTATACTTTTAAAAGGCTCTAGAGGAATTAAATTAGAGACTTTAATAGAGTATCTGTAATCTTTCTATTTATCAAACAAAAGGTAAATAATTCCAATCTACAATTTCTTGTTTGTTACTAATTTGCTTTGTTCCTCCATCGTGAAGTAAAATTATTCTTGTAGAAATATCTAAGGTATTATGATAATCATGATCTGTAATAATAAAACCTTTTGTTTTAGATAAATCCTTAATAATTTTTTTTATTTCGTCTTTATACAAAGGTGCAATTCCACTAAAAGGTTCATCTATTAAGATATACTTTGCATCTGAATATGAAACTAGGAGTAATTCTAAGAATCTTGTTTCGCCTCCAGATAATATACTTATTTTTTTTCCTATTAACGGTTTAATCAAGTAATGTTTACTAATAAAACCACTATTAATTTTGTTACAAAAAAACGAAATTACTTGTTTAACTTTTAAATTATTTGGAAGAAATGAGTCTTGTGGTAAGTACTTTAATAATTTACTACTCTTGAATAAGCTGTTTTGTATTTTACCATCTATTCTTACAAATTTATTATCAGCTTTAAGCGAACCAAAGATAATTTTTAATAATGTTGATTTTCCTGTTCCATTACGTCCAAGAAGTCCAACAATTTCTCCTTGTTAACAATCTATAAAAATATCAGTTAAAATCTGATTTCTATCAAAGTTCTTTATTACATAATCGACATGTAATCCTTTCATATCAAAGTAATTAGAGAACCTAGAATTATTATTGCTATACCAATAATTAAGCTAAATATTAATGTAGATATCCATAAAATAATTTTGCTTAAACCTAAGTTATAATAGAAATAATAATCATTTATATTACGTATCTCATAAATAAAATAATGAAAAAAAAGTGATAAAAACAGATATGAAACACCAACTCCAACCAATGTAAAATTAGAATTTACATATATGCTAAACGACCCAAAAAGTATTGCAAAACTAATTGATGGAACAAATAGTTTTTTATGAAAAAACCATAAACTACACAACATTATAATAAATTTTAAACTAGTAGTTTAAAACCTTTACCATGTACGTTTATTATTTCTATTGACTCATCTCCTTTAAGTTGCTTTCTTAATTTAGTGATATAAACATCCATACTTCTAGCATTAAAATAATTATCATCAGCCCAAATAACTTTTAGTGCATAATTTCTGTTTAAGATATCATTTTTGTTTTCGCAAAGTAGTCTAAGTAACTCTGATTCTTTTGTTGTTAATTTCGAAACTTCACCATCAATTTTTAATTGTTGTTTATTTGCATCAAAATTATATTTTCCAATATCAAAAATATTATCACTTTCTTCTTTTAAAGCATTTCCTGTACGTCTAAGTACAGCGTCTATTCTCATTAGAAGTTCTTCCATACTAAAAGGTTTTGCAACATAATCGTCGGCTCCAGCTTTAAAACCTTCAAGAACATCTTCTTTCATAGATTTTGCGGTAAGAAAAATAATAGGAACTTTTTTATCGATTAACCTTATATCACTTGCAAGTGTTAAACCATCTTTAATTGGCATCATAACATCTAAAATACAAATATCATAGCTTGTGTTTTTAAATCCTTTAAATGCTTTGTCACCATCTGGGAAAAGATCGGTTTCATAGCCTTTTGCAGATAAATATTCGTTTAATAATAATCCTAAATTTTTATCGTCTTCTGCAATTAATATTTTAATATTTTCTTTCATATATCTTAATTTAAAAGTTTGTAAAATTCAATGTTTATTAAGTCTTTATTTATTAGTGTTTAACGTTTCTGATAGTGGTAATATTATGTCAAACTTTGTTCCAAAATTAATTTTACTGTGCAAATTAATTATTCCTTCATGTTCATCTATGATTCTTTTCACATAAGTAAGACCTAGTCCAAAGCCTTTAACATTATGTATATCACCTGTCGAAACCCTGTAGAACTTTTCAAAAATCCTTTTCTGATCAAGTCTTGAAATTCCAATTCCTTTATCTTCAATCTGAATAATTATTTTATTATTTTCGATAGATGTTGATACTATTATTTCTGGTGTTTCTTTACTGTATTTCACAGCATTATCTAATAAATTTGTTATTACATTAGAAAAATGCAAATTATCTACATCAATTGAAGCATTCTCTGCATTCAATTTCATTTCTAAAGTTCCTTCTTTATCACTTACTCTTATCTCGAAGTTTTTTATTAGATCAGACAATGTTTCGTCTACATTTATTGTTTTTAAATTAAGTGTAAGCTTACCTTGTTCAAAAATTGCTACTTGCAACACTTTCTCTACATGAAAACTTAGTCGTCTTGTTTCTTCATCTATTATGGATGAAATTCGAGAAAAACTTTCTGGTTTTTTTGGCAACGTATCATCTTTAAGCATTTGTGATGCTAATGATATTGTTGATATGGGTGTTTTTAATTCATGTGTCATATTGTGAACAAAATCATTTTTAATATCAGACAATCGCTTCTGCTTAAAAACAACAAATATCATTAACACAAATGTTAGAGTAATAATAAAAGTTAGAATAGCCGATGATAATCCAAGTTTACCTAGCGATTTTATAATGTAGTTCTTTTTCTTAGGAAAGTAAACACTTAAATAAATTGGTTCGGATAATACATCATTAGGGAAAAGTCTAGACTTGTAAAAATCTCTATCCGTATAACAATCATAGTGTTTTGATTTCAACACTAAAGAATCATTGTCAAATATAACTGCATATTCATACTCTAGGTTAATAGAACTATTTCTAAGTTCTACTTCTAGAATATTATTAAAATCTGTTTTTCTTACTCGCTCAAAAATATTATCATTATATTTAAGAATCTTATTTACAATTTTTTCTACAAATAATGCTTTATTTCCCATTGTTTTAGAAACAATATCTTTAAAATCATTTGTTTCTAATGGGTCTTTTGTATCTACTAATTCGTTATATGTATGGTGCGATTGCGTTATTAGAGAATCACCAGAAAAAAAACGTAAAACAGAATCTATTCTTGTAGATTTATCATCTGATATATATATTGTTCTTTTATTTATTGTAAAATAATTATCTGATACAGAAATATCTTTATTCTCAAAATCTATAATATTAGAACTAAACTTATTAGAATCTGCAAACGAATACATTTCATTACTAATTTCATAAATTGTTTCGTGGGTCTCAATTTTCTGATTTGCTTTATCTATTGCATTATTTACGAGCAGTGTAAAATGTTCCTCGTTAACTAAAATTGCATTCTTAATCCAATTAATTTGAATAATAATTAATCCTGTAAGAGCCACAACCATTATTATAGCTAATATCCATATATGCTTTTTATTCATTTATTAAATTAGTTACAGGTTTAAGATTTTGCAAAGTTCATAAAATAAATACTTTATATACACAAAAATAATTATTGTTATTGATTAAAAAATAAGATTAACTAAGATTAACAAAACTTACTAAAAATTAACATCTACAGTTCGTTACCTTAGCAATGCTTTGCTTTGTGTAAATATAAATATTCTATATTGATATAAAATACATTAATAATTTCTATCAAATTTATCTAAATTAAGAAGGCTTTTTGTTAGTAATTCTATACTAGAAATGACATCTTCTTTATGCACCGATTCTATAACTTGATGAATATGCCTTGTTGGTATAGAAACGGCGCCAACTATTGCACCACTTTTGTTCATTCTCTGTATGTATGCAGTGTCTGTTCCACCTGCAGGCAACAGTTCTGGTTGCCATTTTATATTATTATCCATAGCTATTTCTTTCATGTATTTTACCATACGATAATCGGTAATTACAGCAGAATCCATAATTTTAATTGCTGTTCCCTCTCCTAGTTTAGTAACTTGTTCGTGTGGAACAGAACCTGGAACATCGTAAGCTATTGTGGTATCTAAAGCAAAGCCAAAATCAGGATTTATCTCTAGCGCAGATACTTGTGCACCCCTAATTCCTACTTCTTCTTGAGTGGTAAAGACTGCATATAAATCATAAGGCAATTTCTTATTCTTAAGTAAATTAATAGTTTCTATTAAAATATAAACTGATATTCTATTATCTAAGGATTTTCCATTTATGCACTCCCCCATTTCAATTAGTTCTCTATCTCTGGTTATTGGATTTCCTATCTCAATATATTTTTCTAATTGCTCTTTTGTCATTCCCAAGTCGATAAAAAAATCGAATATTTCCACAGTCTTTTTACGCTCTTCTGGTTTCATAATATGGATAGGTTTAGAGCCCATTACACCAATAAGATCTTTTTTACCGTGCACAATTACTCTTTGCGATGTTAGGGTTTTAGGATCGAATCCCCCAAGAGGCAAAAATCTAACAAAACCATTCTCGTCTATA
>DAOVTE010000092.1 GCA_030627705.1 Bacteroidales bacterium
AAAGTATGCAAAGTCAGAAAAAATAAATTTTGGTTTATTTGTGAAAAATGATACGTTGAATTTTATGTATAAAGACAACGGAATAGGTTTCGATTTAGATATATTAGTAGAAAATAAAGGAATAGGCATAGGAATAAGAAATATTAAAAGTAGAATTAAGTCTCTAAATGGAAAATATAAGATTATAACAGAAGAAAATAAAGGTTTTAGAATACACATAGAAATACCAATTAATTAACTAAATATTATGAAATTATTAACAATAATTGTTGTAGACGACCATAAAATTTTTAGAGAAGGGATTGAGCTTATTATTAGTCAATTAGATTTTGTAGGTAAAGTAGTATTAGCTTCAAATGGAATAGAATATCTTGATATAGTTGATAAAATAAATCCAGATATTGTTATTATGGATATTAATATGCCTAAAATGGATGGCATTGAAGCCACAAAAATTTCTAAGAAAAAGTATCCTGAAATTAAGATTATTGCACTATCGATGCATACAAATTTTGAATACTATACTAGTATGACAAATGTTGGTGTAGATGGCTTTTTAACAAAAGATACAGATAGGGCAGAACTTAAAACTGCAATTGTTAATGTATTTAATAACGAAGGTTTTTTCTCGCAAAAATTACTGCAACAAGTAATGGATGGGATTTCTAAGAAGAATACTGAGAGATCAAATGCTTTTTCTAAAAGAGAAATAGAAGTTTTGCAACTCATTGCTAAGGGATTGTCAATAAAAGATGTATCTGAAAACTTATTTATTAGCCCAAAAGTGGTAGAACAACACAAAGAAGATATGTTAAAAAAAACTGACTGCCATAATACAATTTGCTTAATTATTTATTCAATAAAAGCTAATATTATCAAAGTGTAAATTCTAATAAGCTATTTCATAAAATAATGTATTTTTTACTATATTTTTGCCTGTTCTAGATTCCAAAAAAATGCATTGTTTTAGTACAACCATCAAGATTGTTCATTATTAACAAAATTATGTTTATAATTAATGTGTAAATACTATGTATTGATATATTAATTATCTACTTTAGAAATCTTATTTTTTTAAGAATGAAAAAACGTAAAATACTGAATACTAAATATTTATAATGGATATTAACGAAAGAATTATTAAAACAAACATCGAAGATGAAATGAAATCTAAGTACATAGATTATTCTATGTCTGTTATAGTTTCTAGAGCTCTTCCTGATGTTAGAGATGGATTAAAACCAGTGCACAGAAGAGTACTTTTCGGAATGCATGAATTAGGTATAACATCCACAAAAGCACATAAGAAATCAGCCAGAATAGTTGGAGAAGTTTTAGGTAAATATCACCCACACGGCGATTCTTCTGTGTACGAAGCAATGGTTAGAATGGCCCAGAACTGGTCATTAAGATATCCTTTAGTAGATGGTCAAGGTAACTACGGTTCTGTAGATGGCGATAACGCGGCAGCAATGCGTTATACAGAAGCAAGACTTAAAAAAATAGCAGAAGAAACTTTAATGGATTTAGAAAAAGACACTGTAGATATGCAGTTAAATTTCGACGATACGTTAAAAGAACCTACTGTTTTACCAACAAGAATTCCTGCGTTACTTCTTAATGGAGCATCAGGTATTGCTGTTGGTATGGCTACAAATATGCCACCTCATAATTTAACCGAAGTTATAGATGGTCTATTAGCATATATTGATAATAATGAAATTACTATTGAAGAACTAATAGAGTTTATTAAAGCTCCAGATTTTCCAACAGGAGGTATAATCTACGGTTACGGTGGAGTAAAAGATGCTTTTGAAACAGGTAGAGGAAGAATAGTAATTCGTTCTCAGACGAATATTGAGATAAGTTCCACAGGCAGAGAAAGAATTATTGTAACAGAAATTCCTTACTTAGTTAATAAAGCAGAATTAATAAAGAAAATTGCCGAGCTAGTTAACGATAAAAAAATTGATGGTATTTCTAATATCAACGATGAGTCTGATAGAAACGGAATGCGTATAGTGATTGATCTTAAAAGAGATGCAATTGCAAACGTAGTTCTAAATCTATTATTCAAACATTCTCAATTACAATCATCTTTCTCTGTAAATAATATTGCTTTAGTAAAAGGCAGACCAGAGATGTTGAACCTAAAAGATATGCTTGTACACTTTGTAGAGCACAGACACGAGGTTGTTGTAAGAAGAACAAAGTTTGAATTAGAGCAGGCTAAGAAAAAAGCACATATTTTAGAAGGCTTACTTATTGCTTTAGACAATATAGACGAAGTAATTGCTATTATTAGAGCATCAAAAACTGTTGATGAAGCAAGAGCTACTTTAATGGAGAAATTCAACTTGTCAGATCTTCAAGCAAGAGCTATTGTTGATATGCGTTTACGTGCATTAACAGGTTTAGAAAGAGATAAACTTAAAGCTGAATACGACGAGTTAATGAAATTAATCGAGTATTTAAATAAAGTACTTGGAGATTTTGATTTAAGAATGACAATTATTAAAGACGAATTATTAGAAATTAAAGAAAAGTATGGCGATGAGCGTAGAAGTGTAATAGTTCCAAATGCAGAAGAATTTAATCCAGAAGATTTCTATGCAGACGAAGATATGGTAATTACTATATCGCATATGGGATATATTAAACGTACTCCACTTACAGAATTTAGAACTCAAAACAGAGGCGGAAAAGGTTCTAAAGGTAGTACAACTAGAGAAGAAGATTTTATAGAATATATGTTTTCTGCAACAATGCACAATACAATGTTGTTATTTACCGAAAAAGGAAAAGTATTCTGGTTGAAAGTTTACGAAATTCCAGAAGGAACAAAAATATCGAAAGGTAGAGCAATACAAAATATGCTTAATATAGAACCAGACGATAAAGTAAAAGCATTTATTAATCTTACGGGAAAACTTTCCGATGAGGAATATATAAATAACAACTATATTATTCTTTGTACAAAACGAGGAACAATTAAAAAAACTTTATTAGAAGCATATTCTCGTCCACGTCAAAATGGTGTAAATGCAATTACAGTTAAAGATGGCGACACATTATTAGAAGCAAGATTAACAAACGGAACAAGCGATATATTAATTGCAGCTAAAAAAGGTAAAGCAATTAGATTTAACGAAAGCATAGTTAGAGCTATTGGTAGAACTGCTGCTGGAGTTAGAGGTATTCGCATTGGTGACGACGACGAAGTTGTAGGTATGGTTTGTACTTGCATAGAAAACGAAGATATACTAGTTGTATCTGAAAAAGGCTTTGGTAAACGTTCTAGTTTAGATGATTACAGAATTACTAATAGAGGAGGAAAAGGTGTTAAAACTATTAACATAACAGAAAAAACAGGCTCTTTAATTGCAATTAAAACTGTAAGCGACGATAACGATGTAATGATTATTAATCGTTCAGGAATTACTATCAGAATGAAAGTTTCTACCTTAAGAGTTATGGGTAGAGCAACACAGGGCGTAAAATTAATAAATATTAAAGATAAAGATTTTATTGCTGCAGTTGCAAAAGTTGATGCTGCTCCTGATGAAGAAATTATTGTAGAGGATGCAGAAGTAATAAGCGAAGAAACTATAGATAATGTAGAGAACAATGATAATGAAGAAAATAACGAATCAGCAAACGAATAGTTTGCTGGTATTATTTTTGATAATACATAAATCTTAAACTATAAAATTTAATAATATGAAAAGAATATTTCTAGTTTCGATAATTTTATTCGGATTAATAGTAAATGTTAATGCGCAAGCTTCTAAAAGATCAAGTGCTTTAAATCACTTAAAAATTGGAGAATTAGATGATGCATTAAAAGCTATTAATCAAGCTATTGAACATCCTAAAACAAAAAATGACCCACGAGCATGGTGGTACAGAGGTCAAATTTTTCAAGCAATTCATACATCTGAAGAATTTAAAAGTTTAGATGCGAATGCTGCTTCAAAATCTTTTTCTTCTTACAAAAAGGCTTTATTATTTAATTTTAAAGACCCTGCTTTTCATGCTTTAGATATAGAAAGCAACCCAACAGATCAAATAAAGTTTATGAAAGGCTTAATGGATCAAAGCACAAAGTATGTAGATTCACAGATTTTTTCGGATATTATTATGAATAAATATCCTGCTCTTGCAAACATCTTAGTAAACCTAGGTACTAATAAATATAATAATGATAAAAAATACAAAGAAGCTTTAAGTTTATTTGAAAATTCGTTATTTGTATCATCTATGCAGGGTAAAATAGATACTGTAGTAATTTATTATGCTGCTATGGCTGCAAACAAAGCAGAAGATTATAATAAATCAGCAACTTACTATAAAATAATTACAAAAGTAGGCTATGGTTCAACAGTAGAACAAAAAGCAAATATGTATTCGCTGTTAGCAAGAGTTTATAAAAATGAAGGCGATACAATAAAATATGAATCTACAATAAAAGAAGGTATTGATAAATATCCAAACGAAAGTGGAGGTTTAATTGTAGAATTGGTAAATTTTTACTTAGGAACTAGTCAAGAGGATAAAGCAATTGAATATTTGCAAGTAGCAATAGAAAAGGATGCAAATAATGCAAGTTTATACTCAGCTTTAGGTAACTTATACGATACGCATTTAAAACAGCCAGCAAAAGCTATAGAATCATATAAAAAAACTATTGAAATAGATCCTGTAAATTTCGATGCAAATTACAATTTAGGTGCAATGTATTATAACGAAGGAGCTGAGCTTAACGACAAAGCAAATGCTACAGAAGATAATAAAAAGTATCAAACATTAAAGAAACAATCTGATGCAAAGTTTAAGGAAGCAATTCCTTACCTAGAAGTTGCACACAAAGTAAACGAAAAGGACATTCCTACAATGAAATCGTTAAAGTTTTTATATTATAAAGTACAAGATATGCCTAAACACGATGCTATTAAAGCTAAGTTAACAGGGAATTAAGATTTCTTTACAGATACTAAAAGCCTCACAATTTATTTTGTGAGGCTTTTTTTATCTAAAAGATAAATACTATTTTTACACAACAATATTAAAATCTCATATTATGAAAAAGTACATCTTAATTTTAGTTAGTATAGTTATTTATAACCTTTCCTTTTCGCAGGACACAATTTATTTTGATAAAAATTGGGAGAAAACAAAGCAACGAAAAGCTAAATATTATAGAGTTGTTGAGCAAAACACAACTAACAATAATATACTAGTTAAGGATTACTTTATTTCAGGAGAAATACAAATGACAGGAACTTACAAAACATATGCTCTGAAAGATAAAGATGGTATATTCACTTGGTATTATAAGAATGGTAATATAAAAAATGTTTCAGAGTACAAAGATGGGACACATATTGCAACAAAAAAAGAATGGAATAATAAAGGCAATGAAATAGTTAATTATTACGTTCTTGAGCAACAACCACTATTTCCTGGAGGAGAAACTGGATTGCTGAAATACATTGCTGAAAATACAAAATACCCAGAATTAGCTAGAAAAAATGATGTAACAGGTAAAGTATTTATAGAGTTTGTTATTAATAAAAGAGGTAAGGTTAAGGATGTAAAAGTAACAAGAGGAGCTCATCCTGTCTTAGATCGAGAGGCTTTAAGAGTAATTAAATCATTACCTAAGTGGAAACCTGGAATGCAAAAAGGTAAGCCTGTAAATGTTTCTTACCAAGTTCCAATAAATTTTACCCTATATTAGAATTACTTTTAAAATTTATGAGCCATTCTCTAATCAAAAAGACTTGCCGGATTTATAGCTAAGAAATCTTGCCATAATATACCTGTTGTTCCTACTAATAATATTTTTGTAGGATTATATTTTAATTTAAAACTTGCCATTCCTTTAGTTGGCTTTGTCTGTCCACTTTTCACTTCAATACCTATTATTTTTTCACCTTTTTGAATTACAAAATCAACTTCTTCGTTTCTATGTCTCCAATAGAAAACTTTATAATTTCCTTCAGATGATTTATTTATCAAATGAGCTCCAATTGCAGATTCAATAATTTGTCCCCATTTTACTGTATTAAGCTGTATTTCTTCAAAGTTCTCTTGAGATAAAGCTGAAATAAATGCTGTATTTTTTACTTGCCATTTTGGAGAAGAAGATTTCTCTCTATGTTTTTCTGTATAGAATTTTAATATTCCAGTTATTAAACCTGCTGTATCTAAAACTTGCAAATAATGAGTTATGGTAGTTGTATTACCGGCATCTTGTAGTTGCCCAATCATTTTACTATACGATAGTATTTGTGATGAATAATAAACACCCATTTCAAAGACTTGTCTCATCAATGCAGGCTTATTTATTCTTGTAAGCATTAGAATGTCTTTGGATATAGTAGATTCTATAAGGGCATTTTTTACATAATCTTTCCAACGTTCTTCATCATCTATAAATGTTGCAGTTCCAGGATAGCCTCCAAACCATGCAAATTGTTCAGCAGATATTCCGAAACAATCATGCATTTCTGTAAAACTCCAATGAGGTATTTTTGTGAGCTCAAAACGACCAGCTAAAGATTCGTTTAATCCTTGCTGAAGCATTAAACCAGATGATCCCAATAGAATTACTTTAAGTTTTATTTTATTAAAACTATCAATATCCCAAAGCTGTTTAATAGTTTCACTCCAATTATTTATTTTTTGGATTTCATCAATAATTAATAAAAACTCATCATCATTAGAATTTTTTAATTTTATTCTAGCAGTTTCCCATTGTTGCTCAATCCAAATGCTCGATGCATTAGCAACATTATCAGCAGTAATATATAAAAACGAAATATTTATATCATCACATATTTGTCTTACAATTGTAGTTTTACCCACTTGTCTAGGACCAGTAATAGCTTGAATTAATATTCTTGGCTGCTCTATTCTTTCTTTAACTGCTTGGTAATAAGGCCTTTTATATTCCATAATCACAAAGTTAACAATTTACTCAATATACTGAGTGTTTTTACTCAGTAATTTTTAGTAAATTAATAAGCAAATTTTATTTGTAGTTTTTTTGCATTGTTTTGTACTATGGAAAACAGTTGTATTCTTTAATACTCCAAAAACTTAAATATTAGTCAGAATCCAAAGTTCTACTTCTTCGGAAGAACGCCAGTATTGATCTCGCTTTGTTTTTTTAGAGGCAGCTTTTACAGCTTTTTTTAAACATTTTTCTAATTTAAATCTCCCACCTTGAGCTAATTCCTTTTCTATTGGATGATCTTTTGTAGCATTAGTTATTTGAGCTAAATTCGAGAATAAAATTACTAGCTTCCCTTCTGGTAGCAGCCTTTTATTTGCTTCTGCAAAAAAATCGGAGAATAATTTCTCATTGTAATATATAGCTTCATCAATTCTATCTAGATTACGAGATGTTGGTAACCAAGGCGGATTAAAAACAATCAATTCTGTCTGCTTTTCCCATTTGCCAAAAAGATGTCCAAAATCTAATTCTATTTTTCTAGACAACTTTGTATCCGCCATAAACTCTGTTAGTCCAATAATTGCATTAGGATTTGTATCTGTACCAAAAACTTTCTGAAAACCATACTTTATCATTTGAAAAGAAAGTACGCCACTCCCAATTCCAACATCTATGGCAGACTTTTTAGGGCCATTATAACGTTTCAACCAATTGTCGAAAAGTATCAAATGATCGAAACGGGTAGGGAAGTAAGTGCCGTAATATGGATGTATTTTATTTCGCAATACAGGAATTGAAATACCATTCTGATACCACTGCCAAGCACTATTTAGTCCTTGTATTTGAGGAAAGGACAATAAGAAATCGCTGGTTTCTGGATAAAGCTTTTCTAACCAACCTATATAAGGCGACTTTTTTACAGCTAATTTATGATTTGCAATTTCTATTAAAACAAGATTTGATAGTTTATGATATTCTGATCGATATTCGCGTTGTTCTTGAAACGACTTGTTAGGGAACTTTCTTTTAAGATGTACTTGCAATTCCTTAAGAAGTAACAGTCCATTGCTATAAAACAATTTTATTAATACAGGTTTACCAGCTTCTAGTAATTTAATCGTAAGCTTAACATCTGTTTCACTATTAAATAACTCAATTTGTTTTCCAAATACAATAGGTTGAGGTTTGTTTACATCTATAATCATAGATTGGTTTTGCTTAAAGTAAAAATTTCTTTCCAAGTTTCAATTAACTTTACGTCTTTATTAGATTTTGTAATTCTAGAAATTACTAAGCCACTTAATAGCAGATTCTTTAGTAGAAAAAATTTTAAATTTATAATTTATTGCTTGGCTAGATTCTTTGTATAGTTGTGCCATAGCAGTTTCCATAGCTGAAGAAAGCACAAATGCAGAAAAAGTAAAATCTCTTTGTGCTATAGCTGTGGCATTTGCCTCAGATAATTTAATAATATCTTCTGGATTAGTATTTTTTTCGTACCAAGCTTTTGTTGCATCAGTAAAAATCTTCAAACGCTTTGGTAAAGAATTATTTTGGCCAAGTGACAATAAGTATTCAGTCATTTCTGTAATAGTAATTTCTCCTACAATAGATGCTTCTAGCATTCCTGTTTTGTGGTTAAATTCTGATCTTATCATAAATCTTTATTCTTAGAATTAAATATTTATTTTAGAGCGTAAGTATCACAAACTTAATAAAACAATAGAAATTGCCAAGTAAAAATAAAGTTAATTAACCCAACAATAATAATAACTCGCATAATTCAATTAATTATGTAAAATAAGTATTAATCGGAAAATACTAAGAAAAATGTAATGATTTATTATTTTTGATAAAAATTTATATCAATTACTAATAAATGGCTAGAGTAAAACCTATAAATAAGAAAGAATCTGTAATAAAAGAAAATATTAAAATATGTCAGTATAATAAATACATATATATTACAATAATTATATTTTCATTTGTTCTTTACGGAAATTCTATAAAGAATAAATATGCACTAGACGATGCAATAGTAATTACAGAAAATGATTTTACTAAAAAAGGTTTTAATGGAATTAGCGATATTCTTTCAACCGAATTATTTACAGGCTTTTTTAAAGAGCAAAAAAACTTAGTAGAAGGTGGAAGATACCGACCTTTATCTTTAATAACTTATGCTATTGAATATCAGTTTTTTGGTAAAAATCCACATATCTCACATTTTATAAATATTTTACTTTATGGAATTTCAGGAATAATACTGTTTATAGTGCTTACATATTTTTTTCCTCCCGAAAACAGAAAATGGTATTTATCTTTTGCTTTTATTGCATCCATATTATGGATTGCACACCCTTTACATACCGAGGTAGTTGCAAATATAAAAGGTAGAGACGAAATTTTAACATTAATATTTTCGTTATGGACAATTAAATTAGTTTTCGATTATTTAAAAACTAAGAAACCTTATTTATTAGCAGTTTCGTTTGCGGTATTTTTCTTTGCATTAATGTCTAAAGAAATGGCAGTTACATTTGTTGCGGTAATTCCTTTGTCGGTTTATTTCTTTACCAAATATAAATTTAAAGAAACAATAATTGCAATATCACCAATTTTGGTAGCAACAATAATATTTTTTATTATTAGGAGATTGGTTATTGGCGAAGGTTCTACAGATATTCCTCAGGAATTAATGAACAATTCATTTCTTGGATTATCGTGGTCAGAAAAATACGCAACCATAGCTGTAACTTTAGGAATGTATTTAAAATTATTATTTTTTCCGCACCCTTTAACTTTCGATTACTATCCGTTTCATGTGCAAATTACAAATTGGGGGGATATGCACGCAATAATTCCACTAATAATTTATTTTGCTTTAGGATTATATGCTTTGTTTACACTAAAAAAGAAATCTGTAATATCTTATGGAATATGGTTTTATATAATTACGTTTTCTATAGTTTCAAACGTATTATTTCCAATTGGAGTTTTTGCCAACGAACGATTTATGTATATGCCAAGCATAGGTTTTATAATAATAATAACTTATTTGTTAATAAAGGCTGTAAGTTTTATTAAAGAAAAAAAAACATCATCAATAGCATTATCGAGTGCAGTATTATTGATATTAAGTTTATTTACAATAAAAACAATAAGTAGAAATCCTGCATGGGAAAACGATTTTATATTGTTTACTACAGACGTTAAAACATCAGTAAACGGAGCAAAGAGTAATGTTTCTGCAGGAGGTAAGTTGCTAGAAGAATCGCAAAAGTTAAAGAAAATTATATCGGAAAATCCATCAACATTTAAAATTCTTAAAATTAAGATA
>DAOVTE010000168.1 GCA_030627705.1 Bacteroidales bacterium
CAAGAGCTTCTTGTTCTTGCTTAAGTTTATTTTCGATTGCTTGTTTAATTTGTGCAGGTAAATTTATCGAACGTATTAAGAGAGCTGTCATTTTAATATCATTTTTTTCTAGAACAGATGATGTTTCACCTTCGATAGCACTTTCTACTTCTCCTCTTTTTGTTGAGTAAATTTCTTCGGCTGTGTATCGTCCCATAACTTTACGCACAGCAGAACGTAACTCTGGCCCAACTAACCTTGATTGATAATCTGCACCAAATGTTTCGTGTAAATCACCAATTTTTGCGAAAAAAGGATTGTATCTAACTGATACATCAACATTAATAGATAAACCATTTTTATCTAATACGTCCATTGTTTCTTCGTTTTTTTGTTCTCTTACTTCGTATATAATCATATTATTCCAAGGGGCAACAACTTGGAAACCTGGTCCGTAAATATTTTCTTTATCTAACCCTCCTGAGAATTTTCTGAAAATAACTCCAGCTTCGCCTGGTTGTAGAGTTACAAACATGCTCCCGCTAAGGAAAATCATAATTACTACTGCAATTCCCGCAAATACTAGAACTGGAGCAAATTTATTTGGTTTAATGTCTTGAAAGTCTTTCATTTTTTTGTTTTTTATTTATTTGATGCAAAATAACGCAATAATCTTTAACTTACATAATGATATTAGTTGAAAGTTTATTTATTAACGCTTTTTAGGAAATAATCTGACCTTACTAGCAGTTTTGGATTAGACCATTTACCTTTATAATTATCTATATTAATTATTTGATTATTATTATTGATAAATTCGCCTTTTTCGTTTTGTTTAATTACCCACAGATTTCCGTTAATAATCTCATTTCTTATAAAAAGAATAAGTTCGGGTTTTGTAAGTTTTTTATTTTCTACTCCTATTTGGCGACCGGCATCATTATTTAAAAAATCCATTTCTGAGCTTATAGAATCTGGCAAAGCTCCATCTTCTAATTTATGTTTTTTAAAATCCTTATAATTCCCTTTCTCATGTGCAACGCCAAGCTTGTATACTTTTCTCCAATGAAACTCTTGCGATAGTCTTGCCATCCAAAATGCATGTCGGAAAGCATCAATTTTGTCGCCATTTCCTGTACCAAAGAATACCGAATCGGTTATTAATATTTTTGCTTGCGCTTTTGCATCAAGGCTTATTATATGAACCTTTTTTGCTATAAATGGGTGGGTAATCACCCAAATTTTTTCTGGTGTACTAATGCTAAAGAATGTTCTTATTATGTTTTGGGATGTAGATTGCTGTATTTGAAAAAACGATAAAAGAATTATTATTATAACTATTCTCATTTTTATAAACCCAAAATAATAGACCTCATATTTAAAATGTAGTATATTATTCTACAACTATAACTAAATACTTTGATGTTTCCCAAAATGCTTTAGAGTCTGTAATAATAATACTTGCAACTGTTTCTCCGTTCATCTCAAATTTGTATGAATTGCTAGGGTGCGATGTAATTAATTTAGCTTTTTTTGTATAAAGTTCTATTTTATTTACCTCTCTAATATTAACTTGTGTAAAGTAATCTTTGTTAAAATCTCTTTGTAGTTTTAATATTTTTCCTAAGCCTACAAATCCGCCTTCTTTTGTAATTACCTGATGCTCTAAAAGTTCCTTTTTAGTACCGTAAACGTAGAATGCTGTATTTATTTCGTCGTCTTTTAATCCAATTACTATATCTTTATTTTCGCTTTCGATATTAAGCGAATCGATATTACTATTTAAGCCTACTATTTTAATATTTAGGTTTTCTAGATGTTCGTATAAAGATTTAATCTCTGCGTCTTTGTCTAAAATCATCTTTTGTAATTTTTCTACAGTTTTTTGCAACTCTACAATTTTAATATTCGAGGATTTAAGTCTTGATTTTAGCTTTGCAATAGTTTGTCTGTTATTCTCTAGAAGACTGTTTATTAACTCTATATCTTGATGTATTCTTTCTTGCTCGGTAGCGTTTGGCTCTGGATTTAAATCTGTACTAATTGTGAGAATATTTTCTTTCTCTTTAATCTTATCTAGGTTTTCTTGAATTTGATTAAACGAATCGAAAAAATCATTTACTGTATTATCTCTATGAATAATGTTTAGTTCTAGCGTGTCAATCGTAGCATTTAAATTATCTATTTCTTGTTGAGAGTTATTGCAAGAAGCAAAAATTAATGCAGCTGAAATTATTAAAAGTATTTTTTTCATATCGAAGTTTGTTTGTTATGTTTATAAATTTTACAATAAAAATAATTATTTGTAATTAATATTTAAATTAAAGATATAGGTTTTAAATTAATTAAATCATTTTATATAACTTATTTTCTTAATTTTTATTTTACCAAATCGTATCCAAAGTTTTTACCTTTTTCTATTGCAGGTATGCCTTCGTTCATCCACTCAGGAATTTTAGCATCTTTTAAATAATAATCGAAAAACTGATGCATTCTAATAGATAGATCTACTCTATCTGGCCATCGCCTTAAGTTGTGTGGAGCATTATTATAGTTTATTAACCATACTGGCTTTTCTAGTCTGCGTAATGCCATATAATACTCAATACCCTGATACCACGGTACAGCACCATCATTATCGTTATGCATTATCATTAATGGGGTATTTATTTTATCGGCAAAAAATATTGGTGAATTTTGTATATATCTATCTCTATCTTCCCAAAGTGTTTTTCCTAATCGACTCTGACCCTGTTCGTATTGGAACATTCTGCTCATACCAGATTTCCATCTAACACCACCGTATGCACTTGTCATATTACTAACTGGTGCACCTGCCATTGCTGCCGAATAAATATTGGTTTTGGTTACCAAATATGCTACTTGATATCCTCCCCATGATTGCCCTTGAATTCCAATTTTATCTGAATTTACCCAAGAATTTTTCTTTAAAAATTCAGTTCCGCTTACAATTGCATCGTATGCATCTTGTCCGGGCGAACCTGTAGTATAATTAATGTCTGGCACAAATACTAAATAACCATTACTGGCAAAGTATGTAAAATTTACTGTAGAATGAGATGGCTTTGGAACGTGATGCGCATGAAGTCTGTCTGAATATTTTTCGTAGAAATAAACTATCATTGGATATTTCTTATTTGGATTGAAATTCTCTGGCTTATAAAGTAATCCGTTAAGCTCTTCGTTTTTATACGATTTCCATTTTACTTGCTCTACTGTACCCCATAAATAATCTTTTTGTTGAGGATTTATATCGGATAGTTTCTTTATTTTGGTATAATCTAAATTACTATAATTTAGGTCTGGATATTTATTAAATGATGCTTTTACCCACACAATTTTTTCTGCATTTTTTGCTTTTCTTGGGGTATTAAAAGCAAAATCTTGGTTAATTAATTCTTTTATTTGAAGAGTATTTATGTTTATTAATTTGTATCCCTCAGATTTATTAATGTCATCAAATGTTTTTACAAGTATATCGTTGTTGATATTTATTGTGGTTAAATCAAAATCTAACTTTTTATATGTGTTTTTTACTAGCTTCTGGCGTGTATTTGTAATATTTACAGGTTTTTCTTGCTTTGTTGGATCTATTTTCCAAATATCATATCTATCGTTAATTAATATGTATTTATCATTATCTGTCCATCCAGAAATTCCATAAGAACCAGCATCACGAGGAATATCATTTTCCTCATCGTAAAAATTAACATTAATTTCTGAACTTAGGTTTACTATTTTATTTTGCTCAATATCTTTGCTAAACCATGCTTTTTCTTTTCCGTTAAACCAATAAATATATTTATCGTTTGGCGATATTCTTAAAAAATATTTAACGTCAGAAAAAATTATCGTTTTCTCACCTGTTTTGATATTTATAAGATAATAATCTCTTGATGATGGAAATTCCCAAGTAGTAGATTTTTGATATTTCTCTGAAATAATGCCCAAAGCATATTTCCCGTTCCCTTTACTATGAGTAGCTACGGTTTTAATACTATCATTAGCTAATTGCACCGCTTTGTTGTTCTCTAAATTATAGACTGAGAGATATGTCTTTTTCTTGTCTCTTTTTACAGCTTTTAATTGCTGTGGCTGTATTCTAGAATCGTTCCAATGCCATACATCTACATTACATTTTTCTTCTTTTAGAAGGGTGTCTTTTGGCTCTTTTACAGGGTTTGGAGCAATTCCATAAAATAAATGTTTGCTATCTTCTGAATAATTAATACTATAATTTGTGCTTACTGTCCATTTGTTTGGTAAAAATGCTGAGTTTGTATCTACAATTATTGTTAATTTATTATTGTCTAAATTGTACAAATTAAGCGAGTAAAGCTTTACATCGCCCGTGTCTGAAGAAAAAGCAAAAGATGAATACTTGCCTTTATTATCAATAATAATATTTTTTGCCACACCAGGTTTATTAATAATTTGCGTTAGCTTCTCTGTTATGGTATTAAAGCTATATACATACGCAGTATCTACACTATCGGTAATGTTTACAATAAAATTTAGAAGCTTTCCGTTTTTAGAAAATGTAAATTCTGCTACATTCTTATACTCATATTTTTTATAAGTTATTGGGTTAAAAATTACCAATTTACTCCCTTTTTGTTTTTTTAGTTTTGCATTTATTTTTTTCTGTGCTTTATTTTCTGCTGTTAGTTTAGCTTTTGCTTTTTTCGATAATTTCTTCTTTTTTTCTGTTGGTGTTGCTTTTTTCTTTTTTGTGCTTTTTTCTAATGTATATGCTAACCAATTAGAATCTTCTTTAGGTTTTTTATACGATTTTACTTTTGGCACTAGAATAATGGTATCTGTACTAAATACCCATATTCCAAGACTGTCCTTAAGTAATTTATCTTTCTTAACCTTTGCTAATTTTTGTTCTCGTAGTGTGTCTGCTTCTGGCTTAATTTTGTAGATAACAAAATCTGAATTTGAAGAAAAGCTTGCATTATATCCTCTATTTATCTCTTTTGTATTTGAAGAATTTGGATTAGTAATAAATAAATTTCCATCGCCTTTTCCTGGGTTTACTTCGTAAAAAACCCATTCTCCGTTGTTAGAAATATTGTAATTTGCAAGCCTGTTCCAGCTTTCGTATATAGAAATGTCTAATGATTTTTTTTCGGTTTGCGAAAAAGTTAAATTAGCAGAAATCAAAAATAATAGTATTGTAAGTATATGTATCATTTTTTTAATAATAAGTTAAACATAATTATTTAATAGGTTCTTAAAGTTAATAAAATATATTTATAAACTTATATATATGCTGCATATTGACTTATAAAGTTTTACTTGATAAGATTCTATGAGCATTCTTTAAAGCGTTATTTATTCCTTTTACATCTTTGCCGCCTGCTGTTGCAAAAAATGGTTGACCTCCGCCTCCACCTTTAATATCTTTCGCAATTTCTCTTATGATATTTCCTGCATGTAAGTCGTATTTTTTAGTTAGATTTTCGGAAATCATTACAGATAAACTTGGCTTACCGTTAATTTCGGCACCAATCACCACAAATAAATCTTCTATTTCGTTCTTCAATTGAAAAACAATATCCTTAACATCAGCTGCAGAATCTACAGAAACTTTCTCGATAATTATATTTACGCCGTTTTCTTGTTTTACATTTTGCTTAATTTCTGCTTTTAAATTTTTTGCAGCTAACTTAGCAAACCCTTGTAGTTTTTTGTTTAGAGATTCGTTCTCTGCAATTAAATCATCTACAGATTTAAGAATGTTTTTAGAACCCTTAAATTTAGAATTAAGTTCGATTAATGTATCTAGATTATTATTGAAATAGTTTTCTGTTGTTTCGCCAGATATTGCTTCTATTCTACGTATTCCTGATGCAATTGCACCTTCCGAGATAATTTTAATCATTCCTATTTCGCCAGTTGCTCCAACGTGAGTTCCCCCACAAAGTTCAATAGATTCTCCAAATTTAATTACCCTAACGATATCTCCATATTTCTCACCGAAAAGTGCAGTTGCTCCCATCTCTTTTGCTTCTTTTAATGGAATTGCACGCTTTTCGTCTAATGCAATATTTTCTCTAATTTTATTATTTACAATATTCTCAACTGCACGAATTTCTTCGTCAGTTAATTTATTGAAATGCGAAAAATCGAATCTAAAACTTTCAGCTTTAACAAGCGAACCTTTTTGCTCTACGTGAGTTCCTAAAATCTCTATCAGAGCATCGTGAAGCAAATGTGTAGATGTATGATTTTTTGTAATATTTGCTCTGTTTTTTACATCGACAACAGCTTTAAATTCTTCTGTAATATTTTCTGGTAATGCCTCAGCAATATGAATAATTAGATTATTTTCTTTCTTAGTATCTATAATTTGCGTTTGCTTACCGTTGAACTCTATATAACCTGTATCGCCAACTTGGCCGCCACTTTCGGCATAAAAAGGTGTGTAATTAAATGCAATATGATAAAACTCTTCGCCTTTTGCACTAACCTTTCTGTATCGGGTAATTTTAATTGAAGTTTCTGTATCGTCGTAGCCAATAAATTCTTCTACATCGTCGTTAATTAAAACTGTCCAATCGTGAGTATCTACAACAGC
>DAOVTE010000209.1 GCA_030627705.1 Bacteroidales bacterium
TAATATATTCTAAATAATTATTTATACGATTCTCCCTTAATATGTGTTTTGTGTATTCTAAATTTCAAATTCTATAATTAAAAATTGTTTGTTTTATGTGTTTATGCTTAAAATTATTAAAATTCCCCCTTAAAAAGGGGGTTAGGGGGTTTTCATTATTAAATATCCAAAAGTTCTTTTAAAACCTTTGCTTTTACAATATTAAAATTCTCTTGTGTTGCAGAATCTATAGGCTCTACGGGTGGCGATTTCATTTTTAGAGGGTCTATAGCATGACCATTCTGATAAACTCTAAAATCTAAATGCGGACCTGTAGATAGGCCTGTACTACCAACATAACCAACAATTGTACTTTGTGTAATAAAATCTCCAACTCTTATATCTCCAAACTTAGAAAGATGCATATAAACCGTCGTATAGACCGAATTGTGTTTAACTTTTACTGCGTTTCCGCCTCCGCCACTCCAACCTTTTTTTATAACTTTCCCATCGCCAATTGTATAAACAGGTGTACCAGTTGGTGCTGCGTAATCTACTCCGTGGTGAGGTCTACGGATTTTTAATACTGGATGAAACCTACTATTAGAAAATCTTGAGCTAATTCTAGAAAATCTTAATGGTGCTTTTAAAAATGCTTTTCGCAAGCTATTTCCTTTTTCATCGAAATAACCGACAACTGTATCTTGTTCGAAATAAATTGCTATAAATTCATTATTAGCATGTGTAAACGAAATTCCTGAGATATCGCTAACTCCAACTTTTATTGTATCTACAAATTGTTGATTATAAATTATCTTGAATTTATCGCCTTTTTGCAGACCAAAAAAATCTATTGTCCAAGCGTAAATCTCCGACATTTCTATTGCTAGAATCGGATCGTAACCGCTGTCCACCATTGCATTCCAAAGCGAACTAGTAACTTCTCCTTTTGCAATATTTCTTGTAGTAATTATTTCTTTTTTCTGGTTCTTTATAATTATAGAATCTCTAAAATCTATAACAGAATAATCAATCTTATTATTCTCGTAAATAAATACTTGTGGTGTTTTTGCACTATCATTCTTGCACAAAATTGTATATGGATACGATACTTGCAAACGCTTTACATTAAAAATAGAGTCTGGTAAACTTGCCACAAAATCTAAAACATAATACGGAATATTATTATTTCTAAAAATATCAGATAAGCTTTCGTTTTTCTTAATCTTATTGTTAATAATATGAAAAGAATCTACATTATATCCGTAAAGCAATGTTGGTGGAATTACTATTACCGTATCTGTATCTTCGGATTTTATATTTGCATTCTCGTTGTTGTTGCACGCTGAAAAAATTACAATTACCGAAACTATTATGATTAATAAATTAATTTTCACTGTTTTGTAAATATTTTTGTTGGGTTAAAATAAGAAATTAAATCCTTGAGATTTATTGTTGAATTTATCTATTTCTGCTGATAAATGTTTGTCGTATTGATTGAGCAAGAAATCGTAAAAATGAGAAATATTATTATCGTCTCTAGCTTTTTCTAAGGCATCAAAATATTCAATTTTATCTTCTTTAAAAACAATTGATAAAGGTAGTTTTAAATATTCTTGAATATAGTTCATTAACAGCCTAGATGTTCGCCCGTTTCCATCGGCAAAAGGATGTATACTAACTAGATTAAAATGCGCCCAAAATGATATTTTAAGAAGTTCAATTTTATTGTTCTTGCTTTCTTTTATCATTTTGTTTAATTCTACACAAAAATCATTAATAAGCTTTGGTACTTTATCGTAATTTGGAAAATATCTACTTCCTACAAAAACATTAATTTTTCGCAAATCTCCTTTTGTTGCATCTATATTGCCAAGAGCTGTATTGTAAATTTTACCTGTAGATTTCATAACCTTACTATTAATTTCTTGTAAGATTTCTGTAGATATTGGCTTTTTACTTTTAGCTAAATCAATTGTAAACAAAAGTGCATTGTGATGATCTTTTGTCATCAAAGTATGTTCTAGCGGCTTTCCTTTTGGTGTTAAATCTTCCTCTAAAAGTAATTGAGTTTCGTTTGCTGTTAATGTGCTACCTTCTATTACTGTGCTATGATTTGTAATAGAATACAAGCTAAATTTATTGTAATCTAAAACTTGATTTAGATTCAACGATTCATATTTTTTTATTAATTCGCTTGTATTCATTTTGTCATTTTTACAAAAAGCCCAGTTCAAGTTGAGCTTCTTCACTCATCATTTCTTTTGTCCAAGTAGGCTCGAACACCAAATTAACGGTGGTTTTATTTACTGCAGAAATAAAATTTACTTTATCGGTAACTTCTGCAAGAATAGAATCTGCAACAGGGCAATTTGGCGCTGTTAATGTCATTTCTATAGCAACATTATTGTCGTCGTCTATATCTATGTTGTAGATTAAACCTAAGTCGTAAATATTTACTGGTATTTCTGGGTCGTATATTGTTTTTATTACTTCTAGAATTGTTGTTTCTAATTGCATTAAATCGTTTGTATCACTCATAATTAGTTCATTTTAGCTTTTGCGTTAAACGCTATTGCGTATAATTTTATTTGTTTTATCATTGCGACTAAACCGTTGCTTCTATTTGGCGATAGATTTTCTTGCAAACCTATTTTCTCTATAAAATATAATTCGGAATTCAGAATTTCTTCTGGCGTATGATTATCGAAAACTCTAATAAGCAGCGAAACTATACCTTTTGTGATAATTGCATCGCTATCGGCTGTAAAATGTAATTTACCATCCACTATATCAGCATTTAGCCAAACTTTAGATTGACATCCGTTTATTAGATATTGATTTGTTTTATATTCCTCGCCTATTTCTGGCATATCTTTAGCCAAGTCTATAATATAATTGTATCTATCCATCCAATCGTCAAAGATTGAAAATTCTTCTATTATTTGATCTTGTATTTTGTTCATCTTTATTTGGTTAAAAAGTTAAATGTTGAAAGTTACAGGTTTGTTTCCAACTTATAAAACTATTATTTGAATTGAAACCTTTAGTATTTAGCAGAAATAACTTTCAACTTGTAACTTTAAAACTTTCAACAATATTTTATTTTCCTTTAAACATTTTACTGATTTTTATAAGTGCATCGTATAAATAATCTATTTCTTCTTTTGTATTGTAGAAAGCAAACGATGCTCTAACTGTGCCTTCAATACCAAAATGGTCCATAACTGGTTGTGTACAATGCGTACCTGTTCGTACTGCTATATCTAGTTTGTCTAGCATCATTCCTGTATCTTGAAAATGAATTCCTTCTATTAAGAATGAAACTAAAGATGCCTTATTTTTATCGTTACCATAGATTACTAAATCATCTATTTTTGATAATTTCTTATGCGCGTATTCAAGTAGTTCGTGTTCGTATTTTGCAATATTATTTATTCCAATATTGTCGACATATTTTATTGCTGCTGCCATACCAATTGCGCCAATAAAATTAGTTGTTCCTGCTTCGAATTTAAATGGCAAATCGTTGTAAACTGTTTTCTCGAAAGTAACGGTTTTTATCATATCGCCACCACCTTGATAGGGAGGTAAATCGTTCAGCCATTTTTCTTTTCCGTACAATGCACCAATCCCTGTTGGGCCGTAAATTTTATGCCCTGAGAAACAATAAAAATCACAATCTAAATCTACAACGTCTACAGTTTGATGCTGAATTCCTTGTGCTCCGTCAACAAAAACAGGAACATTTTTAGAGTGAGCAATCTTAATAATTTCCTTTATAGGATTTACTGTTCCTAATGTATTTGATACGTGAGTTATAGAAACTATTTTTGTTTTATCGGTAAGTAGTTCTTTAAATTTATCTAGATCTAAAGTTCCGTTATCATTAAATGGAATTACTTTTAATTTTGCTCCTTTGCGCTCGCAAGCCATTTGCCAGGGAACAATATTGGAATGATGTTCCATTTCTGTTACTATAATTTCGTCGCCTTTGCTTAAGTATTTTTCTGTAAACGATGAGGCTACAAGATTAATAGAATTAGTTGTTCCTGCTGTAAATATTATCTCGCAAGATTTCTCGGCATTAATAAAATTTTGTACAGTTTTTCTCGCACTTTCGTAAGCTTGTGTTGTTTTTGCGCTTAAATAATGTACGCCTCTATGAATGTTGCTATTGTATTTTAAATAATA
>DAOVTE010000041.1 GCA_030627705.1 Bacteroidales bacterium
AATCGATTGATCCATAATGTTCAAAAGAACTTGAATGGTCGTACATCTTAGAATTTGCTGATATTATCCAATTCATTTCTGTTAGTTTAAATTATCTTAATGACTAAAATCCGCCACATCTTCGGCTTTATGTTTATGCTTAAAGAATATAGCAAAAATCACTGCTACAACTAGCGAGTATATAGCAAAAGCAATCCATACTTCTTGCCATTGAGTTTTTATAACAGCACTTTCATCAATAAAGAAAGCATCTATTATAACTCCGCTTATTAAAGCTCCTGCAATTGCGCCAAATCCATTTGTCATCATCATAAATAAACCTTGTGCGCTTGCTCTAATTTTAGAATCGCTTTGTGTTTCTACAAATAGCGAACCCGAAATATTAAAAAAGTCGAAAGCCATACCATAAACAATTCCCGATAGAATAATCATCCAAAGTCCACCTGCTGGATCGCCAAAACCTAATAGTCCAAACCTTAATACCCAAGCAAACATACTCATTAACATTACTTTTTTAATACCAAATCGTTTTAAGAAAAACGGAATGGCAAGTATAAATAATGTTTCAGACATTTGTGATACAGACATAATTATTGCAGGATATTTTACTGCAAGTAAATCTTTAAAAGCTGGTATTTTTGCAAAATCGTGAATAAAAGTATCGCCATACATATTTGTTAGCTGAAGAGATGCACCAAGCAACATTGAGAAAATAAAGAACATTGCCATTTTCTTATCTTTAAACAATGAGAATGCATTTAATCCAAGCATATTTATTAAAGATTTTGTGCCAATGTCTTTGTTAACATCACATTTAGGTAATGTAAAAGAATAGAGTCCTAAAATTACTGATGCCGCAGAAGCTACATAAAATTGCATTGCTGATGTTTCTATCTCTAATAAACTAACTGTCCACATTGCAACAATAAAACCAATTGTGCCATAAACTCTAATTGGTGGATATTCTTTAACAATATCTAAGTTATTCTTTTTTAACGCTGAGTATCCTACTGTTATAGACAGTGAAATAGTTGGCATATAAAAAATCATATTTATAAACATTATCCAAAAGAAAAGACCAGGAGAATCTGCCATCGGAATTGCAAAAAGAGCAAGAGCACCAAACAAATGAAATATTCCTAATAATTTTTCGGCATTTACCCATCTATCTGCAATTATTCCTGTTATTGCTGGCATAAATAAAGAAGAAAGACCCAGTGTTAAGAAAATTGTACCAAAGTCAGTTCCCGACCATTGTTTTGTTTGGAACCAATATCCGCCAATAGTAATTAACCACGAACCCCAAACAAAAAATTGCAGGAAATTCATTATTATTAGTCTTAATTTTACATTCATTTTTTTATTTTTAATCTAAATCCTGTCTTTTATTTATTTCGTCTCTAATTTTAGATGCTTTTTCGTAATCTTCGGTTTCTATAGCTTTTTGCAATAGCTTTTCTAATTCTTCGATTGATTTTTGTTTAGAGCGAGTTTTTTTTGAGGGTTCTGGTAAAAGTTCCTCTTCGTCGTCTTCGAACTGGAGAATTACACCTGTTTTTTTTAACACAAGTTTATCAACAAATATCTTACAATTTGCTCTAAGTGCTAGTGCAATTGCGTCAGATGTACGAGCATCTATTCTAATAGTTTTTTTCTTATCTGATAAAACTATTTCCGAATAAAATATTCCTTCTTCAATTCTGTAAATAAATACTTCTATAATTTTTATTCCGAAAGCGTCGCCAAAAGACGTAAATAAATCATGAGTGAGTGGTCGTGGAGACTTCAGCCCTTCCATTTCTATTGCAATAGATTGAGCCTCGGTAGCCCCTATAATAATAGGAATACGCTGTTTTCCTGCAGTTTCTTCCAACACCAAAGCGTACGCTCCTTGCTGTGTTTGACTGTATGATAATCCCAAAACTCTTAACTCAATTTTATCCATTTTGATATTTGTGATAAAAATATTTTTAAATGTATATAAAGTTTACAAAATAAAAAAGCAGTAATATAAATTTAATTATTATCACTGCTTTTTAAGTATTTAAACTAAGCTAGAAAACGAACAAAAATTTCGTATTATTTTGATTTACGAATTCTTAAGCTTTGTAAGTTCTTCTATTAAAGATGGTAAAACTTCGAAAGCATCGCCAATAATACCATAATCTGCTGCCTCGAAAATAGGAGCATCTTTATCTGTATTAATTGCTACAATTATTTTAGAAGAATTTATTCCTGCTAAATGCTGAATTGCTCCAGAAATTCCAATTGCAAAATATAGGTTTGGTGCTACAACTTTACCTGTTTGACCAACGTGCTCCGAGTGAGGTCTCCAATCTAAATCTGTAATCGGTCTAGAACAAGCTGTTGTTGCTGTTGGTCCTAAAATACTAGCAATTTCATCTAGCATTCCGAAATGTTCAGAAGCTTTTAATCCTCTACCACCAGAAACTAAAATCTCTGCATCGTTTACAGTTATTTTATCCGAAGCTTTAGAAATTTCTATTGATTTTACTTTAAAGTAATTATCTGGAATTTCTGTTGTAAATGCTTCAATTGCAGCATCTTTTTTATTTTCTACAATTTTATACGAATTCTGATTTAATGTTAGAATTTTAATATCGCTATTTACTTGAACATCAGCGAAAGCTTTACCCGAGTATGCTTTTTTATTAACCACAAAAGGCTGTGTGCTAGTTGGTAATGCAATGCATCCAGAAACTAAACCAGCATTTAATTTTACCGATACTCTAGGTGCAATACTTCTACCGGTGTAGGTATTTGCAAAAACTACAACGCTTGCATTAGTTGCATTAACTGCATCTGCAATAATTTTTGTGTAAACTTGCGAAATTATGGTGTTGTATTTATCATCGTTTGCATTAAGCACTTTCGATGCTCCGTAATTTTCTAATGATTTTAATTCTTCGTCGCTAACTTTACCTATTGATAAAGCTATAAGATCGCAACCTAATTGTTTTGCAATTTCGTTTGCGTAAGAAACTATTTCGTAAGTGGCTTTTTTAAATTTGCCATCCCAATTTTCTGTATATACTAAAACTGACATAATTCTTTTTTTATTTAATTATTAAATGGCTTTTGCTTCTTCGTGCAATAGTCTTACAAGTTCGCCAACATTATCTGGTTCTATCATTGTACAAGCAGATTTTGCTTCTGGTAATGTATGAGTAATTACCTGAGTTAAATCTGTGAACTCTACAGGTTCAACAATATTTAAAGGCTTTTTTCTAGCCATCATTATTCCACGCATTGCTGGAATTCTAGGTTCTGGAGCAATTCCTTTTTGTCCACTTCCTACAAATGGAAATTCGCATTCTATTTGCTCGTAACCTCCATCTATTTCTCTTTGGATTTTACCTGTTGTTCCCTCTACATCTATTCCAGAAACAGATGTAATTGATGGAATATCTAAAAGTTCGGCAACCATTTCGCCAACCTGACTACCATTGTAATCTATAGATTCTTTACCTGTAAAAATAATATCGTAATTTTTGTTTTTTGCAACCTCAGCAATTTGTTTTGCTACAAACATTGCATCTTTTGCTTCTGTGTTTACGCGAATTGCATCGTCGGCACCCATCGCTAATGCTTTACGCATTGTAGGTTCGGCATCTTGTAAACCAACTGTTAAAACAGTTATTGTTCCGCTAGCAGCTTCTTTTAGTTCAAGAGCTCTAGTTAGGGCAAGTTCTTCGTATGGGCTAATAATAAATTGCACATTATTCTTGTTGTAGACTTTGTTATCCTCAACAAAGCTAATTTTAGCAGTTGTGTCGGGCACATTACTAATACAAACTAATATCTTCATTTTATTTAATATTTTGTTGTTTTTCTATTCCTCCAAAAGTAATAAAAAAAACTGTTTGAAAAGCTATTTTATATGAAAAAGCAAAAAACTATTTTAGCTCGGTTAAGAAGAAATCTCTATTAAATGTAATATGTATGCCGAACGAATAATCAAAGTTTTGATTAAAAATATCGTAGTATGGTTCTGCTCTTACGCCTAAATTAATATCGGTAAATAGTTTTATTTTATACTCTAATTTTGTGGAGATAATATTTCTGTTTGGCTCGTAATAAGTTCTGTATTTATCGGAAATACACATATAATTTGGGTCGCCCATTGCAGAAATAAAGAACTTCCCGTACCAGAAATTAGGTTCTATGTAAATATTTTTTGAGCTGAAAAACAATGTGTAATACAATCCCCAACCTTGCGAGTATATATATTGTGGTTTTGGCGATAAATCGGCAAACGTAAGAAAATAATTTTTTGTTCCTATTTCGGTAAAATAAGTATTATTCAGTTTTTTGCTAAAAGAAAAACCGCTTACCGTGTTTAAAAGAGTTTGCATTGGCAAAATCGATTTATCGAACTGTCCGCCTTTGTGTTTTGCCAAGAACTGAAATATTAATGATATATTATATTCTGGTAATTTCTTTAGAATGTTATATTCATTGGTTATTCCAAAACTTATATGCTCTTGAAATGGATCATCTTTAAGAATAAATTGCTCCCAATTTACCCACAAATCGGTTTCTAAGTTTGGATATTTAAATAAAAATTGGATTCCACTTTCGTTATTATTCTCGAAATATCGCTCGAATTTAAATATTGGTTCTATTAAGTTATGCTCTAATGGGCCATTAATAGTTCCTAACAATAAATTTATTCTGCTATTAAAATTATATCTAAATGTAAATATTGGCGATACTGTTGTGTATGAATCTACTCCTGAATATTTAAGTAGATAAGCCCCCGCATCTATTCTCGATTTTTTTGTGGGATAATATACAAGTTTTGGTTTTATAAAATAGCCTAATAATGTGTAGCCATCGATAAAATTATTAAAATACTCGTTGTTTTTAAGTAGGTTTGAATTCTCTAACCTGAAATACAACTTGTTTTTTTTTGTTGAATCTACATCATTGTAATTAAAAAACTGACTATTATAATTTTGCGCATTAACAAGTTCCGTAATAAAAATAAATATTATTAAAACTTTAAGTATTTTCATTATATAATTTGGAGTATCAATGAACCAATTAACAGTAAAGTAAATGCAATTTCTTGAAATATTTTAGAACGCATATTTGCCAAATACAATGTAAGTAGATATGCTATAGGAATTGCTGCTGGAATAAATATTCTAGCATCAACAAAATGTATCACAAAATATATTATTGGTGATGAAAGTACTGTCCATATAAAAATTTGAATGTATTTTCGGGTGCTAATTTTTTTACTATCGTATCTACGCAAAAGATTTAATATTCCTAAAATCAATAATATAGAAATAATTACTATGTAAATAAGTTCGTATAAGTTGAATGATATTAGATTGGCATTTTTGAATAAATAAGTGTAATCTGTCCAATTTATTTCTCCTTTAAAAAAGAAAATATAATACAAAAGCACGAAAATTAATACTGGAGTTAAAAACCCTATAAAACCAGATATCCATTCTCTGAGATTTACTGGCCTTAGTATCACAAAACTAATCCACAATATTGGCATATAGAAAATAAAATTACTGTATAATAGGAGAGCTATTGTAAAAAAAACTCCAATATTAAAATAGCTTGCAATTGCTGTTCTTTTTTTATAAACAGAAAAGACTTCGTTAATTATTAATAGAAAAAATGTGTTTGATATTATTACTCCATAAAGCTCTTGATATTGTCTGAAACTAGATATGGCTAGTAAATAAATAATAGCAGGTAAGTATGTTCTTTTTGTAATAAAGAAATATTTCTTGTTTAGCCAAGTTAAATATATTGCTTGCATAAATAATAATACAAATGCAATAATTTTTGATAATAGATGATTGTTTGTGTTAAAGTCTGCTAGAAAATTACCAAACACGGTATTGTATTGATTACTTGATATTTGCACACTTTCGCCTGTAAAAAATGAAAATCCCCAAACTGTTAGTTCTATTAAAAAAAATAGAATTAATACATATGGTTGGTTGGTATTAAATATCTTAAAAATCATTTACTTATTAATTGAATTCATAGTTCTATAATTAGTTATACTATTACAAATTTAATAAATCTTTTCCAATATCTGTTCTAAAATATTTTCCTTCGAAGTTTATTTTTTTTGCTGTAGCAAATGACTTTTCTAGTGCAGATTCTATAGAATTACCAAAAGATGTAACAGAAATAACCCTTCCGCCGTTAGTTAGTATTTTTTTGTTTTCTAATTTTGTGCCTGCATGAAAAACTAAACTGTTCGGGTTATCTTCTATACCTGTAATATGTTTATTTTTCTGGTAATCTTCTGGGTAACCTCCCGACACAAGCATTACTGTAGTTGCGTAATCTTCGCTTAATTCAATGGTTTTTTCGCTTAAATTATTCTCTGCTACCCCAATAAACAGGTCTAAAATATCTGATTTTATTCTAGGAATTACTACCTCGGTTTCTGGATCGCCCATTCTTACGTTGTATTCAATAACGTAAGGTTCGTCGCCAATTTTCATTAATCCAATAAAAATAAAACCTTTGTAATTTATTTTGTCTTTTTTCAGACCTTCTATAGTAGGAATTACGACCTTTTCTTCTACTTTTTTCTTAAATTCTTCTGTTGCAAATGGTACTGGAGAAATGGCTCCCATACCACCTGTGTTTAGTCCTGTATCGCCTTCACCTATTCGTTTGTAATCTTTGGCTTCGGGCAAAATTTTATATGAAATTCCATCTGTTAAAACAAATGTAGAAAGTTCGATTCCATCTAAAAACTCTTCTATTACGACCAAACTGCTAGCTTCTCCAAATTTACCATTAAGCATCTCGCTTAATTCCAATATTGCGTCGTTTAAATCGTCTAAAATTAAAACTCCTTTTCCTGCAGCTAGTCCGTCTGCTTTTAAAACGTAAGGGGCTTTTAGCGTTTTTAGAAATGCTATTCCTTCATCTAAATTATTTTTACTTACGCTAAAATATCCTGCTGTTGGAATATTATGCTTTTGCATAAATTTCTTTGAAAACTCTTTACTTCCCTCTAATAATGCTCCGTCTTTTTTTGGCCCAATTACTTTGATGTTTGTGTTTTCGAAAAAATCGGCAACGCCATTTACTAAGGGGTCTTCTGGTCCAACAATAATTAGTTTTGTATTATTAGACTCGCAAAATTGTTGTATCTCTGTAAAATTATTTATTGATAAATTTACATTCTCTCCGTGTTTCGATGTTCCTGCGTTACCAGGAGCAATAAATAACTTTGATAATTTTGTGCTTTGAGATAATTTCCAAGCTAATGCGTGCTCTCTGCCTCCCGAACCTAAAAGTAAAACATTCATATCTTATTTATTATTTTTTAAAAATGATTTAAAAATTTCTAAATCGTACTTTGTTGTTATTTTTATATTTTCTCTGTTTCCTTCAACAAGGTTTATTTTTTCGCCAAGTTCTTCAACCACACTTGCATCATCGGTAAATTTATTGTTGTAAGGTAAATCATATGCCTTTTGCAAAATTTCACTTTTAAATACCTGTGGTGTTTGTACTATTTTGTAATTATTTCTATCAACTATTTTGCTATCACTTTCGTTAATTTCTCTTACTGAATCGAATATTGATATCGCAGGAATTGCGTTGCCTAACTTTTCTGCTTTATTAAAACATTCTTTAATTATGGCTTTGCTTACCAATGGCCTAACACCATCGTGAATAGCAATGATAGAATTATTTATAGCTAATTTTAACCCATTCTTTACTGATTGAAACCTTGTTTCGCCACCTTCTGCGATTTTAAGATTTACATTAAAATTATAATCATTGCAAAGATTTTCCCAATAAGGAACATGTTCTTTTGGTAATACTAAAATTATTGAGATATCAGAAAATGTATTTACAAAGCTGTTTATTGTATGCATTAAAACAGGTAAATTATTAGCAAGCAAGAATTGTTTGGGTAATTTCTCACCCATTCTTAACCCTTTGCCCCCTGCTACAATTATAACAATTTTAGTTTTCATTATTACACAAAAATAAAGAAATGATAATAAAAATCACCATTAGAAAGTAAAAAATAAATTGCAATGTAAAATTAGATCTTAATAAAAAATGGTTTGGCAGAAATTATACTAGAAATATGTTCTACATTTACTGGAATAAATAAGAAAAATTACTTTGCATTCTTTACTTTGTTTCTTAAGCTAACAAATCTATATTTATAGTAAAAATAGAGCAACCAAAATGAAAAAAATGGCATTACAGGGATTTTATATCTAGCTAAAGCACCAAAGTTATACGACGTAAAACCCACTGCAAAACCAAATACAATTGAATAAACCATAGCTAAAGTTAAAAAACTATTTTTCAGACTAAATCTTATCCATCGAAATTTATATTTCCACATAATGAATAGAAAAAGTAATGTAAGAACAAAACTTTCAACTGCTCCAACAAATGATGTTATGTTTCGTGCTTCCCACAAATATGGTCTAAAAAAAGTAACATTTAATGATTCTGGGATTTTTTTAATAATTCCTATTAGGGTGTATTCTACTTTCCCTAAATTGTAGGATGAACCACCTGTAGTTGTGTGCCAAGAATGAAACCCTTTAACTCTTGATTCAAGGTTGCTAATCTGATATTTATTATTCTGATTAACCAAATTAATAATTAAAAAATATCCCACAGAAATCATTATTATAAGAAAAAAGGGAGCAAATATTCTTCTTATAAGGTTGTTGGTTATTTGATTTTTTTTACTAATATATATTGCAATAATAATTGCTGGTAAAAACCCAATAATAATGTATGCCTTTAATTTGAAAATAATAATAATTGAAATAAACATTATTAATATTGAAGATAGCGAAACTCTATTTTTAAATAAAATTTCTACAAAATGATAAAAAAATACTCCTAATGCTGCAAAAGTAATTGTATCTTTAAGTATTCCGCTACCCCAAAACATCACAGAAGGTAGCAAAAAGATAGAAATAAATGCAGCTTTTTGATAGTTAGGAAAAAAATAAAGAAAAGCTTTAAATAGTTTCCAGCTTCCATAAAATGATATAATTGAGACAAAAATGGATGTTATTAAATATCTATTAAATGAAAAAAAAACTAGAATGGAAGTTACTCTAACCATGAACCATTCTTCTGGCGATCTATAATAGTTTATTCTATTTGTAATACTTTGTAAGTCTAGTGTAAATTCATTACTTTCTTTAAATAATAATTTAAAATAATCAGATGGGCTTGCAAAAAAAGCATTAGTTAAAGTTTCTCCTCCTAAGAAATAGTATATCGTGTCGCCACCCTTATAATAAAAAACATAAATGAGCGCCAAAGCAACTGAACCAACAATTTTTGTTATTAGACCATAAGTAAAATATTTGTATTCAGGTTTAGCTTTTAGCTTTGTGTTTTTGTATATATTCGAAAACAAAATTATTATAGTAACTAAAAATATAGCACCAATAATATCAAAAATATTAATAATTCCTTCGAGCATTATAACTTAATTATTAATTTCAAATGTATACTTTTATGTTTTTAATTACAATCTAAACTTGAGATTTTATAAAATTATTTTCAAGTGTCTAAATGTAACAAAAATATATACAGAATACTTGTGCACTTATAAAAAATTACAAATAGAAATAGTTTTTTAGATAAAAAAAAATTAAATTTGCAGACTTATTATAATAAAACAAAAAAGTAAAATATAATGTCTAAAAATTCTGGGGAAATAATACAGGTAATTGGTCCTGTAATCGATGTTAGTTTTGAAAAACAAGGTGGGGAACTACCAAATATTCACGATGCACTAGAAATTAAAACTTCTGATAAAACAATTATTATCGAAGTTCAACAACATATTGGAGAAAATACTGTACGTACAATTTCTATGGATTCAACTGATGGTTTATCTAGAGGAATGGAAGTAACTTTAACAGGAGCTCCTATAAAAATGCCTATTGGCGATCAAGTAAAAGGTAGATTATTAAATGTAGTTGGAGACGCTATCGACGGAATTGGAAATCTCCCAAAAGAAGATGGTTATCCTATTCATCGTCAGCCACCAGCGTTTGCTGACCTTTCTACAGAAGCAGAAGTTTTATACACAGGTATTAAAGTAATCGATTTAATTGAGCCTTACTCAAAAGGTGGTAAAATTGGTTTATTTGGTGGTGCTGGTGTTGGTAAAACTGTATTAATACAAGAATTAATAAATAATATTGCAAAAGGTCACGATGGATTATCTGTATTTGCAGGTGTAGGTGAAAGAACACGAGAAGGAAACGATCTTTTAAGAGAAATGCTTGAGTCTGGTGTAATGACATACGGCGACGAGTTTATGAAATCTATGGAAGAAGGCGGATGGGATCTATCTAAAGTAGATAAAGAAGCTATGACAAAATCTCAAGTTTCGTTAGTTTTCGGACAAATGAATGAGCCTCCAGGAGCAAGAGCTGCAGTAGCATTATCAGGATTAACCGTTGCAGAGAGTTTCCGTGATGGAGATGGCGAAGGAAAGGGAAAAGACGTATTATTTTTTATCGATAATATTTTTAGATTTACACAAGCAGGTTCTGAGGTATCAGCACTTCTTGGACGTATGCCTTCGGCTGTAGGTTATCAACCAACATTAGCAACTGAGATGGGTGTAATGCAAGAGCGTATTACTTCAACAAATAATGGTTCTATTACATCAGTGCAAGCAGTATATGTGCCTGCAGATGATTTAACTGACCCTGCTCCAGCAACAACATTTGCTCACTTAGATGCAACAACTGTGCTTAACCGTAAAATTGCAGAACTTGGAATTTATCCTGCTGTAGATCCGTTAGATTCTACATCAAGAATTTTATCTCCAGATATCGTTGGCAAAGAACATTACGGAACAGCACAAAGAGTAATCGAAATTTTACAACGATATAAAGAATTACAAGATATTATTGCAATTCTTGGTATGGACGAACTTTCTGAGGAAGATAAATTAGTAGTTCACCGTGCACGTCGTGTACAACGTTTCTTATCGCAACCATTCTTTGTAGCAACACAATTTACAGGATTAGAGGGCGTACTTGTGTCAATAGAAGATACAATTAAAGGTTTTAATATGATTATGGATGGTGAAGTTGATGAGTATCCAGAAGCAGCATTTAACCTTGTAGGAACTATAGAAGAAGCAATAGAAAAAGGAAAAAAATTATTAGCTGACGCAACAAAATAGATAAATAATGTTTATTGAAATTATTACACCTGAAAATACTACATTTAGTGGTGATGCAAAATTAATAAAATTACCAGGCACAAATGGTTCTTTTGAAATTTTGAATAGTCATGCTCCAATTATTTCTACCTTGTGCAAAGGTGAAATAAAACTTATCGATAATGATAATAAAGAGTCTTTCTACAAAATAGAGTCAGGAGTAGTCGAGGTTAGTAACAATAATGTTAAAGTATTAATAGAGCTTTAATAAAGTTTTTTAATTTAAATTTTTTAACACTATATTTGATAAAGTGTGGTTAAATATATACATTTAACCACACTTTTTTTATTTATGAAAAATACATTAATATTTTTAGCACTATTTTTTTCAATTGTAAGTAACCTAAAAGCACAAGAATTAATAAAATTTAATGCTGCAGATGGACTAGAAATCACTGCAAATCTATACGAAATTGATTCAACATTGCCTTATTTATTATTATTTCACCAAGCAAGGTACAGTAAAGGAGAATATAGAGAAACTGCTATTAAGTTACTCAAGCTAGACTATAATGTAATAGCAGTTGATTTACGTTCAGGTAACAAAGTCAATTTTATAAGCAACGAAACAGCAATACTTGCTCGCTCATCGGGAAAAAGCACGGAATTTATAGATACTGAACAAGATATTATTGCTGCAATAGATTATGCTTATTACAAATCAAATAAAGAAGTAGTTATTTTAGGAAGTTCGTTTTCTGCTTCTTTATGTTTAAAAATTGCAGTAACAAACCCGAAAGTAAAGGCAGTAGTTGCATTTAGTCCTGGAGAATATTTTATGCCAGAGCTAGAAATTAAACAAGAAATAAAATCCATACAAAAGCCAATATTTGTTGCTGTTTGTCAACAAGAACTTTCATATACAATGGAGTTATTATCTTTAGTTGATAATAAACAAAAAATGCTTTTTTCACCTAAAAATGGTAAAGGCGAACATGGATCAAAAGCACTTTGGAAAACGAATAATACCAATAAAGAATATTGGCTAGCTTTAATGATATTTTTTAAGAAATTATAAACTTTGATAAATACGGCATACCTGCTTTTAGGCTCTAACTTAGGTAACAAAAAAGAGAATCTAAATAAATCTATAGAATTTGTTTCTGCGAAAGTGGGGAAACTAATAAAAAAATCCTCAATTTACGAAACCCAATCATGGGGCTTCGAAACAAAAAACACATTTCTAAATCAAGTAATAAAAATAGAAACAACACTAAGCTCAGAAATTTTACTTGATACTATTTTACAAATAGAAAATCAAATAGGTAGAAAAAGAAAAACTTCTGCTACATACGAATCAAGAATAATAGATATTGATATATTATTCTATAACTTTGATATTATTAATCAAAAAAAGTTAATAATTCCACACCCCGAATTGCACAAAAGAAATTTTACATTATTTCCATTAAAAGAGATTGCTGAAGGCCTAATACATCCTGTTTTAAACAAGAATATTTCAGAATTACTTTTTGAATCGCAAGATGAGTGTAAAATAATAAAAGTTAAATAACGAAATCCTTTCCTAACTTCTACTTTTCCTCATTTCTTAAAATACATTATTATTTATGTTCATATTCGTTTTCACAGAATTAGAATTTGGACAAATCTCTTTTTTATAATACTTTTGTTTGATAACATTTTTTAAAAAGAATGATAATAAATAATATTACTCAATATTAGCCTATTATTCTTCCTTTTAAACAACTTCAATTAGTATTTTTGTATAAAAATTAATTTGATATGATTTCTGTAAAAAGATTTATTTTTAATGGTTTCCAAGAAAATACATTTTTATTGTATGACGAAACTAAAGAGTGCGTTATTATAGATGCTGGATGTTATTCAGACAGCGAAAAACAAGTAATTAAAAATTTTATTTTAGAAAACAGCCTTAAACCTACCAAGGCTATAAATACTCATTTTCATATAGATCATTTACTTGGAATAGATTTTCTAAAATCTGAATATAATATATCAATAGAAGGTAATAAAAACGAAATAGATAATATTAATTCATCTTTAGATTATGCATCTAACTATGGGTTTGAGTTAAAAACAACTCCAAATATTGATAATTATTTGTGTGATAATGATACTGTTAAATTTGGTAATTCTGAACTTAAAGTTCTTTTCGTGCCAGGTCATTCACCAGGTCATTTAGCATTTTATTCTCCAGAACAAAAGTTTGTTATTGTAGGAGATGTTCTTTTTAAAGGTAGTATTGGAAGAACAGATTTGCCTGGTGGAGATTTAGATATATTAATGAAAAGCATAGACGAAAAATTATTGGTATTAGATTACGATACAGAAGTAATGCCTGGGCATGGTTCTTACACTACAATTGGCTTAGAAAAAAATAACAATCCTTTTATAACAGGTAGGGTATAATATGGATATATATCCCAATGCAAAAATAAATTTAGGTTTAAATATTATAGAAAAACGTAATGATGGTTTTCATAATATAGAGACCGTATTTTATCCTGTATTAGGTTTAAAAGATGCTATAAAACTCGAAGAATCATCAAAGTTTTCTTTAATAAATGATGGGTTTAATATTGAAATAAAATATAAAAACAACTTAATATATAAAGCGTACTCTATTATTAGCAATGATTTTAATATCCCAAATTTAAAAATTAGACTTACAAAAAATATCCCATTCGGAGCAGGATTGGGTGGGGGATCAGCTGACGCTGCATTTACCCTATTGGCAATAAACAAAATGTTTTCTTTAAATATTCTTGATGAAAAGCTAGAATATTACGCATCAAAAATAGGAAGCGACTGTGCATTCTTTATTAAAAACAAACCCGTTTATGCTTACGGAAAAGGAAATAGCTTTAAAGAAATAAATTTATCACTAAAAGGTTATTACTTAGTTATTGTTAAACCAGAATTATCAGTTTCTACTGCACTTGCGTATTCTAACGTAAAACCAAAAGTCACACCCATATCAATATCTGAAATAATAAACTCCCCAATATCTAAATGGAAAGGAAACCTTAAAAATGACTTTGAAGAAAATATATTTAACATCTTCCCTATTCTGTCAGAAATTAAAGAAACATTGTATCAAAAAGGAGCAATATTTGCATCAATGTCTGGTAGTGGCTCATCCATTTACGGATTATTTAAGAATAAAATTAATTTAAATGAATTTGATAATTATTTTGTTTGGCAAAGTACTTTATAAATTTCACACACCTTTACAAAAAAGCTATTTATCATAACAAAAAATAGCTAAGGGTTTTTTATTTTCAAAATTAATAATTTATAAAATTCATATCCTTTTATTTATACAGAATAAATTTTTACTTAACTGTAGATTATTCAAAGAATAAATTTTTTTTTATTGTGATACAACTTTTTTTCATTATTTTCGTCTTTTTAAAATAAGATTCTAAAAACTAATAAATAAATAATTGTTATGAAAAGCAAAAAATATATTTTAAGTTCTTTCATTTTAATGATAGGAGTTTTGTTCTCAACCTACGCATTTTCTGGTAACGAAAAAGCAAATATTGAGAATCTTAAGACATCTGAGTTAAAATTATATTCAGAGCTAAATGGAGTTCAAATTTACTATAGATTAGCCGAACGACACGATTTGCATAATGGAATACACGCGCTATATGTAGAGCTTCAAGTTGTAAACACAACATCAGAGAACTTACATATGTCGTGGAATTACGATTTATGGGTAGATGGTATTTGCGTTAACTGCAATGCAGTGAATAAAGAAGAGTATTCACATCAATTAGATCTTAACGCTTCTGAAACCCTAGAGGGTAATTGTTCAGAACGTAAACAAAACGACTTATTACTTTTTATTAAATATATAGATAAAGAAATGCGAACACTAACCGATTTTGAATTATCTAATTTAACAATTGATCCAATTAACAAATAAATAATTATTATGAAAACAAATAAAACTAATTTTTTAAGTTTTGTATTTGCAGCATTTTTTATTCTATCTACTTTTTTTAGTGTAGAATCAAATGCCCAATGTACAATTGACATATCAGCAAGTGTATCAATTGTAAATGATACAGCAAAAATTTGTGCTGGAGATATTATTTTACTTAGTTCTATAGGAACGTGTGGAGCATCATTAATGGCAGAAGACTTTAATACTGGAGCTTTAGGTACAGGATGGTCTGCGCAGTGTAATCCTCAGTTTAATAATCCTTGCGATCCAAGTCCTAATACCCCAGCAGATCCATATTGTTGGGTAGGTTCAGCTGTTTCGCAACCTAGACGTTTAACAACAGTAGCATATAATACAGGCCCTTCTAATACTGTATCTGATTTATGTACAATTTGCTTTGACATGGATTATGCTACTCAATCTCAACCTTCACCATGCGAAGGCCCAGATTACACAGGAGAAGGAATCCATTTGCAATATTCTATTAATGGAGGAGTTAATTGGACTGATATTAATTACTGGGACTCTAACGGAGGGTATGATCCACAAATGACTGTTTGGAATAATTACTGCGAAAATGTTCCTATTAACCCAACTACTCCTATACAATTTTCTTGGTTTCAAAATGTAACGAGCGGAAATAATTTTGATCATTGGGGAATTGATGATGTAATTATCGAATGCCCAGCAATTCAAGAGATTATTACTTGGACAGGACCTAATGGTTTTACATTTAATGATTTTAACCCACCCCTACAAGCGCCAACGGTAAGTGGATGGTATATAGTTCATTTAACAGATACTACGTACGTAGGAGAAGATTCAGTATATGTATTAATTGTACCATCACCTTCATTATCAGTAGATTTTGCAGTACCAGGTTACGGATGTAGCAATGGTTCTAATGGATCTTCAGCAATGACATTAATAGGTACGCCAGCAGGAGGA
>DAOVTE010000096.1 GCA_030627705.1 Bacteroidales bacterium
ATATTACTACTTTATAAAAGCTACAGGTAAAGATGAAAAAGTATACGAACAAAAAGGAGTTTTCCACTTAATTAGAACAAAGTAGAAAGTTTAAATAAAATATAATAAAAAAGGTGTCGGTAGACACCTTTTTTTGTTTCTGTAATTTAAGAGATTATTATTTTAGAACTAAAAAAATATTATATTTTCTTGTTAAGATATGAGTATATGTAATAATAATGTATATTTTTATACCAAAATGATTTAAGAATTACTAATTGCGTATGCATGACAAATTAATGACTTAGTTAACTATTACGTAATATTAGACAGGTAATTTATTTTATTAAACGTTATATGAAAAATATATTAATACTATTATTTATTTTTTTTCTGAATACCTCATTATTCTCACAAGAAAAGATTGAGATAATAAAGACCGTTAAACGTACCTATGTAAACGAAAGATTATATTTTCTTCATACAGTAAAACAAGGTGAAAATTTATTTGCAATTTGTAAAGCATATAATGTTCTGCAGAAAGAAGTTGCGATAGAAAACCCTAAAGTTTTTGATGGTTTACAATTGGGGCAAGTAATAAAAATTCCTGTTATTAACGATGGGTTTGGTAGTATAGGTGCAGAAAATTATATTATTCACAAGGTAAATGGGGGAGAAACATTATCGGCTATTTCAAGGTTATATAGTGTTAAAGTTAAAAAGATTAAAGCTTCAAATCCTGGGATAAGTGATAACTTACACATTGGTCAAATAATTATTATTTCTAAAGACGACATTAAGAATTTATCAGAAGCTACAGCAAATATTGATAAAAATTATGTAATCCATATAGTTCAAAAGAGGGAAACGCTTTATTCCTTATCTAAGCAATATGGAGTAGAAATTGATATTATTAAGCAAGAAAATCCTTTAGTGGTAACAAAAGGGTTACAACCAGATATGCGTATAAGGTTCTCTAAAAAGCATTTTGTTCTATTTACCAATCCTAATGATACAATAATTAAAGATACTACCTTAACAGAATTAGATTCTTGTTTAGATGAAGCAACATTCAACAAATCTAAAAAATACAAGATAGCTTTATTATTACCATTTAATATTGATGAAAAGCAACTTATAAAAGAGAAAGAAACAAAATCTAGATTTAACAATATCCCAAAAAATAAACCATTTATAGAGTTTTATGAAGGTGTATTATCTGCAACAGAAATGCTAAGAAAAGAAGGCTTCTCTTTAGAGCTTTTTGTATATGATTATATTGATGATTCACTTTCTAGGAAGAATATTTTTAATAGTATTTCTGTAAACAGTATCGATTTAATTATTGGACCAGCTTATAGCTCTAACTTTAAATTAGTATCAGATTTTGCTAAAGAAAAAGAGATTCCAATAATATCGCCATTCGCAAATGTATCAAGCATAATAGAGACTAACGAATATGCAATTCAAATGTATTCTAATCCTAATGTAAATTTTGATAGATTTATTAAGACAATAGCTGATACAAATAATATTAATTTTATTTTAATTTATGATAATTTTGAGAAGGAAAAATCTATTATTACTAATTATAAGAACATAATTTTTGATGTACTTGCTACAGATAGTATTGGGTCTAATATTTCTTATAAAGAGAACAAATATACAAAAGAAGAAATTATAGAACTAAACAATAGTTTAACAACCGACACTAATAATCTTATTATTATTACCACTAACGAACAAGCAAAAATATCTGATATTATTACAAAAATATCTATTTCAATAAACGAAAATCAAGCTATTTGCTTATTTAGTTCTGCTAGTTGGGATAATTACAAAAACCTAGATTACAACTATTTACATAAGCTAAATCGGACCTTACTCAAATCACAATATATTGATTATGAAAGAAAGAATGTAAAAAATTACGTGTTTAAGTTTAGAAATAAGTTTAAAAATGATCCAACGCATTATACATTTCTGGGATATGATTTATTAAACCATTTTGTAAAAGCTCTTGCAAGTTATGATGATATTAGGTGCATAGGAAAATACGAAAGTAATGGTTTGACAACAAGTTTCAAACTAACAAAATTTGGTAAAGGATATATAAACAATTCCTTATATATCGTAAAATTTACTCCTGATTTTAATATTGAATCCTATTTTGTAGAATAAAAAATTTACAGAGGATCTACATCGAAATTTATCATTACAGACGATAAATTAGTGTTAGAACTTAAGTGAGCAATTTTCTCGTTAATTATTATTTTTGCTTTTTCGAAAGAACTTTCTTTTTCGATTTTAATTAGAATAATATTAATGTGCAAATTGCTTATTTTGCTTATTGCAGGAGGTTCTGGACCCAAAACTCTAGCTCCAAAAATATTCTTAAGTACAATTGCTAAATCTAATGAGTTTTTATTAAGTGTTGATTTATTTTTATGCTTAAGAGTTATTGTAAGTATTTTAAAAAATGGCGGATATCTAAATTGTTTGCGTTCGTTAAATTGTAGCTTGTAAAGTTTCTTAGAATTATTATTTTTTACCAAATCTAGAATATAATGATCTGGTGTTGATGTTTGAATAATTACCTTTCCTTGTTTGTTTTTTCGACCAGCTCTTCCACTAACTTGGGTCATTAATTGATAGCTTCGTTCGTGAGCTCTAAAATCTGGAAAGTTTAATAAATTATCGGCATTTAATATTCCAACTAAACTAACGTTATCGAAATCTAGTCCCTTAGAAACCATTTGTGTTCCTATTAAAATGTCAATTTCTTTATTCTCGAATTTAGTTATTATTTTTGCGTAAGCATCTTTTTTTCGTGTCGAGTCAAAATCCATACGCTGAATTATTGCTTCAGGAAAAATGATTGAAATTTCGTCTTCAATTTTTTCGGTTCCCATTCCGATTGTTTGAATTTCGGTGCTTTTACACTCGTCGCACCTATTTTTTAATGATGTTGTGTATCCGCAGTAATGGCAAACTAAATTGTTTGAGAATTTATGATAAGTTAAACTAACGTCGCAATATTCACATTTTGGAATCCAAGCACACGATTTGCACTGAAGATATGGCGAATATCCACGCCTATTTTGAAATAGAATTACTTGCTCGTTATTCTCCAGGGAATATTTAATTTCGTCGTAAAGAGTAGGTGATAGCAACGAGATCATTTGTTTTTTCTTGTATGCTTTTTTTGTGTCTACAATTACAATTTCTGGCAACTTAATGTCTTGGTAGCGCTGGAATAGTTCTACTAATCCATATTTTTTTGTTAGTACATTAAAGTATGTTTCAACTGCTGGGGTTGCTGTTCCTAAAAGTACTTTTGCGTTATAATATTTGCTTAATACAACTGAGGTATCTCTAGCGTTATAGCGAGGTGCGGGATTTTGCTGTTTGTAGGTTGCTTCGTGTTCTTCGTCAACAATAATGAGTCCTAAGTTGCTATATGGCAAGAATATAGATGATCTTACTCCTAAAATAATTTGATACTCTTTATTTAGAATTTTATTCCAGATTTCTACTCTTTCTGAGTCGTTAAATCTTGAATGATATACTCCAATCTTGTCGCCAAAAACCCTTCTTAATCGCTCAATAATCTGGGTTGTAAGTGCAATTTCTGGTAAAAGATATAGAACTTGTTTTCCTTGCAAAATAGCGTCTTCTATTAGTTTTACATAAATTTCTGTTTTGCCGCTAGAGGTTACGCCGTGCAATAAAACTACATCTTTTTCTGTAAATTCTTTGTTAATTTGGTCGTATGCATTTTGCTGATTTTCTGATAAGTTATAAGAAGAAACAGTTTGTGCATTTGTGATCTTTAATCTTGATATTTCTAGTTCGTAGTTCTCTAATATTCCTTTTTTTATTAGTGCATTAATTATTGAGCCAGAAATATTTGATTTTTTTATTAAGTCCGATTTAGAAATTTCTTTTAAGTTATCTGTATAAATTTCTGAAAGCTCTATAAATTTTATTAAGACTTCGTATTGCTTAGGAGCTTTTTTTATTTTATTTAATGTTTTATTTAATTCATCTTCGCTAGTTATAAGCTTAGATACTTTTATGTAAGTTTCAAATTTTGGTTTGTAATTATCGTTGAGTCTTTCGTCTATTGTTAACGCATTTTTTTCGTACAAACGCTTTAATATATTGTAAGAATTTTTCTGTTTTGTAAATTTATTTACATCTTCAATTGTAGTTGTTTTTTTATCTTCTACAAATCTGAAAATTGCATCTTCTTTTTCTGTAAGTAAGCTGTAATCCTCGAAGTTTGGATTAAAAATAATCTTAGATTTGCTTTCTAGTTTTAATCCAGAAGGTAGAGCTGCCTTAAAAACTTCGCCTAGCGAACAGATATAATATTTTGCAATCCATTCCCAAAGTTTAATTTGTGTTGTGTTTACAATTGGTTTGTCGTCTAAAACAGAAAAAATATCTTTTGTTTCGTAATCATCAGGTTTGTTATTGTGTATAGAATAAATTAATGCAGTGTATATTTTTCGATTTCCGAACTGTACAATTACCCTTTTACCAATTTCTATTTCGTTGGCAAATTCATCAGGAACAGTATATGTATACTTGTCTCTGAGTCGTAAAGGTAATATTACATCTATGAAAAGCATTTTACTATTCTATAGTTCTATAATTAAGTTGTTAAAGAAATATCTATTACTAAGTAATATTTTTGTAATTTATATATTCAAAACCTTAACTAAATCTAATAATGATTTTTTAATAGTTTTGTGATGTTTAATTGCTTTTTCTAATGGAACATAAGCAACACTATTGTTTTGTAAACCCACCATTATGTTTTTCTCGCCTCCTAAAAGAGCTTTAACTGCGGCTACACCAAGAGTACTTGCTGTAACTCTATCGAATGCAGTAGGGGATCCTCCACGCTGAATGTGACCAAGTATTGTTACCCTTACATCATAGTTAATAAAATCTTTTTCAATTTTTTTTGCAATTTCGAATGCCCCTCCACTTTGATCGCCTTCGGCAACTATTATTATTCCGCTAGATTTTTTTCTTGTAAAACCATCTTCTAGGTAATCTAACAAATCTTCGGCATGGGTTTCTATTTCTGGAATTAATACAGCCTCTGCACCGCAAGAAATTGCAGATCTTAATGCTATAAACCCTGCGTCTCTTCCCATTACTTCAACAAAAAACAACCTGTTATGAGCACTTGCTGTATCTCTTATTTTATCTACAGCTTCTATTACTGTATTTAATGCAGTATCATAACCTATTGTAAAATCTGTTCCATATAAATCGTTATCAATAGTTCCTGGTAATCCAATAATTGGAATATTATATTCTTTTGCAAAAACAGTAGCACCAGTAAAGGTTCCGTCGCCTCCAATAACAATTATTGCATCTAATTCATTCTCTTTTATGTTATTGTATGCTTGTTTCCTACCCTCTTTTGTCAAAAAATCTTTACAACGCGCAGTTTTTAAGATTGTACCACCACGTTGTATAATATTGCTTACACTATAAGATTTTAATCTTTTAATATGGTTATTTACTAATCCTTTATAACCGTGTCTAATTCCGTATACTTCTAGTCCATTAAATATTCCAGCTCTCACTACTGCTCTAATTGCAGCATTCATCCCAGGAGAGTCTCCTCCTGAAGTTAGCACGCCTATTTTTTTAATTTTGCCCATATACTTCTAGTTTTATATTTTATAATTAAAGCACTATTATATATTGCTATTTTTGAATAACTTATAGCAAATTTATCTTTACCAAAGATTGTTTATGGTAGAGGTTTTGTATTTTATTTAGTTCTTAATTAATTTATAAATGGTAACTCCTTTTATTGTTTTAATGTTTAATATATAAATTCCTTTTCGAAAATTAGAAATATCTAAAGATTGCTTAACTGTACTTTCTTGTGTTAAAGATGTTTTAACAATTCGTCCATAAATATCAGTAATTTGAATTTCTTCTACTTTAGTGGCTAGATTTGTGCTCTCAATAATAATATAATCATTAGCTGGATTAGGGTATATATTAATTTCTGATCTTGCAAATTCATTAATAGCATTTGGGTAAATATCTTTTTCTAAAGTATATACACAAGAGCCGTCGTTTATAATTAAACTAACGGTGTATGCTCCATAATCTGCATAAATATGTTGCGGATTTTGTTGCGTAGATGTATTTCCATCGCCAAAGGTCCAAAGGTATGTTGATGCTGCTCCCGCAACATAAAAGTTTACATTTAATCCATTTATTGAATAAGTGAAATCATTTATTGAAACAATACCAACGTTTGCTGTCACTGGCTCTAATATAGTATAACAATTAGGTTCAGAGATTTCCCAATCGTAAAAGAAATCGTAATTATCTAAAGAGCTACTACCAATAGAACTTGTTATATTAATTTTATTAGATATTGCATAAGGATATGTAGCTCCATATGTATTTCCAAATAAATTAGCTTGACTAGGAATATAAATAGCATAATGATCTCCTTGTGAGATTTCCCAATTTAAATATACTCTAGACTCTCCAGCAGGTATTTCAAAATCTTGCGAGTAGATGGTTGTAAAATTATCGTCAAGTAACACAATGTTTCTAATTTTTGCTTCATTCGAATAAACTTTTACAGATATTAATATCATATCATTTATACAATCGAAATATAAACCTTTTATTCCTGTAAAATTTATATAACCCCCATTTCCGGAATTAGTTAATTTTGCTCCAAATTCAGAGTTATGAATTACTCTATCTTCGGCGTAAAAGGTAGTTGTGCTGTCGATATGTGGAGTATTGAAACTGTTTCCTGTAGCTAGTAGAACTCCATTAGTATAATTATCATACCAATGAATTGTACCCATTCCTGTTGCTTGTAGATTTGCATTTCCTGGTCCACAAATGTTATCGTTTGTCGATGATAAAATATCAGGGAAAATAACTGTAACATATCCCATTTTTACAATACTGTCTGACCCAATAATATTTGCAGAAACTAAACTTACATCATAAACACCATTTGTTGTATAAGTATGGTTTGGATTCTGTAGAGTAGATGTTGTTCCATCACCAAAATACCACATCCAAGAATTTGGCGCATTTATGGATAAATCTGTAAACGAAACTTCACCATTACACGAGGTAGTATTATATGTTTCGAAATCGCTAACTGGTGCTGACGAAATATTTATACAATTTATTGTAGCTTCCCAACCGCTTTCTGCTGTATTTACATCAGAATGAAACACAAATGTTAATGCTCCGTAGGGGTTATTTGCAGTAACAGTACCCGGTGAATTTGTTCCACAATATCTCCCACCTATTTGAGAAGCATTTACATCTATTCCATCGAAAATTTCTAGATAATCGTAATTACAAGAAGGTTCAATCTCAATATTAAATGTATTAAATACTAGTTCGACAATATTCCCTGTTGTATATGGATAAATTGTTAAAGTATCATCTGTATTATCTAAATAATTTCCATAGATATTATTGTCGTAGAAAGTTCCCTCGCATGTGTACAAGTCGCCAGATGTCATTGTGAAATTGCACTCCTCTACAACTGTTAGATAATCTATCTCTGTAATTGTATCAGACCCTGTTACATTTGCTACGATAAGTTTAACTGTGTAATTACCAAAATCAGAAAAGGTTATTTCTGGATTCTCAGAATTTGCATTAGTCCCATTAACATAAGAAAAGGTGTTTGGTGTAATCATCCATTGCCAAGATGTAGGGTTATAATAAGAATCATCAAGAATAGTAATTGTATCAGAATTACCATTGCAATAAATAATATTTGTATTTGCTGTAGTGAAATCGGCAATTGGAGTGTAAGCACAAACCCCTGTAACGCTAACTTCGCTAATTAAAGGTGCAGAATTTTGATAAGAAATAGTAATAATTAAATTCTGGTTTGTAGTTCCAAATGGATTAAAATACAAAGTTCCAGAACCACTAGAGAGCTGTGTTTTAGAAATTAAATGACCATTATGATAAATAGTTGCTAGAGCATCGGCTTGAGAACAAGTTAAAATTGAGAGAGATGTGTCGCTACAAAGTATGCTTGTTGGTAAACTTGCAATTATTGGTGTAGTTGTAGGATTTGCTGTCCAAATACGCATTGCAGGATCGCCAAAATAATGAAAAAGTTCGTGGGTATATTTCTCGAAGTTCCAATTATTTCCCCAACTTTCTGTCATTCTAAGTAATCCTTGGTTTGCAACATCGCCCATTGTATATATTGCCGAATGGCTTGTGTACGTTGAAGAATTATCACCATAACCGGTAAAGTTAGCATTTAACCCTGGAAAGATTGCATCTATTAATCCTAGTGCTAAACCATCATTGTATCCACTGTAACTAACTTCTGCATGACCAAAAACACCAACGGCACCACCATCTGGTTCGCGAAGAAAAGCTTCGGAGAAACATTCGGTTTCGTCGAATTTTCCTGTTAAGCAATTAATGCTAAATAGCACGGGTAATTTATCACCATTATTTAAGGCATTTACATCAGCAATATTAAATGCAGGATCGCCCCAGCCATATTCGTAACCGTGATCTCTATGAAAAACAATAAATCTACCATTGTTTATAGCATTTTTTATTTGAGTATCGTCTCCATCCCAAGGAAAACCGGGCTTTAACAAATACGAAGGTAAAGCTTCGCCTGCAGAATAATTTCCTAAATTCCAATTTGTTGGCGTTATACTTCCGCCTGTATAATATGCTCTTTCTGTGGTATAACCTAAACCATCAAGATATTGTTTTATTTCTTCGCTAGTTTGTGCAAATCTACGGGTTGCATACCCGTTAGTGTTATCGTCTTGAAAATAAGCTGCAGCAATTGCATTATTATAAAAAGTATTGTCAGAAATAGGGTTTCTTTCGTAGTTTATCATTTTACGAACTACCATCATTGCTTGGGTTGCATTAGAAACAGAAATTCTGCCCTTTGCCATATCTGGAGTATAATCTCCTACTCCACCCATACAAACATAATATAAATCTGTAGTAATATTTGTTGAATTAGAAACCAAAGCTTCACCAGGAACATCTTCATTATCACCGATAATAGTTAAATAATCTGGTTTTGGAGTCCAGTTACTATACCTAGTATGAACAGCTGTTTTTACCTGCGCTGATGTCCAATTAGTTTGAGAAACAATATCTACAGAGTAGCCTAATTGTTTTTTCCATTTGGCTAAAGAATCTGCTGCTGCCGCAAATTCAGGTGTTGTGATAATAATATAATTTTTATTAGTTGTTGATGTTTTAGAATTTGTAGCTTTAACGGAATTTTCTATTTCTTGTTTTACAGATTTTCCGTTAATTGAAAAATAATTTGAATAGTTTTTTAAAAAACTATCGGAATGTTTATTTGCATTAACAAATGTATTACTACCCGAGAAAATAATTTTATACTTTATGCTTTTATAAACATATAATTTTTTTTGCGCAGGATTGTATTGGACAGGGTTTACTCTTACTGCTATTATTGGCATATCGCGCACATACTTTGTCGATGTAATACTAACTGGCAAAGTTGGAAAAGTAATATTTTTAGAATAAAAATCAGTGTCAATCTCGAATTCTGGTTCTTTACCACCAACATTATCTGTTGCAGGTTTTAATGCTGGAAAAACTTTATAATTTTCGTACTCAACAATTTCAGATTCTATAATTTTGATTGTGGCTTTTGCTCCTATTGGCATTGCTATTAAATCGGTATGTGCAGGTAAGTCTGGTTTTCCTGCATCGGCAAAGCTTGAAAAATGCTTTATATATAATTTTTGATATTGTGTGCCTTCCACATATAGATTATTAGAACTTAAGTCAGGAAAATTATATGTAATTTCTACCCCTTCTGTTCCGTTATCGATAATTGTTCTAATAGATTTTTCTTCGCTTATATTGGTTTGTGCATTAATACTTAATACCATAAATAATGATATTACTACAAAATATATTTTTTTCATAAGATGATGTTTATACAATTTTTTCATAATTTCGATAAAGATAAAAAAATACTGCATTAATAATAATAAATTTATATATTATGGTTGTTATATTAGGTTAAATTAAATAACGTTAA
>DAOVTE010000197.1 GCA_030627705.1 Bacteroidales bacterium
AGTTTCAACAGTAAGTTCCTTACAAATATTTAAAACAATGATAATGTTAATTTTTATACCATTTGTTTTGTCAAGATTTTTATTAATTAATAAAATATATAATACTGTTGTTAAAGTAAGAGGTAAAACTGTAGATATAGGTTTTTCTTTAATAATTTACACATCGGTAGGTCTTAATAGTCATATTTTCTACGAAGATTTTTTATTGTTATTTGAATTAATTATTACATTCTTAATAATAATGTTTTTAGGAGGGTGGTTAATAAGCTTAATTAATAAATCTAAAGTAACGACAGAGAAAATAGTTAGTAATAAGCTTATTTTTGCTATTAAAAGTTCTGGTTTTGCAGTTGTAACAGCTATTGAAATCTTTGGTGATAAAGCTGCTGTACCGTCAACTGTTATGAGCGTTATGGTCCTTTTGTATTTATTTTTTCAATTGTTTGTAAAGTATAGAAAGGGTAAAGCTATTGTAAAAAAAACAAAGGCAACAGAATAAATTGTAACCTTTGCTTTTTAGAGGTTATTAAAGATGATCATCTTCTACAACATCTTCTTCAATAAATTTTATTTTGTATTGTCTAAGCTCCTTTAATATTGGATTATAAATATTCTTTATATTTGGTGCAAGAATTCCTTTGTTTTTAATTTTGCCAGTTAAAATAAGCTTAGTTGCAATAGCGGCAGGTAATCCAACAGTTATTGCCATTGCTGTATTTTCATTATCTTCACCGTAGGTTATCATAGAAGATTTTAGTTTTTTTATTTCACCGTTTGAAGTTTCGTATTTAAACTTATGTTGCATAACTATCATATCTTTATCTCCTTCTTCTAAACTCCATTTTTCTACAAGGAGTTTTTGTAGAATTTGGGCTGGTGTTGCATTTACTAGTTCAATTTTTTTGTTTTCGAAAATACCTAACCATCTTAGTTTATACAACGCACTCCCGTCTTTATCTAATTTAAGATAATTTGCAACTTTATCTTCTACAGGAACCTCTGTGCAGTAAGCAAGATATGTGTTAATGAACTGCCTATAAGTCATATTCTCAGAATTTTCTATTACATATGTATCGTCTGTTAAACCAAGTTGAACAAAAATATTCCAAGCTTTACTATAACCAGGTCTTCTAATTGTTCCTCTAAACATAGTTTTTACATCTTCTAAACCATAAGTTTTTCTATACTGAAGAGAATCTCTGTTTGCATATACTTCGAATTCTCCTAAGTCTAAAATATTAATTCTTTCAGTTCTGGTAAAAAGTTTATTGTAAGGTATATATTTGTATCTACCATTATGTAAAAATTGTGATGTTCCTTGTCCAGCCAAAACAACATTTCTTGGATTCCATGTAAATTTGTAATTCCACGGATTATTGTCGTATTTTGGAGCAACCAAACCACCTGTACTAGATTCAAAATCTATAATTTTACCACCCTCTTTTCTAATCCTGTCAATAACTTGCATTGCAGACATATGATCAATACCTGGGTCTACGCCAATCTCGTTTAATAAGATTATGCCTTTTTCTTTAGCCTTTTCATCTAGTTCTAAAATTTCTTTTGAGATATACGAGGCAGTTACCATATTTTTACTATACTCTACACAATCGTTAGCAACAAGTGGGTGAAATCTTGCAGGAAGCATAGAAATTACAATATCAGCTTTCTTAATTTCCTTTGCACGTTGTATAGCATCGTTTACATCAAACATAAACGTTTCGCCAAATTTGTGCTTTTTTACTGTTTTATCTGCAACCTTTTTAGAGTAGTCGCCTACTCTTATTTTCCAATCATGGTCTTCGGCGTTATTTAATAAATAGTTTATTAAACTTGCAGTTGATAGTCCTGCACCTAGAACTAATACTTTTTTCATAAAAATTAATTATTTATTTCTAATTACAATTAATAATACTACGAAATTAAAATTATTTTATATTTAAGGTTATGATTTATAATATATTTGTGTGTTTAATTATAAACAATTTTTTGTGAATAAATAAATTACATAATATTTTATGCTTTAGATTTATTATTGCGAGATAAATTAAAGAAATTAGTTATTAAAACGTGATAAATGTCTACTAATTAGCATTGTTATAATAAAATATAGCCTAGAAATAATTACTGCAATTAAATAAGTTTTAAACAATAAATTAACCTCTCTTTTATAAACACTTTATTAAATATATATTTGTAGATAATAACTTAAATTACAAATTTTGGCAAAATCAGGCGTAAAAGTAGAAACTCCATTAATGAAGCAATATTATAGTATTAAGGAAAAGCATCCCGATGCTATTTTACTTTTTAGAGTTGGTGATTTTTATGAAACTTTTGGCGACGATGCAATAAAAGCGTCAAAAATACTTGGTATTACTCTTACGCAACGAGCAAATGGAGCTGCAACTTATGTAGATTTAGCAGGATTTCCTTATCATGCAGTAGATACGTATTTACCAAAATTAGTTAGAGCAGGGCAAAGGGTTGCTATTTGCGAACAGCTAGAAGACCCTAAAATGACAAAAAAAATTGTCAAACGTGGAGTAACAGAACTAGTAACGCCAGGTGTTTCTATAAACGATAATGTGTTAGAAACAAATCAAAATAACTTTTTAGCAAGTGTGCATATCCATAAAGACTATTGTGGAGTAGCATTTCTTGATATTTCTACAGGAGAGTTCTATGTTGCTGAAGGAAATGTTCAGTATGTAGATAAATTACTACAAAGTTTTCAGCCAAAAGAAATTTTACATGAGCGTTCAAAGAGTAAAGATTTTTTATATAATTTTGGTGATAAACACTATACTTATAAACTAGAAGATTGGGCATTTAACTACGATAATTCTTTAGATAAATTATTAAAGCATTTTAAAACTAAATCGCTTAAGGGTTTTGGTATACAAAAATATAAATTTGCGATAATTGCAGCAGGTTCAATTCTTAGTTATCTAGATATAACCGAGCATAAAATGATTAATCATATTTCTTCAATATCTAGGATAGAAGAAGAAAATTTTGTTTGGTTAGATAAATTTACTGTACGTAATTTAGAGCTATTAAGCTCTATAAATGAAGGAGCTAAAACTCTAGTTGATGTTATTGACAGAACAATATCACCAATGGGTTCTCGTTTGTTAAAGCGTTGGATAACTCTACCGTTAAAACATTCTGAAAAGATAGCAGAAAGACATCAAATTGTAGATTATTTTCTTGGAAATATTGATGATAAAGTAAATACAGAAAGTGAAATACGAAAGATTGGCGATTTAGAAAGAATAATATCTAAAGTTGCAGTAAATAGAATTTTACCTAGAGAACTTGTTCAGCTTAAGAAAGCCTTGCAGGCAATAAACCCAATTAAAGAATTGTGTGAAAAGTCAGATAACGAAACTTTAAAACGATTATCAGAGCAATTAAATTTGTGTAATTCGGTTATAGAAAAAATCGAAAATGAAATTAAAGAAGAGCCTTCTAATAATGTAAATAAAGGAAATGTTATTGCAGATGGGGTTTCTAAAGAGCTAGACGATTTGCGAAAAATATCACAGTCGGGCAAAACATACCTTGCCGAGATGCAGATTAGGGAAGAAAAACGCACTGGGATACCTAAAATTAAAATTTCGTTTAATAATGTTTTTGGCTATTTTATCGAAGTTAGAAATACTCATAAAGATAAAGTACCAGAAGAGTGGATTCGTAAACAAACTTTAGTTAGTGCCGAAAGGTATATTACAGAAGAGTTAAAAGAATACGAAACAAAAATACTAGGAGCAGAAGAAAAAATATCACAGCTTGAATTAAAAATCTATAATGCATTAGTAATTAGCATTATGGATTTTATTACAACAATTCAGGTAAATGCTTCTGTAATTGCACAATTAGATTGTTTATTGTCTTTTTCCACTATAGCAGAGAAAAATAATTACACAAAACCAAACATAAACGATTCTGATGTTTTAGATATAAAACAGGGGAGACATCCTGTAATAGAAACACAAATGGAAGATGGTGAACCATATATTCCAAATGATATATATCTTGATAAAGAAAAACAGCAAATAATAATTATTACAGGTCCTAATATGGCTGGTAAATCAGCACTTTTACGCCAAACTGCATTAATTGTTTTACTTGCACAAATAGGAAGTTTTGTTCCTGCCGATAAAGCAGATATTGGTATTGTAGATAAGATATTTACTAGAGTAGGGGCATCTGATAATATTTCTTCAGGCGAATCTACCTTTATGGTAGAAATGACCGAGTCTGCAAGTATATTAAATAATATCTCAGACAAAAGTTTAGTTCTGCTAGATGAAATTGGTAGAGGAACAAGCACATACGATGGCTTATCTATTGCATGGGCAATTACGGAATTTATTCATGAGCATCCAAAAGCAAAAGCAAAGACATTATTTGCTACTCACTATCATGAATTAAATGAGATAGAAAAAACGTTTAATAGAGTTAAAAATTACCACGTAACTATTAAAGAATTAAAAAACAAAGTTATTTTCCTTCGTAAATTAGAAAGAGGAGGAACCGAGCATAGTTTTGGGATACATGTTGCAGAAATGGCAGGAATGCCTAAATCTGTGGTAAAAAGAGCAAAAAATATCTTAAAAGATTTAGAAAAATCTACAAGTAATAATTCAATAGAAAAAAATGTTGATGAAATAGCTGCAAACAGAGAGGGTTATCAGCTTAGCTTTTTTCAATTAGACGATCCTGTATTATCACAAATAAAAGAAGATATATTAAATCTTGAGATAGATAATTTAACTCCAATGGAAGCTTTAAATAAACTAAATGATATTAAAAAATTGATTACGTAGAGTTTTATATAGCTTGTGTTTGTATTAAAATTAATATGAAATAGCTTGTAACTTTTTTAATAATAGCTTGATTTAATATTTGAATAAAAAATAATTAAAATTTCTTGAGTTTTTTTTTTGGAAGTAAAA
>DAOVTE010000084.1 GCA_030627705.1 Bacteroidales bacterium
ATTGTATTTTCTTTAGGTTCAAAGCTATTATTGGTTCTTAAAAAGTAAACTTCTTCTTTCTCGTAAGTTTTTAATACTTCTTTATAATAATTATCTGTAGCATCGTATAGTTTAACATTGACACTATAATTACCACTAGATTTAATTTCTGATAAATAAATTAATTTACATCTATATTGTCTTGCAAAGTTCTGAATTATAGTTGCGATTAAAAAATAATCGTGCTTTTTAAACTCGAATGTGCTATCCGCTAAAATCTTTAATGTGCTCTCGCTGTTATTTGTTAATAATAAAACATCATATTTTTTATTAAGTTTAGATTTCATATAATACTCATTTATTCCACTATCTAACTTCTTATCCATAACAGTAACGTTTTTATTATGTACAATAAAATTAGACACATCTATTCTGGGAATTATCTTTTCTTTTAATTTTTTGCCTTTCTGATATTTATAAAATATAGAGTAATTATTTACATAAGTAATCTGGCAAGAAATAGTATCAAATTTATTTGTAATAATAGTATCTATTATACTTTGAGCAGAAATAGTAAACGAAAAAGCAAGCAAGGATATTAATAAAAATATTTTTTTCATTATTTATATTTATAAGTTTAGAAAAATAATTAGTTCAAAACTAACAAATTTACACAAATAACAATACAAAAAAATAAATGAATTTAATTATTTAAAACATATACAGCTCAAAGTGTACGAGGACGAGGTTGGTTTGAATTATTTTAAAATAAATAACCAACTCGAACCGCAAAACTTAGATGTGGTAAAGTCTGACTTGCTTCGTCATATATGTTTCCATCTGAGTTAATATACTGTTGTGTCCTTAAACGAACCCCACTTCCTAAAACACCTTCATATATAAGTTTGTTTTGAATAATACTTATTCCGTAGCTAATCGAAAATACATTTATATTGTCAATTATTGCAAGACTTGAGTCGAATTTATACCCTGAAAACCAATGAGTCGTATAGTTCTGGATTGTGTAAATCTTGCAATAACCTACGCTAATAAATGGAGTTGCATTTAAATCCAATTTAGAAGTATTGAAATAATATTTTAGATTAATTCTATATCTATTTCCAAAATTATTAACTCTGTTCGTGTCAGGTTCTGATGACATAAAAAAAGACCATTGTTGACCATAAGCTAAATCTACTCCTATTTTATTATATTTTAATTCAACGCCACCTAGAACTGTTGGTCTTGGTATAGAAATGAGAGCAAGTGGATGAAATTTAGGAATTATGTTATACTTTTTATTTGTTTGTGCAATTATTATTTGCGTAATAAAAATCAAGCATATTGTTAAAAGAATTATAAATAGACTCGTTTGTTTAAACATATTATTTAACATTAGTAACTAATTGAGCTTGTTAATTACTTCAAAACTAACAAATTTACACAAATAACAATACAAAAAAATGAATTTAATTATTTAAAACCTACATCGCTCAAAGTGTACGAGGTATCAAATAGGAAATGTTTATTTATTTGACGCAAGAACCCATTGGGCAATCGCCCTGCGATTAAAATTTAAAATACACAAATATTCTCCCAAAATTTTTGCTGTCTTTGTCTATTCGGTGATACTTTGCTTTAATTTCTTTTTGCTGTAAAAAACGTAGAACTTTCTTTTTTAGCTGACCAGAACCTTTGCCTGGAATAATTTCTATAGTCTTAATTTTCTTATCTAAAGCCTCATTAATAATATCGTTTAGCGATTTATCTATTAGATTACCTTTGTTGTAAATATCGTGTAAATCGAGTACTAATTTTGCCACTTTTCTGAGTTTTAAAAAAATCTAACGGTAATATATTATAAAAAGTTAAAAGAATGTGTTATTTATTATTCTTTATCACTAAGCCATTTAGCATTTCTTCTATACTATTTAGGTATTTATTAGCTAAGTTTTGTCCAGTAAATGTATGAAATTGAATTGAACCATTATTATTAGAGAAGAAATATGTGAAGTAAGAAATTTTCATTCCTTGAACAGTAGCGTCTACTTTCGAATAAATTAATGTATCGTTATTAATAATTCTATACTCCTTTTCTATTGTTTTTGTATCGGGAGATGAACTAGCCATATTATCAAAAGCAATTTGCGATAAGTTCTTTATAGGGATTTCTATTTCTTCATAAATAACCATTGCATATAAATCTCCTTTAATTAATTGTAGAGCTATATCTGCATCAGAATTTAACTCACCTACGGGAATCCTTTTCCAGACTTTATCGTTATACCAAATTTCATAAGCCTGATTAGAACCATTAATTTTTTTATTAGATGATTTTGGTTTTTTAAACGATTTATCATTCATTTTAATTTCGGTGAAGTCTTCGTCCTGTTTTCCGCTAACGAAATTAATGAAGTTATCATAATAATCCCATGTTCCGTTTGAATATAGGTATACACTATCTCCTCTCTCTGTTACAGCAATTTCTTGTGCAATTGAAATTTGAGAAATAAATAATAAGAATAATATTGATTTTGTGAATTTCATTATGTTCTCTTTAATAATTTGTGAAATAATATTTGTTTACTGATAACTAATTGTCTACACTTTTAACCTCAAAATTTTCACCATCGAAAACTCCGTATGTAAAATTATTTATCCAATCGCCAAGGTTAATAAAATATGTATTTTTTTTAATCTCTAGCTTTACAGGAATATGTCTATGCCCAAATACTAGATAATCTAAATCTTTTGTTTTTAGTAAGCTTTTTGAGAATATAACAAGCCATTCTTTATCTTCGCCTAAAAACTCTAGGTTCTTCTGCTCTTCTATGTATCTGTTTTTTCTAGACCAACCATTACCAATTGCTAATGCTAAATTTGGATGTAATCTTGCAAAAAACCATTGTAAAACTTTGTTTGTGAATATTGATTTTAATATTTTAAACCCTTTATCGAAATTTCCAAGTCCATCTCCGTGAGCAAGATAAAACCTTTTACCTAGAATTTCTTTTTCTACAGGTTTTCTATGAATTGTAACTCCTATTTCTTGTGGTAAATAATCGTATGCCCAAATATCGTGATTTCCTGTAAAGAAATGTACAGGTATTCCACTATCTGTAAATTCGGCTATTTTAGCTAAAAACCTTGTATATCCTCTTGGAGCTACTCTTTTGTAATCTATCCAAAAATCGAAAATATCACCCATTAAGTAAAGCTCTTTAGTGCTTTTTTTAATTTCTGATAACCATGCAACTAGCTTTTTTTCTCTTACCAAACTTCTTTCGTAATCTGGTAAACCTAAGTGTACATCTGAAATAAAATATATTTTTTTTTCTTGTTTCAAAATTACAATTCTATGTTTTTAATTAACTTAAACGGATTTACTTTGTTTAAATTGAGTACAAATCTAATTTTTTCGAAATAATTATCGGTATAAAGTTCGTTAGTTTCTTTAATCTCTTTAGAAACATTAACAGGAAAATATATAGAGAAAATATCTTTAATTATGTACAACTCTATCCCGAGTTCGTATAAAAGTATTATTTTTTGTGATGATGAAATATTGTAATTCTCCATTAATCCCAAATTAAGATATGGTTTTATTGGGAATTTTATTGGTATTGTGCTAGATATTTCTGTTGTTACCAACCAATTATTAGATTGTATTGGAGTATAAATATTAAAACTACCTTCTGTTTTAGAAAATTGTCTATTAAAAAGGTTGGCAGGATAATAACCATCAAATCTCGCAAAATATATTTCGTTGTAAGTATAATCTTGATAACCCATATTCCCACTCAGATTTAAGTTGTAAATACCGTTATTTGAGTTATTATAAACAAATTTTGATGCAAATAAGGATATATTAAACTCTTTATGTTTCTTTTTATATTTAATTCTATACTTTCCATAGAAAGTAGTTTTTAGGAATGTGTTTTTCCCTTCTAAACTTAAATTTATAGTATATGGTTTTAATTTATTTCTATTACTTAATTTATATTCTAATTTATGAAAATAATTTTGTTTTGTTTGAACATCATTTAGTAATATAGTTGTAATATCTGTAGCCATTGTCGTAGATAAATTTACAGTATTTGTAATTTTACTACGCTTATTTTTCTTAGAAAAAACAAATTCTGTATTTAGTTTATTGCTATTAAAATTTGTTTGTTCATTGTAAGCAAATTGTTTAGTGCTAATACTAATAGAGATTTCTCTAAACAATTTGTCTGGATGTATAAAATAAGACAAGCTTCCTAGACCTGCAATATTGTTGCTGCCGAAAGAATACATAGGTAATAACTGAAACTCTAGATTATTCGCAGGAAAAATAGTGTTATAAAAAGCTGTCCCAATCATAAATTTATTGTATTTATTGTATCCAATTATTGGCAAATAATACAATTGTGTTTTTTCTTTATTTTCTAAACTTCCGATAAATCTTAAACTAATTGGTTTTAATTTTTTAGCAATTTTTCTATTAAAAATAATATTGTTTTTAATATTGAACTCGCCATAACTAGATTTTGAGTTTAGTACAACTTTATCGAAATTTGAGTTTAAATTAATGTCTGTTTTGCCAGTAAATCCTTTTTCCCAAAAGCTAGAAATAAGACTATCATTTTTGTATAAGTTTACAGAAAATGGTGCATTAATTCCCCCTTTATTTTTAACTCTAAGAATATAATGCGAGTCCATATTTTTTAGATTTTGCACTTTATAATCTATTTTTTTTGTAGTTGACAAAAAACCGTTGAAAAACCAATTTAAATTGTCATCTTTTAATTTAAATCCTTCTTTAAAATCATTGGGTTGTGGGTGTTTAAATTTCCATTCTTGATAATAAGCCTGCATTAAACTATCGAATTTTTCTTCGCCTAAATAATTTATCAATAAATTAAATCCAACAGCTCCTTTGAAATATGCGATAAATCCGTAATTAATCATATTAAATTTTTCGGAATGGGTATTTAACTCTTGATCTTTGTTTAGTCTTGCCAAATATAAATATCCCAAATTTAAAGTAGAAAAATGATTAAATTCTAAATCAAAAAAATCTAAAACATTATTTGGAATTTCGCCAACCAAAGGCTGATTAGGATATTTTATTCTACTATACCTTGTGTGATAGAATGTATTTATACTTTCGTCCATCCACGGATAGCAACGTTCATCATTTGCAATAATTCCATAAAGCCAATTATGCCCCACTTCGTGCACAATTACTGTTTCTAGCGAAGCTTTATTACCAGAATGTCCAATATTTGTAATTGTTGGATACTCCATTCCACCACCAGCTCCAAGGCTTGCTTCTATTGCTGTACAATTATCATATGGATAATTACCTAACCATTTTGAATAATAATAAACTCCATTGTTAACATACTCCAAAGCATCTTTCCATAATTTTGCTTCGTAATTTGTAAACATTACCCAAGTTGTAACTTCTTTGTCAGAATTTGGCAGTTTAACACTTCCCTTTTTCACGTGAAACCTCTTATCAGCAAACCAAGCAAAATCGTGAATATTGTTTTCTTTATAGGTTATAGTTTTAAATTCTTTATCGCTTTTGGGGAAAGAAATATCATTTGAATCAAAAGAATCTATTTTTTCTGTTACGTTGGCAATACTATCTAAGAAATTAAGCTCACTTTCTGTTTGTAAATTTCCTGTTGCACCAACCACGTAATTTCGTGGTAAAGTAATAGAAACTTCAAAAGCACCAAATTCAGAATAAAATTCTCCTTGGTTAAGATAAGGCATTGCATGCCAACCATTATTATCGTAGACTGCAGGTTTTGGATACCATTGCGTAACTTGATACGATTGTTTATAATGTCCAAGTCTAGAGAATGTACCTGGAAATTTTACATTAAACGGAGTAGTAATAATAATTCTAGCATTAGGAGTAAGAGGTGTGTTTAATACAAGTTTTGCAATATCTATATTTTTTGGATCAAATTCCCACTTTATTTTTTTTCCGTTTACCTCGAAATCTAAATTGGAAATATATCCTTTTTGTGATTCGTTGGAAAAATAAAAATCTGTGCTTCCGTTCTCTAATTGTTGTTTTGCAAAAGCTGTGTTTGTGTTTTTATAAGCATTTGGCCAAAGATGAAAATATATAAAATGCAGAGTATCTGGGGAATTATTTATGTACTCTATTTGCTCCGAGCAATAAATTTTGTGATTTACATCGTCTAATTTTACGGAAATCTTATAATTTACTTCTTGTTGAAAGTACTGCTGTGCAATGCTTATATTAGCAAACGTTATTATTGAAATAAATATAATTAAACGTGTCATCTGGTAAAGATAAAACATTTTATTTCTTTAAAGATAATAATATCTCTAATCTTGTCTAAGTAAACAAAGCCTTCTGTTTAATATGAATAATTTACTAATGTAATTAAACATTCCATTTTGCTATATTTTACTTAAAAAAAGAATGCTTGATATACAAACTAAACTTTCAAAATATAAAAAAATAACTAAATTTGCTGAACACAATAAAAAATCAAACTATGAAACGAACAAGTCTATTCTTATACGCATTAGTAATAAGCACAATAATTTTTGCGCAGGATAAATCTGATTGGAAATATGATACCCCAGAGGGTTGTACAACTATTACTGTTGGTAAAAAGATATCATTTGATGGTTCTGTAATGACATCGCACACCGATGATAGTCACCGAACAAGATCGTGGATGGATATTATTCCTGCAAAAGATAATGCTAAGGGTTCTACGACCGATGTTTTTAAAAGGGTAGCTTCAGATGAATTTGCAATGCCAACTTATGCGCACAATAAAATTGGTGAGATTCCAGAAGTAGAACACACATATTCTTATATAAATACCGCATATCCTTGTATGAACGAAAAACAATTAGCAATTGGCGAATCTACTTTTGGTGGTAGAGACGAATTACAATCAGATAAGGGATTAATAGATTGTCAACGATTAGTAAAATTTATGCTAGAAAGAACAACAACTGCACGCGACGCAATTGCTCTAGCAGATGAGCTTACAAAAAAATATGGTTGGAACGATTACGGTGAATGCTTAACTATTGCCGATAAAAAAGAGGTTTGGCATTTCGAAATTCTTGGTCCAGGAAAAGGAAAAGTTGGTGCTGTTTGGGTTGCACAACGTGTGCCTGATAATCATATTGCTGTAAACGCAAATGCTAGTACTATTAAAAAAATTGACATTCAAAATAAAGATTATTTCTTAGCCTCCGCAAATATTTTCGATTTAGCTAAAGAAAAAGGATATTGGAATTCGAAAACTGAGGATTTTCAATTTTGTTATGCTTATGCACCAAAAAGTAGACTTTCTATTGCAGCAAGGCGCAGAGAGTGGCGAGTTTTCGATTTATTTGCTCCATCTTTAAAATTGAGTCCAGATGCAGAAAATTATCCATTTTCGGTAAAACCAGATACTATTGTTACTCTAGATAAAATAATTTCTGTTTTTCAAGATTATTATCAAGGAACACCTTACGATATGCGTAGAAATATTACTACAAAAGATAAAGATGGTAATTCTATAATTTCGCCAATGGCAAATCCTTTTATGCCATACGACGAACTAGAAATCCATGATGTTAGCGGCGGTTGGTATCATGTAGATAAAAAGACAAAACACATTAACTTTTTAGGTGAACGAACAATTGCACGATGGTACACTATGTACGGAACAATTACACAATCTAGAGATTGGTTACCTGACGATATTGGTGGGTTAGTCTGGTTAGCACAAGATAATATTGCTACGTCTGTTTATGTTCCTGTTTATTGTGGAGCTACAGATTTAGCAAAATCGTATAAAACTCCTGGTAGAATAAATGGATTTACTTACGAATCTGCTTGGTGGGCTTTTAATAGACTAGGAACATTAACAGCGCAACGATGGGGCGATATTTCTGTTGATGTAAGAACAGAATTAGACAAAATGCAAAGCGATATTTTTGCAGGTCAGGTAATATTCGAAAACCAAATTCAAGCTGCTGATAATAGAGTAAAAAGACAAGAGAATATTACTAATTTTACTATTAATTGGGGAAAAACTGCAGTAAAAAAAGCCTGGAAAATGGGAAATAACATATGGACAAAATACGATGAAAAGTTCTAACAATCTTATGTTTATTTAATAATTTATAAGACAAGTGCAATTAAAGATGCTTTTATCTTTTTTTAACTAAAATATGATTGAATTGTTTATTTAAACAAATACATTTGTCGAAAATAAATTTAAAAATATAAGAAATGTCTATTATAAGTTTTGGAGAATACAAAAACGAAATAAGTTACAAAACCCTTGATGAAAGAAAGATGCGTGCAAGTTCAGGCATTATGTTCCTTCTGGGTCTAATTGCATTTATAAATGGTTTTATTTTTCAAAACTATTATATAATACCATATATCTCTGGTTTTCTAATGTTTAACTTTTTAGTTGGACTGTTTATTAATCCTAAGTTCTCTCCCACTATGGTTCTTGGGTATATTTTCACGTATAAACAATCGCCTTTACCAGTAGGTGCAATTCAAAAGAAATTTGCTTGGAGTTTAGGACTAATTTTATCTGCAGTAATCTTTGGATTATCATTACAATTATTAAATGATATCACATGGTTTGAACCTGTTTGTTTTTTATGCCTTCTTTGTTTAGTTGTATTGTTCCTAGAAACATCATTTGGGATTTGTGTAGGTTGCAAATTTTATTACCTTGCGATTTATCTTAAATTAATGAAAAAACCTGAAGAAAAACCTAACTGTATGGGTGATTCTTGCGAGGTATAAATATTTTTTACACTTTACAATGTTGAGAATAGCAATAGTATTTACAATTTTCGCTGCAGTTTTTAGTGTAGTAGGATATTATATCTATATAAGATTAACACAAGCATTTGCCAATACGTATATAAATTCTACTTCATTTCTTATTTTCTACATTTTAATATTGTCATCATTTATTGTAGGGAAAATTATTGAACATAACTCCATAGGGGTATTAAGCAGTAGTTTTATTAAGGTTGGTTCTGTTGGCGCAGCTTTCTTTGTTTATGCGCTGCTATTTATTGTTTTATTTGATTTTATTCGTCTAGTTAATTTTACTATTCCTTTTTATCCAGAATTTATTAAAACTAATTACGAGAAAACTAAACTAATAATTGGAGTATCTACTTTTATTATTATTACGATAATATTTATTTTCGGATATATAAATGCTCTTAAGCCAAGTATAAAAAAACTCAATATTTCAATAAATAAACCAAATGCACAATTTAAAACATTAAATATTGTTGCAGTAAGCGATTTGCATCTTGGAACTATTGTTAATAAGAGTAAAACAGAAAATTTAATAAACACAATAAACAATCTAAACCCAGATTTAATACTTATTGCAGGAGATATTATTGATGATAATATAAACGTAGTAAAGCACTACAAATTATTAGAGTTATTCGAAGAATTAAATCCAAAATATGGTATTTATTCATGTTTAGGAAACCACGAATATATTAGTGGAGCACATACACAACTTGATTATTTTAAGAAAAATGGCATTAATATGCTAAAAGATAGTACTGTAAAAATTGCTGATAAATTTTATATAATTGGTAGAGACGATATTCAAGGCGAAAGAATGACAGGTAATAAACGAAAAACTTTAGACGAATTAACTAAAGATATTAATTCTGATTTACCAACTTTTTTGCTAGATCATCAACCTTTTAAGCTTAATAATACTGCAGATCATAATATTGACTTGCAATTCTCAGGGCATACTCATAATGGTCAGATTTGGCCGTTTAATTACATAACAGGATTACTTTTTGAAGAAGATTGGGGTTATCTAAAAAAGAAAGATACTCACTTTTATATTTCTTCAGGATTTGGTACTGCCGTTGTCCCTATTAGAGTTGGTAATAAATCTGAAATTGTGAATATTATTGTTAGTAATAAGTAGTTTTTTTAGCAACATACCTTAAATGTATTCTACATACCTGTGAATGCTAGCATTCACATTAAGCAAGGAAAATACATTTGATTTTGTTATTTTTATTATCTTTGGATTTAGATTTTAAATAACGAAAAATGGATTCTCTATTAATTATACTTTCAGAACCTAATCTTTATGAAAAGGTTGCTAAATGGTTTTTTTCTGATACACCAAATGAAAATGGAGAACTATTTAAACTTATTATTAATATTCTTGGTGGCTTTGCTATTGCATTTGGATTAGTAATTTCTTTCAGAAGAACTAAAGCATTTGAAGAAAGTATAGAAAAACAAGATAAAACAATACAAAACCAAACAACGCAACTCGAACTAACAAGACAAGCTCAAACTGGCGAGAGATTTAAAAATGCAATAGAACATTTAGGTAGCGACAAACCATCTGTAATTTTAGGAGGAATAGCAGAACTAAACCAAATTGCAAAAGATAGCTCCAAAGATTACGCAGAAGTAATTACACAAATATTCTCAAGTTTTGTTAGGTCTAATGCACATTATAAAAAAAATATTGAAAATAAAGATGCAGTTCAATATATAATTGATATGCTATTTAAACAAAAAGTAAATCCTTACAATGATTTTACAAAAGATTTAAGTAATTGTAATTTAGGGGAAATTAATTTAGATAGTTCTTTAATTATTAAAGCTAATTTCAATTTATGCAATATGCCTTCATTAATTAGCATATCTTTTAAAGATGTTGATTTTATTAAAACTATTTTTTATTCAATTAATATTAAACATTGTAATTTTGACAGTATTAGATTTAATAATGCTAAATTTAAAGAAGTATTGTTTTATAAAATGAAACATTTTGTAAATTCTGATTTTACTTATAGTAAAATAATTAATTCAGCATTCAATCAAATTGAATTTAATAATATTGATTTTAGAGGGTCAACTTTAATTGGAAATGTAATATCAAACACCCTCTTTAACAATAAAGAAGAATCTCTAAAATTCACGCAGTTTTTTGCTAATAACTTTTACAGAACCACATTTAATTATCTAGAATTTAATTCTGTATTATTTACTGCTTGTAATTTTAATTATGTTAATATGGATGATATTCA
>DAOVTE010000165.1 GCA_030627705.1 Bacteroidales bacterium
ACAAATACAATTGGTAATAAAACTGATATAATTAACTACCTAAATAACAAGATTAATATTAAGGAAAAGAAATACGCCGTAATAAGTATTTATTTAGACAATGGATGCCCTGGGTGTAAAACTAAAGTATTAAATTTTATTGCAGCAAATCAAAATATTTTAGATAGTAATTCTTTATATCTAAATATTAGCGGAAGAAATTCATCTGACATTATTAAATACCTTAGAAACCATAATATACTTAATTACAAAAAACTATATGTAGATACATTAGACGAATATACCTTATTTGACAATTTTGGGCTAAAAAACCCGAGATTAACATTAGTCGAAGAGAAACGGGTTACTTATGATACAACATATTATCCTGATGGGATTGATGCTATTTTAGTACCTAAACTATTAGAACATTTAAGATTAAGAAAAGAATAAAATATTTATTAAATTGCAGAATAATTTATTTTTTTGCAAAAAAAATCTTGTATTATGAAAAACACACATTTCTTACCTCTTTTAATAAGTATTTTATTTATTGCATGTAATAACCCATTAGAAAGTGATATAAATGCAGATACCAATAAATACAAAAAAATCTCTTTCGAGAAAGTTAAAGAAGTAAAACTTCCTTTGGGAAAACATCTAGAAGCAGGAATAGACCATGTTAAATACGAAATAATAGATGGAGAAGAAATATTAATTATAGCTTATTGGGCTTCCAGAAAATTGGTTTTTTACAATATTAATACTCAAAATATTATTAACGAATTTGAGTTTGAGCGTAATTTATACGATTTTAAATACATATCTAAAGATAGTATATTGCTATTATACAAGAATAGGCAACTGCATTACAACGATAAACAATTAGTTTTAGTAAATTTTAATGGTAAGGAACAACATAAATATGTATACAATAACAAACTTATTAACTATAAGAACGATATTTTATCTGAAGAATTAGCAGTTTATCCAAGTTTATTTGGCAACAAGATTGAATTATTCAACGACAATATATTCTTATTTTTAAATAAACAAAAAGAATACAAAATTGGTACAGATAGTTTTTTTATTAATAAGTCGCCAATAGTTTCGTATTATAATACAAAAACAGAAAAATTAACTACTTCAGAAAACTTGTGGTACCCGTTTATACAACCAAGAGATTATTATCCATCAGATTTTCCAACGTTACATTATTGTATGTCGAACGATAGTCTACCTTTAATTAGGTTTTTCTATTCATCGAAGTTATTTAAGTGGGATTACAGAAACGATAAAATAACCGAATATTCGTTAAAATCTAAATTTTTGGATACTATTCCTCCAATGTATCACCCATCTTATTTTTCAGATTCGAAAATTCCTGCAATGTATTATTCTATTAACTACGATAAGTACAATGAGCTCTACTATTCAACAATATATTTTTCTTACGATATTTATAATGGTGGCTCTAATTCGTTAATTATAGCAGACAAAAACTTAAATTATATAGGAGAGGTATTTGCACCTAAAATAAACGGGTATAATCCAATTTTTACAAAAGATTATATAATTAGTACGAGGGAAAGTAAAACTGGTGGTTTTTATATAGAATATTACAAATTAAAGCTTACTGATATAAGCAATGCAGATTATGAAAATTATATAAGTTCTATTAAAGATACTCTGAAAGTTCGTAAAAGATCTAAAAAAAATTGGCAAATAATAAAAGAGTCTATTTAACAATAAATAGACTCCCTTATTAAGTATTCTTAATCTTATATTATAGACAGATTCAAATTCTTTTCTTCAATAATTTTTCTAAGATTTATTAGAGCATATCGCATTCTGCCAAGTGCAGTATTTATGCTTACACCAGTTTGCTCAGAAATATCTTTAAAACTCATTTCCATGTAGTGTCTTAAAACAATTATTTCTTTTTGGTCTGCAGGTAATTCTTCAATTATTGCCCTAACTTCTTTCGAAATTTGTTCTTTTACCATTAGTTGCTCAATAGTTTCCTCAGCAAATTTTGTGGAATTGAACAAATCAATTTCGCCAGAAATATTAGATTGAGTATTCATCTTTTTTTCTTTTCTAAAATAATCTATTGTAAGATTATGGGCTATTCTTGTAACCCAAGACACAAATTTCCCATCTTCGTAGTATTTACCTGCTCGAAGCGAATTAATAACTTTAATAAATGTATCTTGAAAAATATCCTCAGCAATATGTTGCTTCTTAACGGTTATTAAGATATATGTATAAATTCTGTTTCTATGTCTATTAATTAATACTTCCAGACTTTGCTGGTTTCCTTCCATAAACTGCTTTACCAGTTCATAATCTGATAGATTACGAGCTTTCATTTTACCTCCATTAATTGATTAAAGTAGAGTTTTTTCTATAAGCAGTTTTGTTATTTAATTAATAAATTTTGTTTACAACGTGCTAAATAATTAATTATTGTTGAATAATCAAAATATCTTTTGATATTTTTGCAAATAATTTTGACAAAAACACAATATTTATGCCAATTAAAGATATTTCAAACAATATTAATATAAAAGGTGCAAAAGTTCATAACCTTAAAAATATCGACATTTCTATTCCTAGAGATAAGCTTATTGTAATAACAGGAGTGTCGGGTTCTGGCAAATCCTCTTTAGCTTTTGATACTTTATATGCCGAGGGACAACGACGATATGTTGAAAGTTTATCGTCTTACGCAAGACAATTTCTGGGTAAAATATCAAAACCAGATGTAGATTTTATTTCTGGTATTCCCCCTGCAATTGCTATAGAGCAAAAAGTAAATACAAGAAATCCCCGTTCTACCGTTGGTACATCAACAGAAGTTTACGATTATTTAAAGCTTTTGTTTGCTAGAATTGGAAAAATTATTTCTCCAATATCTGGAAATCAAGTAAAAAAACACAATGTAAATAATGTGCTAAATTTTATTATTGATGAAAATTCAAATAAGAAACTACTAATTCTTTCACCAATAAAAGATACGAGCAATTTAAAAGAATCATTAATAAATTTATCTAAACAAGGTTTTTCTAGAATAGAAATTAATGGTGAGCTAACAAAAATATCTGATTTTGTTGAGTCTAAAACTATCAATAATAAAATTAAAAATATAAGTTTAGTTATAGATAGGATAAAAGTTTCTGATAGCGAGGATAATAAAAAACGATACACAGATTCGATAAATACTGCGTTTTTAAAAGGCGATGGATATTGCAAAATATTAAATCCAGAAAATAATATTTCTACAGAATTTTCGAATAAATTAGAATTAGACGGAATTACTTTTGAGCAGCCTACAGAACATACATTTAGCTTTAACAATCCAATTGGGGCGTGTAAATTGTGCGAAGGCTACGGAAAAATTATTGGAATAGATGCAGATTTAGTAATACCAAATAAAAGCCTTTCTATTTACGAAGAATCTGTTGCTTGTTGGAGAGGCGAAAAAATGCGCAAATGGAAAGATGAATTAATTTTCTCTGCCGATAAGTTTGATTTTCCTATTCACAAGCCAATTAAAGATTTATCTAAAGGGCAATATAAATTACTTTGGACAGGAAATAAACATTTTTTAGGACTTAATAAATTCTTTAAAATGCTAGAAGCTGAGAATTATAAAATTCAATTTAGGGTAATGCTTGCTCGATACAAAGGAAAAACTATCTGTACAGAATGTGAAGGAAGCCGTCTAAAAAAGGAATCATCCTATATTAAAATAAACAATACATCAATAAGCAAATTGGTGCAATTACCAATTTGGGAACTAAATAATTTTCTAGATAATCTAGAACTTACAAATCACGAAAGCGAAATTGCAAAGCGACTTTTAATTGAGATTAAAAATAGAGTAGATTACTTAATAAATGTAGGATTAGGATATTTAACTTTAAATAGATTATCATCAACTTTATCTGGTGGCGAATCGCAGAGAGTAAATCTTGCGACTTCTATTGGTAGTAGTTTGGTAGGTTCGCTTTATATTTTAGACGAGCCAAGTATTGGCTTGCATTCTCGCGATACGGAGCTGTTAATAAAAGTTCTTAAACAACTTAAAGACTTAGGAAATACTGTAGTTATTGTAGAGCACGATGAAGAAATTATGCTTTCGGCAGACGAAATTATTGATATTGGACCTTTGGCAGGAAGCAATGGTGGCGAAATAATTTTCAATGGTAATAAAGATAAATTATTAAAAAGCAAAACAAGTTTAACTGCACAATATTTAAATAAAACTAAAGAAATTAAAGTTCCAGAGAAAATTAAACCTTGGAAATATTCAATCTATTTAGAAGGTGTTTACGAAAACAATCTTAAATATGTTGATATTAAAATTCCATTAGAGATTTTTACTGTAATTACAGGTGTTAGTGGTTCTGGGAAATCCTCCTTAGTTTCTAATGTTTTATATCCATCGCTTAAAAAAATCCTTGGAGGATATGCAGGTAAAACAGGTAACTTCACCGATATTTCTGGAGATATTAACAATATATCAAATATAGAATTTGTAGATCAAAACCCTATTGGGAAATCCTCCAGATCGAATCCTGTTACTTACTTAAAAGCTTACGACGAGATAAGAAAATTATATTCCGAACAAAATACCTCAAAGATAAATAATTATAAACCTGCACATTTTTCTTTTAATGTTGATGGTGGTAGGTGCGACGAGTGTCAGGGTGAAGGAGCAATTAAAATCGAAATGCAATTTATGGCAGACGTTAAACTTGTTTGCGAAACTTGCAATGGCAAAAAATTTAAAGACGAAATATTAGAAGTAGAATATCAAGGCAAAAATATTTACGATATTTTAGAATTAACTATAAACGAAGCAATAGATTTTTTTAGTAAAAGCATAGAAAGAACTCAAAAAAAAATAGTAAAGCGACTACAATTATTACAAAAAGTTGGATTAGGATATTTAAAGATGGGGCAATCTTCTAGCACACTTAGTGGTGGTGAATCGCAAAGGATTAAACTCGCTTCATTTTTAGGTAAAGATTCTGATAGCCAAACAATGTTCATTTTTGACGAACCAACAACAGGCCTGCATTTTTACGATATTGAGAAATTATTAATTGCATTTAATGAACTAAAAGACAGAGGGCATACAATAGTAGTTATTGAGCACAATTTAGATGTAATAAAATATGCAGACTGGATTATAGATTTAGGACCCGAAGGAGGTGATAAAGGAGGAAATATAGTTTTTGAAGGAATTCCTAAAGACATAGTTTTATGTAAAGAATCTTATACAGGAAAATATCTTAAAACTAAGTTTTAACTTGTAACCTGAGTAATATATACTACATTTGTAGTATTCAGATAAATAAACATTAACATATAAACATATTATGGAATTTGGTTTTACAGAAGAGCATCAAATGATTAAAGATGCAGCAAGAGATTTCGCAAAACAAGAACTACTGCCAGGCGTTTTAGAAAGAGACGAAAAAGGAATTTTCCCAACAGAACAAATAAAGAAGATGGGCGAATTAGGTTTCTTAGGAATGATGGCAGACCCTAAATATGGTGGTGGCGGAATGGATACCATTTCTTATGTTTTAGCAATGGAAGAAATCTCTAAAATTGATGCATCTGCAGCAGTTGTAATGTCTGTAAACAATTCTTTAGTTTGTTGGGGTTTAGATAAATTTGGTAACGAAGCACAAAAAGAGAAATATTTATCAAAATTAACTACAGGAGAGGCTATTGGAGCATTTTTATTATCTGAGCCAGAAGCAGGTTCCGATGCTACAAAGCAAAGAACAACAGCAATAGATAAAGGCGATTATTATTTACTAAATGGAACAAAAAATTGGATTACAAACGGTAGCACTGCAAAATATCATATTGTAATTGCTCATACCGATGTAGATAAAGGTCATCACGGAATAAATGCTTTTATAGTAGAAAATGATTTGGAAGGCTTTGTAGTTGGTCCAAAAGAGCATAAAATGGGAATGCGAGCTTCTGATACTCACTCAATTATGTTTACAGACGTAAAAGTTCCTAAAGAAAATAGAATTGGTGCAGATGGTTTTGGATTTTCGTTCGCAATGCAAATTTTAGCAGGTGGTAGAATCGGAATCGCATCGCAAGCATTAGGAATTGCACAAGGAGCTTTAGATCGCTCTATACAATATGCCAAAGAAAGAAAAGCATTCGGCAAACCAATTGGATACCATCAAGCAATAGCTTTTAAACTTGCTGATATGGAAATAGAAATTGAAGCATCAAGACTATTAATACATAAAGCAGCTTGGTTAAAAGACGAGCATAAAGATATTAATCACGCAAGTGCTATAGCAAAATATAAAGCTGCAGAAACAGCAATGAAAGTTACTACAGAAGCAGTTCAAATACACGGTGGTTACGGATATGTTCACGAGTACCATGTGGAGCGTTTAATGCGAGAAGCTAAACTTACACAGATTTACGAAGGAACATCAGAAATTCAACAAATTGTAATTTCTAGGAATTTGCTTAAAGATTAATTAAGTAGATTAAATAATACGCTATTTCAGGACTAGACATAATTTAAATATAAAAGCCCCACATATAAAATGTGGGGCTTTCTTATTATCTAATAAATAATCAATAAGATATTAATTAACACTGTATTTTGTCACTTTTCTTTTACACGAACCGTGAGTAACTACTCTAACAATACAAAAGATAAATGGTAAACATTAATAAGT
>DAOVTE010000013.1 GCA_030627705.1 Bacteroidales bacterium
GGAATATTGGGAATTATTGCTTTGGCAGGTATTGTTATAAATAACGCCATTATTTTAATAGATAGGATTGCTGGCGAGAAAGAAGATAACCCAAAATTATCGGAACAAGATGCAATAATGAAAGCCGCAAATCATAAATTCCGACCTGTAATATTAACTACACTTACCACTTCGTTGGGGATGTTGCCATTATTAATAAGTGGCGGTTTATTATGGCAACCTTTATCGCTGGCTATTATTTTCGGTCTTACTTTCGGAACTATAATAATTTTACTTTATGTGCCTGTAATTTATGCTATCTTCTTTAAAGTGAAATTTAATAATTATGAGTTTGATAAATCGATAATGGTACATTAGAATTTTTGGAAAGTCTAAAATATTACTTTTAACTATTCTTTGCCTAACTGTCTTATTAACTTCTCTATAAGTTCAACAATAAAGTCTGATATTCCCTGCTTTGGGGTGCTTTTTTCAAAAGCTTCTGATTTTCAGAGGCTTTTTTTATTATCCCAATTTATTAAATTCATCTAAATGCTAATTTGTTTATTATTACAGGCTTCGATAAATTCACTTTATGGGCACAAATGATTATTAGATATGTTAAAATATCAAAAAATATTGCACATTAAAATATATATATGTTTCTTTGAACTTCAGAACGTAAATAGTCAAATAATAGAAATATTGAATTATGGCGTCAGAAGATACAAGAGATAAAATATTAAGCGTTGCAAATAAGCTTTTTAGCAGGTTTGGCTTCCATAAAACATCTATGGATGAAATTGCAAAAATTGCAAGAAAAGCTAAAGGCTCGTTATATTATCACTTTGCAAGCAAAGAAGATTTATTTACAGAGATTGTGAATAAAGAGATTGTGAGCCTAAAAAATCAATTATCAACTATTGTAGAAAATACAGATTTAAGTGCATCTGGAAAGATGAAGAAATATTTTATTAAGAGAATGGAAGTTCTCAATGAAGCTGCTAATTATCACGAAACTTTAAAGGCAGATTTCTTTGAACATTTTGATTTTATTGATGATATAAGAACTGAATTAGATAATTGGGAGAAAGAGAACTTAAGAAAGATAATCCAACAAGGTGTTGATGCAAATGAATTTACAGCTATTCAAGATATGAATGTTTTGTTAGATATGTTTATTATGGTATTAAAAGGGCTTGAGATACCTTTTTTCTTGCAAGGTAAATACAATAAATATTCTCCTTACTTTGAAGGTCTGATGGGTATATTAACCAAAGGTTTATCTGTTTAAATTTTTTAACTTAAATTGACTATATAACAATAATAGTATAAAATATATTATAATATGAAAGTAGTTCTAAAAAATATTTTTTTTAAAATATGGTACTGGTACATTAGTACAATTGACAAAAAAGCTGAAGTCATATTTATGAACTATGGATATTCATCTAATTATGATAAAATCGAATTAGACAAAGAAGATGAGCCTAATAGATATTCTATACAACTATACAATCATACAGCAATAGGTGTAGATGTAAAAGGTAAAGATGTTTTGGAAGTTGGTTGTGGTAGAGGTGGTGGATTATCTTATGTTAATCGGTATTTATCTCCAAAAACTGTTACGGGTGCAGATTTGAATAAAAAAGCAATACAATTTTGTAATAAGCATTATAAAGAAACTAATAATAGATTTGTTAAAGCAGATGCCCAAGAACTACCTTTTGCAGATAATTCTTTTGATGTTGTTTTAAATGTGGAATCATCGCATCGTTATCCTCAAGTTGATGAATTTTTGAATGAATCTTATAGGATTTTAAAACCTGATGGAATTTTACTATTCGCTGATTTCAGGCAACCTAATGATATGAATTTATTACATAATCAAATAGAAAAAGCCAATTTTGAATTTTTAAGAAAAGAGGATATTACCGATAATGTTGTCGAATCACTAACATTATCTACTACTGAAAGAACAACTTTAATTAATAAAATGGTTCCTAGTTTCTTAAGGGATTTGGCTCATAATTTTGCAGGAACAAAGAATTCTGCAACATACAATCGCTTTGTTAATCGTCATTTCGTGTATGTATATTACATATTAAAGAAAAAATAATGAAAACATTTTCTGGAATTATTTTAAGAATTTTTGGTTGGAAAATAATAGGTGATTTACCTAATTTTGATAAATCAGTATTGATATTTGCTCCACACACTAGTTATTGGGATGGTTTTTATGGCAAACTTTTTCTTATGCAATTTGATGTTAATTATAAGTTTTTATCAAAAAAAGAATTTTTTAGGTTTCCGTTAAATTTATTTTTTATTTTTTTTGGTTCTATACCTGTTTCAAAAAATAAAGAATTTATAAATGAAATAATTGAATTATTCAATAGTTCAAAAAACTTACATATTGTACTTTCTCCTGAAGGACATCTGGCTAAAACAGACCATTGGAAAAAAGGTTTTTATTATATGGCAAAAGGAGCAAATGTGCCAATAGTAGTAGGATATATAGATTATAAGAAAAAAGAAATGGGGGTTAAATCTGTGATAAAAGACAGTAGTGATATAAACAAAACATTCAAACAAATAAGCACATTGTATAAAAATGTAAACGCTAAGTATCCTGATAAATTTACATTAGATAAAAGGTATAGTTAAATTTTTTTACACTAAAATCGACTAAAAAACAATAATAGCATAAAGCGTTAATAATGGAAAAGAAAGTAATTGTAAAGGAATTAATAAAAGATAAAAATGTTGGAGCTATTGCTTCTGCGTCAAATAAACTTGTAGGAAATTTATTAAAAAGAATTGATTTTGTAAATGCAAAAATAATAATAGAATATGGACCAGGAACAGGAGTAATAACTAATTTTAAAAATAAAATGTATTAAACTAATAATGCAGAAGTTTTCTTTTTCTTTTTAATCTTCAGATTAGCTTTAGATTCTTCTTTAGCAAATAGTCTTTCGATATTTCTTTGGTGTGTAAACAAAAGTAGAACAGCAATAATTAAAGAAAATATTATTAGCGATATTGTTGTGGTTTTGAAGATTACAATAATTAATATTGGAAAAGAAAAACCTGCCAACATAGAACTTAAAGAAACATATCTAGTAGATAATAATAGAATAATAAATATAACAGCCGAAATTAATGCAGAATATGGATGTATAGCTACAACTATTCCAAGAAGAGTTGCAACTCCTTTTCCGCCTTTAAAGCCAACATAAACAGGAAAAATATGACCTATTAACGCAGCCAAACCAAGTAACAACTCAATATTTACATAATCGCCAGATTGTGGGATATAATAATTAGAAAAATAAATTAGCTTAACTGCAGCCCAACCCTTAAATACATCGAATATTAATACAGGAATCCCAGCTTTAACACCCATTACTCTAAATGTATTAGTTGTTCCGGCATTTCCGCTGCCATGTTCTCTTATATCTATACCATAGAAAATACGTCCTATCCAAACCGAAGAAGGTATAGAACCTAATAAGTAAGCAACAATAATTGCTACAATATTAAATAATATTGGTGAGTCGTAAGCGTTAAACAAAATTAATCCCCATTAATTTATAATGCTGTAAAATTAACAAAATAATAATAATTTCCAAAATCAGTTTAGCTATTAGGTGCTTGCTTTCGTTTTTTAAAACCCAAAACACCTCCAAAAATTAGACCGTATAAGGTCATTATCACAGGGTTTGATGTTAATGGGCACGAGCCAGATGAGCATCCAATAAAATAATAATAAGCATATCCTCCAACAGCTCCAATAATTAGGCTTGCGATAAAACGAACAAGAAATATTTTTTTTATAAGAATCATTTTCTTTTAATTAATCAACAATAATAATAAAATTTACTTTAAATTTAAAATTTTGTAAAAATACAATATCTTTATCTTAATAAAGTTTTTTAATAATGATTCGTATAGCTCTAATATTTGTTTTTTCATTTTTATCAATAAACTTATACTCACAACAAATGAGTAGTTTTAGTTTATATGAAGATTCTTTGTCTCAAATGTTTGATAGCTTGTTTGCTTTTGATGGAACAAAGTATTACAAAACAGACTCGCAGAAAGTAAGTATAAATAAAAGAATACTAATAAGTTTTAATAGATCATTAAATGAGAATGGTTCAATAAATTATAAATATTCTAATATTAAAAATTGTGGAATAATAAGTTCAGATGATAATACGTTACGATTAATTACTTGGAATATTAAATTTAAAGATGGCACATATAAATATTATGGCTTTATACAACATGTTAATAAGACAAAAAAGACAATAGATGTTTTTTCTCTAAATGATATTTCTGATAAAATTCAAAACCCCGAGAAAGCTAATCTTAGTAATTCTCAATGGTATGGAGCTTTGTATTATCAGATTATAACAATAAAATATAATGATAAAAAATACTATACTCTTCTTGCTTGGGATGGGAATAACTATCTAACAACAAAAAAGATTATTGATGTTCTAGTTTTTACAAAATCGGGTAGGCCTAAATTCGGAAAAACAATTTTTAAAACAAATAAAATAAGAACAAAACGAGTGTTTTTTGAATATTCGTCGAAAACAGTAATGAGTTTACAGTATGATAAAAAATATAAAGCAATAGTTTTTGACCATTTATCACCATCAAAATCTATATATAAGAATAACTATCAATTTTACGGCCCAGATTTTACCTTTGACGCTTATTATTTCGAAGATGGAAAATGGATATATAAAAGTAAAATAGAAGTAAATAATCCAAAAAAGAAGAAAAACAAAGGCGAATAATTAATTAATTTCATTAAATTTGAAGAAATACTGTTGCGAATGAAAAGGTATGCCGAAGAAAATGTGATATTATACTTAGTTGATGACAATGAACTATACTTAAAAGTTCTTGAGCAGAAATTTCGTAATACTTCTAGTTATATTATTAATACATTTTCTACAGGCGAAAAATTTCTAGACTATATACTTTCTAATCCACCACATAAGCACTCTTGTCCTATTGCAATTCTAGATTATAATCTTACTACTCTAAATAATCTCGAAGCAAAAGATGGAATAAAAATTCTTAAAACAACGAAGGATATTCACAGCGAAATAGAAATATTAATGCTTTCTTCAGAAGAAAATATGCAAATTGCAGATTCAGCAATAAAATTAGGTGCTACAACATTTATTGAGAAAAACGACAATTCATTTTTGCGACTTTCTAATAATATAAAATGGATATTAAGTCAAAAAGTCTTAAACCTCAGAAAAGAACATAATAAATTTGCTCAAATAATCTTCTTTTCTATACTTGTGGTTTCAATTATTATAACATTATTATTGTTTTTTTAATTAAAATATTTTTGTTAACTTTGTAATCCTTTTGCTTTATTGTTTTCTGGACAAATACAATAAACATGTATAGTAAACAAACTAATATTTAATTAATAAAGGATACTCGTAATATGAATATGAAATCATACAACTTAAATAATTTTGAAGAAATAACTCAAATTAATAAACTTTCAAAAGAACAAATTAATGCAATTAAAGTTGTAGGTAATGTATTGCCTTTTAAAGCAAATAGTTACGTTATAGACGAATTAATAGATTGGAACAATATACCAAATGATCCAATTTTTCAATTAGTATTCCCTCAAAAAGGAATGCTTTCTGATAAAAATTATAAAAAAGTAGAAAATGCTCTAAATAGTAATTTGCCTAAAGATGAATTAAGAGATTTAATTAATAAAATTAGATATAAGTTGAATCCTCATCCTGCAGGACAAAAAAAAGATAATATACCAGAAGTAGATGGAATAAAACTTACAGGTGTACAGCATAAATATGATCAAACAGTTTTGTTTTTTCCAAATCATGGACAAACCTGTCATGCATATTGCACTTTTTGTTTTAGATGGCCACAATTTGTTGGAATAGATGAGCTTAAGTTTGCTTCTAGAGAAACAGATTTGCTTGTGAAATATGTACAACAAAATAAACAGATTACAGATGTGTTATTCACTGGTGGCGATCCAATGGTTATGTCTGCAAAAAGACTAGAAGCATATATTAACCCACTTATAGAAGCTGATATTCCTAACTTGAGAACTATTAGAATTGGTTCGAAATCGCTTTCATATTGGCCTTATAAATTTGTATCAGATAAAGATTCTGAAGCCATTTTAGCATTGTTTAAAAAAGTTGTAGATAAAGGAATACATTTATCATTTATGGCACATTTTAATCATCCTATTGAAATGAAAACAGATGCTGTAAAAAAAGCAGTAAAAAATATTTTATCAACTGGAGCACAAATACGAACACAATCTCCAATAATGAGACATATCAATGATAGTTCTGAGGTATGGGAAACAATGTGGAAAGAACAAGTTAGAATGGGTATGATTCCTTACTATATGTTTTTGGCTAGAGATACAAGTGCACAAGATTATTTTGCTGTAACTCTAGAAAGATCATTAGATATATATAATAATGCTTATAAAAATATTTCTGGTGTTGTTAGAACTGTAAGAGGCCCAAGTATGTCTGCTGCTCCAGGTAAAGTTCAAGTGCTTGGAATAAATGAAATTAATGGCGAAAAAGTATTTGTACTTAAATTCTTGCAAGCAAGAAACACAAATTGGTTAGCACAACCATTTTTTGCAAAATATAATAAAGAAGCTATTTGGCTAGATGATTTAGAACCTGCATTTAATGAAGAAAAGTTTGTTTTTGAAGAAGATGAATTTATTAGTAAAGAAGATAAGGTAAAACTTATCGAGGGTGAGAAAATCTATAACTAAAATAGTTAATTTATTATTTCAGAATGTTACTTAATGTTTTAAGTCAATTAATAAAGTAGAGATTGAAATAATGTTGTGCTAGTTTAACAATAGTTCTACTTGTAAAGTAAAAAATGAATAGTTATTATCTACTTTATTAAAGTGATATTTTAGGTCTTGATTACTTTTTTTTCTTAAACCAGTAATTCCAAAACAATATTTTGAGCTATCAACTACATTAGAAGAATTTATTTTTTTATTGTTTTTCAGTTCTTCGTCAGACATTTTATTAATACGATCAATTTTACCCGATAATTCATCAATTGCATCATTTTTAATGAAATTACCTGTAGTTACTAAATACTTACCACTATACTCACTTATAAAGAATATTCCTGGATTTCCAGATTTTGTTCCATCAGGTTGGCTACCATGTTTCACAATATTGTCTAACATCTCAAAAATAATATGATAAATTCGCTTGCGATCGCTCGCAGAACCATGCATTTGATTTTCTAAAGATGATAATAACGAAGCTAAACTATCTTGATTGAAAATACCATTAGAAATCATTAGTATTTCTTTTTCATTAATTACTTGATGAATATTAATGATATTTGCTAACGATTTATCATTTGTAGGTTGAATATGCTCATTTTTTAAAGAAGGAATTGTATGTAAGTAAAAATATGAATGCTTTTCACTAATGTCTTTGAAATCATAAGATAATTTATTGCCAGATTTTTTGGCCATATCTATAAGCCCAAGGCCAGCTCCTCCTTTATCTGATAATCTTCCTTCTTCTAAAACATGTTTGTAATATTCTTTAAGTTCTTCTTTCTCTAAGCTATTAATTTTATCAATTAAATCTTTAATATGTTTAATGCTTTTTTTCTCAATTAGATTACCTGTTGTAATGTAATATTTTTCGTCTTCTCGTTGTATAACAAACATCCCGTAACCTTCAGAAGAGTTATTTCCAGTATCATCTTGGTGACGTGTAATATTTTGTAATCCTTCTACTAAAATAAGGTAAACCCTTTTCTTCATTTTAGAAGATTGCTCGTTAGTAGATAAATTTGATTCAGTAAGAGCTAATATACTATCTGTAATTTTTTGGGTAAACCTTCCCCTGTATATGTATCCAAGGTTATCTATTAGCATAGAATTAAACAAATTTACAGAAAATTCAAGATCTTTAGAATGGGCCATTTTATGTTCTAGATAATTTTAGATAAAAATAATAAATATATTTGTTTTATAAATAATTTTTATAAAAAAATATTAAAAGATGTTGTTAAAATATAAAATTTTATTAATCATACTTTCTTCTCTTAAATTCAGAACAAACTATAGATGTAGCAATTGCTGCGTTTAAAGATTCGGTTTTAACATAATTTTTCGAATAATTTGGAATTAGTATTTTTTTTGTAATATGTAGAATATTTTCTTTAGATATACCTTTAGATTCATTTCCCATAAGTATTATTCCATTTTTAGATAGTTTAGAATCGTAAATGTTTTCACCATCTAACAATGTTCCATAAATGTTAACTTGTCCTTCTAAATGTTTAAAAACTTGCTCTAAGTCAACATAAAAAACATTTATTCTAAAAATTGCTCCCATTGTAGATTGAATAACTTTAGGATTGTATAAATCTACAGTGTTGGGCGTGCACAAAATATTGTTTATTCCAAACCAATCTGCAGTTCGAATAATTGTGCCTAAATTACCAGGATCTTGTATATTGTCTAAAGCTAAAGAAAGTTCGTTAATTAATATCTCTGGTTTTAAATTAAATTCTTTGGTTCTTGCAACTGCTAAAATTCCTTCCTGACTTATAAATGAGCTTATTTTTTTTAAATCACTTTCGGTAATAATTATATAACTAGTATTTTTGGGAATTTTATCAGAAAATAAATTTAACCATTTCTCTGTGCAATAGACATCGCTAACTGATGTATATTTGGTTTCTAGAAGCTCCAAAACTAATTTTGTGCCTTCTACAACAAATAATTTATACTTATCTCTATATTTTTTTAATTTTAAGCTGTTAATTTGCTTAGATTTATTTTTACTAATCATAACTTTACAAATTGTAGATGTTAAACAAATATTTTATAAATATAAATAAACTTTTACGAACAATTATTGTTGTTCTGATATTAGTTTTGTCGTTGCAAGCTTGTAAGTCTACTAGGCATATTCCTGATGATAAATTTTTACTAAATAAAGTAGAAATTAAATCAGATAAAAATATTAATATAGATGAGATTAAAAACTATATAAATCCAAAACTTAATAGAAAGGTAATTGGTTTCTTTCGTTTTCATCTTTATACTTTCAATGCTGTAAATAGAGGTAAAGATAGAAAATGGAAAAAAAAGATAGAAGAAATAGTAGGTGAAGAACCTGTTTTGTATGATGAATATTTAATTGAAAAATCTACAAAGCAAATTAAACAACATTTGATTAATAAGGGATTTTTTAATGCTTATGTAGGAGATTCTACAATTTACAAAACAAAAAAAGCAAATGTAGTTTTTAAAATAAAATTGAATAATCCGTTTACAGTTACTTCTATAAAATATTACATAGAGGATTATAATCTAAAACCTATAATAATTGAGGATTCTAATAATTCACTTATTAAAATCAATAGAAATTACGATGCAGATATCCTAGAGAAAGAAAGAATTAGAATTACAAATTTACTTAAAATAAAAGGGTATTATTATTTTAGCAAAGAATATATTTATTTTGAGATAGATAGTAATGAACAAAAAAAAAATGTTACTATAAACGTAGGTATTAAGAAAGCTCAAAGACAAATTTATGATCAAACCACAATCAAACAGAATCATAAGAAATATAAGATTAGAAATATTTATGTGAATACTAATTATAATTTAAAAGACATTTTACAAAAGAACACAAAATATTTTGAGAGTTTAGATACAAGTTTTGTTAAAAATATTTACTTTATTAAGACTGAAAATTCAAAGATTAATTTTTCTGTAATAGCACCTCTTATAGATTTAGAGTACAAGTCTGTTTACAATTTAGATGATGTAAAATCTACAATTAAGCATATACAAAGCCTGCAATTGTATAAACTTGTAAACATTGTATTTGCTGAACCAAAAAATATTGAAGATGGTTTCATAGATTGTGAAATACAACTTACGCCTTTTAGCAAACAATCTTATACATTAGAGATGGAAGGAACAAATTCATCTGGAAATTTTGGGGCTGCAGGAAACTTGTTATATAGAAATAAAAGTTTGTTTAATGGAGCAGAAATATTGGAATTAAAACTACGTTCTGCTCTAGAAATGCAAACAATTATTGATAAAAACTCAGAAAGCAACAATGTAGTTGAATATTTACCATTTAATACAAAAGAGTATGGAGGCGAATCTAAAATCACTTTACCTAGATTTTTCTTCCCATTTGTCCAAAAAAAGTTTGTAAAAAAATATCATCCTAAAACAGTAGTTTCTGCACTTTACAACTTTCAACAGCGTCCCGATTATACTAGGGTTTTAACAAATTGGTCTTTTGGGTATAAATGGAAATCAAGCAAAAACATAAGCCATTTTGTTAATCCTGTTGTTATTAGTTCTGTAAAACTAAGATCAATGAGTATAGATTTTCTGAAATCATTTTCAAATCCATATATAAGAGAAAGTTATACCGATCATTTAATCTCAGTTTCTAATTATAGTTTTATTTATTCAAATAATGTAATAAATAAGAAAAAGAACTTTGTGTATTTTAGGTCAAATCTTGAAAGTGCAGGTAATATCTTGCAAATTGCGAATAAGAAATTAGAAAATGAATTAACGAATGACTATTATACATTTTTTAATAATAGATATGCACAATACGTAAAATCCGACTTCGATTTTAGATATACAAATTTTATAAATAAACATAGTAATTATGCTTATAGATTATTCTTAGGAATAGGATATCCATATGGAAATCTAAATGCTCTACCTTTCGAGAAGCAATATTTCTCTGGAGGTGCAAATAGTATTAGAGCGTGGCAAGTAAGAACACTTGGTCCAGGTTCATATATAGATACTTTGCAAGTTCCTATTCAAGCATCAGATATTAAAATAGAAACAAATTTAGAATATAGATTTAACTTATTTTGGATTGTTGAAGGAGCGTGGTTTTTAGATATAGGGAATATATGGTCAATAAATAAAGCCGATGATAGATTAGATTCAGAATTTAAATTTAATAAATTTTACAGGGAGTTTGCAGTTGGTTCTGGTGTTGGGGCTAGACTAGATTTCTCATTTTTTGTGTTTAGATTAGATTTAGGAGTTAAGGTAGTTGAGCCACAAGCGCCAATTAATAAGCGAATAATAATGTCAAATAGAAAGTACAATACTAGCGATTTTCAATTAAACTTTGGAATAGGATACCCTTTCTAAAAAACATCAGTATCTATTTAAATAAGTAAATCAATTTTGTACCTTTGTGTATATTAATTTTATAATGAAAATAAAATATTATGACAAAAAAAATATTTGATATAATAGAACCAGGAGTTGTAACAGGAAAAGATGTTCAACTAGTTTTTGATATAGCAAAAAAAAATGAATTTGCATTGCCAGCAGTTAATGTTATTGGTACAGATACTATAAATGCTGCACTAGAAGCAGCAAGAGAAGTAAATTCGCCAATAATTATTCAATTATCTAACGGAGGAGCACATTTTTATGCAGGTAAAGGTTTACCAAACGACGAGCAGCAAATGGCAATTTCTGGTGCTATTTCTGCAGCACAGCATGTTCATCATATGGCAGAAGTTTATGGGGTAGCTGTTATTTTACATACTGATCACGCAGCAAAAAAACTACTTCCGTGGATAGATGGACTTTTAGAAGCTGGAGAAGAGTTTTTCGAAGTATACGAAAAACCACTAATTTCTACTCATATGCTTGATTTATCTAAAGAACCAATAGAAGAAAATATTACTATAAGCAAAAAGTATTTAGAGCGTATGAGCAATATTGATATGACTCTAGAAATTGAACTAGGCGTTACCGGTGGAGAAGAAGATGGTGTTGATAATACAGATATTGATAGCTCTAAACTTTACACTCAACCTTCGGAAGTTGCATATGCATACGAAGAACTATCTGAGGTTTCAGAGATGTTTACAATAGCTGCATCTGTTGGTAATGTGCAGGGAGTAGACAAACGTGGTAATGTAAAATTAACACCAGTTATTTTAGATAACTCTCAAAAATACATTCAAGATAAATTTAATACTAAAGAAAATCCTGTAGATTTTGTTTTTCATGGAGGTTCGGGCTCTACTAAAAAAGAAATTAGAGAAGCAATAAGCTACGGAGTTATAAAAATGAATATAGATACAGATACTCAATGGGCATTTTGGGAAGGAGTACTAGAAAATTATAAGAAAAAAGAAGATTATTTACAAGCACAAATCGGTAATCCAGATGGCGACGATAAGCCAAATAAAAAACATTACGACCCAAGGTCTTGGTTACGCGAAGGTGAAAAATCTATGATAAAACGATTAAAAATTGCATTTGAAGACCTAAATTGTATAAATCGTTGCTAATGTACTATAACTTGTTAGCATAAAGTTTTTTTTTTTTTCATATCAGAAAATTGATAATTAAGTAATTTAATTAAATTTGTAGCGTATAATAATTATTATACGCTCATTTTTTATAGATTAAATTAAGGATTAAATTAGGGATTTATGGGTTGGTTTAACAGATTTAGAAAAGGGATTACTACAGAAACAAAAGATAAAAAAGAGATAAAAGAAGGCCTTTGGTTTAAATGTCCAAAATGCAAAAATGTAGTATCAATACAAGAACATAACGAAAATTATAATGTTTGTGAATGTGGTTATCATGAGAAAATTTCCGCAAAAATGTATATGGATATTATTTTCGATGAGGAAGAAAAGATAATAGAGCTTAATCCAAAACTTAGGTCTGCAGATCCACTTAAATTTGTAGATACGAAAAAATATTCCGATAGGTTAAAAGCTACTCAAGAAAAAACAGGATTAAATGATGCGATATCTACTTTTCATGGTAAAGTAGATAAACAAGATTTAGTTGTTGCTGCTATGAACTTTGAATTTATTGGAGGTTCTATGGGAGCAGTTGTTGGAGAAAAGATATCGCGCGCGATAGATTATTGTATAGATAAAAAAGTTCCGCTTATGATAATTTCTAAATCTGGTGGTGCCAGAATGATGGAAGCGGCTTATTCTCTTATGCAAATGACAAAAACATCGGCTAAGCTTACACAACTAGCAGATGCAAAAATACCTTATATTTCATTTTTGACTGACCCTACAACTGGTGGTGTTACAGCTTCTTATGCAATGTTGGGAGATATTAATATTTCTGAACCAGGTGCATTAATTGCATTTGCTGGACCTAGAGTTGTAAAAGAGACAATAGGAAAGGACCTACCTGAAGGTTTTCAAACATCTGAATTTGTGCTAGAACATGGGTTTTTAGATTATATAGTTCCTAGAAAAGAACTTCACGATAAGCTATCGCTGACTTTAAAAATGTTTAATAATTAAGGATAGATAAAAGAAGTTTTATTACTTTTTAAATTTATTAAGTCTATCAATCATATCAGATATTTGTTCAACTGTTAAGCGCTTTCCAATAATCTTTTTGTCTGAATCTAACAAATAAATTATTGGTGTAGATGAAATATCGTAATAATATCTGAAATTTGAGAAACGATATTTGTCATAAACATTATACCAGCCATCGTCGTATAATTCTTTGTGTTCAATAAAATTTGTCCAAGCTTCTTCTTCTATTTGGGTGTATATCGAATATACTTTTGTGTTTTTAGATTTTAATTTTTCTTGATATTCTTTAAATAATTTTGGTACAATCTTTTTACAATGACCGCAATTTGTTTCCCAAAAGATTAATACTAAATAATCGGCTTCAATTTCGTGCATTCTAACAAAGTTTTTATCCGGTGTTTGAAGTTTTAAATCTCTAGCAAGATTACCAACCAGATTTGGTTTTATTTCTTTAACTCTTTTACTTAGTTTAGAAATGAAAGTAGAATCAGACCATTCTGCTTTACCCGATAAATAATAGTCTTCGGCAACACTAACAAAGAGTTTATCCATATTCATTAGGTGAGATTCTTCGTAGTAATTTAGCATATATATTACAATATAACGATAAAGGTTATCATTTGCTTCTGCTAGTTTAATGAGTTTTTGTGATGCTTTTATTAATGAGTCTGGGGTTTGAATAACAGCTCTTTTTACAAAATACTCAAATGTCTTGTGAAAAATTGGAGTTCGCAATATTCTATCGTCTGAGAAATCTATGTTATCAAAAAAATGATTTTTCCTGTAATTATGTGCATAAACGGCTTCAAGTGAATCTTTTTTAGGATTATTTTTGTCTATTCCAGATTCAGGTACTTCTACCATTTGCATAGCTCTTATCATTACAGAAATTAAATAGTCTGGATATTTTTCTTGTATATTTGCCCAATAATCTTTAACTTTTTTGTCTAAATTAATAGATTTATCTTTGTAATACTTTGTTGAGTCTGCGTTAGATTTATTTTTTATAAGTGCTTGTCTTAATTCGCCAGAATATTTGTTGTTTATTATCATAAACTTCTGGTAATCGTTAAAAACTTGATTTTCTTCGGAGCTTTTTATTTTCATAGATTCAACAAAGTTTACAGTGTCAGTCTCAAACGAAAAATCCATATCTTTATCTACAACAATCTCAAAAAAATTATTATTAAATGATGGCATTACAACAAAATAGATTCCTCCATTTAGTTTCTTTGTGCCTTTAAATACACCTGAACCATTTTTATCTACATTTGCTGTGTCTACAACAATATTTTTATTGCCATAGTGGTGACCTAAATAAACAATTGTATCTGAAATACCGTTGATTTTAAACTTAATCTTGTAACTCTCTAATTCTCCTGCAAAGGAAAAATTTACAAATAATGATAGAATAACGACTGTAATTATTTTGTTAAGGTTTTTCATTTTATAAATTGTTTAAATATTAAGCGCAAATATAAATTATTATTATATACAATAATAATTGCAATAATGTATATTAAGATTATTTAACAAGCTTTATTCAAACAGGCTTATTTTATAAGTATGATTTTAGAACTTTACTCCTTGTTGTGTGTTTTAGTCGACGAATAGCACGCTCTTTTATTTGTCTTACTCTCTCTCTTGTTAGTTCATGTCTTTCGCCTATTTCCTCTAATGTCATTGGTAAATCTTTTCCCAAACCAAAATATAAAACTATAACATTACTTTCTCTCGTTGTAAGTAGAGTTAATGAGCGCTCTATTTCTTTTTTAAGCGAATCTTTTATTAGTTTATTATCTGGTTGTATAGAGTCTTTACTTTGAAGAACATCATATAAGCTACTTTCTTCACCTAGCGTAAGAGGCGCGTCCATAGATAAATGTTTACCTTGAATTTTTAAAGTATTTTTAACATCTTTGGGTGAAATATTTAATTCTTTTGCAATTTCTTCAGCAGTTGGTTCTCTTTCTAACTTTTGTTCCAATTTGTTTAATGTACGCATAACTCTATTCAGCGATCCTATTTTATTCAATGGTAATCTTACAATTCTAGATCGTTCGGCAAGTGCTTGTAAAATAGCTTGCCTAATCCACCAAACTGCATACGAAATAAATTTAAAACCTCTCGTTTCGTCAAATCTTTTGGCTGCTTTTATTAATCCCAAGTTACCTTCGTTAATTAAATCAGGTAAACTTAAACCTTGATTTTGGTATTGTTTAGAAACGGAAACAACAAATCTAAGATTTGCTTCAATTAGTTTTTTTAATGCTAATTCGTCGCCTTCTCTAATTTTTTTTGTTAACTCAACTTCTTCTTCTGCAGTTATAAGATCAACTTTACCTATATCTTGAAGATATTTATCTAGAGAAGCAGTTTCTCTATTGGTTACTTGCTTTATTATTTTTAGTTGTCTCATCTTTTTTATGGCAGTATACTTTGTAGTACGTAGTTTATATTAGAAATGTTTTTTTTTGTGTTGGGAATATATTTGTTTTTATTAAAAAATAACTTATAATTGATATATAATATTGTATAAGCACTTATAATATTAAAAACAAAAAGGACAACTCATTCTTAGTAAGTTGTCCTTTAGAGTAAATTTGTATAATACGTTTGAGGAAAATATATTAACCCTTATTGTCTAAACTTTTTTTTGTATTAAGTTCTGTATATTTTGGAAAGTCTATAAATATAGGCTTGTATGAAATTATTTTAGATATTAATAATTATCCATAAATCTTACATTCTGCTTCGTTTCGCATAATGCGAAGTCCGTTTAGTGCTAATGCTCGCATTTCATCTTCACCAGGATAAACGTGAATAGGTGCAATTCTGTATACTCTTTCTATTACTAAATTAATAAAAAGCTTGCTGTGAGCAATTCCACCTGTTATTAAAATAGCATCAATATTTCCTTTTAAAACAGGGCACATAGAGCCTATAGATTTAGATACTTGATATGCCATAGCTTCGTAATATGTTTTAGATTTTACATCTCCTTCTAAAACTGCTTTTTCTACTTCGTAAGCGCTATTAGTTCCAAGATATGCTACTAAACCACCCTCACCTTTAATCATCTTCCTGATTTTTTGCTCTGTGTATTTTCCAGAGAAACACATCGTAACCAACTGCCCAACAGGTAAAGTTCCGCTGCGTTCTGGAGAAAATGGTCCTTCTCCGTCTAAACCATTATTAACATCAATAACTCTACCTTTGCGATGAGCTCCTATTGTAATTCCTCCACCCAAATGAACTACAATAAGGTTAAGTTCTTCATATTTCTGCATTATAGATTTTGCATGATCTCTTGCAACAGCTTTTTGGTTTAACGCATGAAAAATAGATACTCTTCTAAATGCAGGGTGTCCTGATATTCTTGCTACATCATCTAATTCATCTACAACTACTGGATCGGCAATAAAAGCACGTGCTTTGGTAAGCTTTTTCACAATTTCGTCTGCAATTAATCCCCCTAGATTACTAGCATGTTCTCCGAAAGGACTATTTTGCAAATCGTATTTCATTTGTTCGTTTACTTCATATATTCCAGATTCTATTGGCTTTAGTAAACCTCCTCTACCTACTACCGCTCTAATTAAATCAATTTTTATTTCAGCATTTTTTAATTCTTTACAAATAAGATCTTTACGGTAGGTTAATTGATCTGAAATATTTTCGAAATCTTTTAAGTCTTCTAAACTATGTTTAATTGTTTTTAAAAATACAGGGTTAGCATTTCTGTAAACAGCAATCTTTGTTGTTGTAGATCCGGGGTTTATTGCTAATATTCTTATTTCTTCGTGAAAATGAACATTTGCCATATAATCTTCCATCTGTTATCTTAAGTTTAAAAGTTCGTAATGAGTAAAGTTAAAGTTATAATCTATTGCATTGCTGCTGCTAATGATATAGACATAAATTTTGTATTCTCTGAATCTGCCCTAGATGTAAGCACAATTGGAACCTGAGCTCCCATAATTATGGCCGCAGAATCTGCACCACCAATAAAGTTAAGCGATTTATATAGTACGTTTCCAACATTAATATCTGGAGTAACAAGTATATCTACATCACCAGCAACTTTACTGTTTATGCCCTTGTGTGTAGCAGCTTCTTTAGAGATAGCATTATCTAATGCCAGTGGACCATCAATAATGCAACCTTTTATTTGGTTACGTTGATTCATAATATTTAATAAACTTGCGTGAATGGTTGCTTCCATTTTGGGATTTACAACTTCAACAGAAGCAATAATTGCAACTTTAGGCTCTTTAATTCCAAGTTTATGGTATGCTTCAACGGCATTGTTTATAATTGCAACTTTTTCGTTTAAATCTGGAGAAACATTCATTGCAGCATCGGTTACTGATAATAATTTATGATAGTATGGCGACTCGAAAAATGCAATATGACTTAAGAGACTTCCTTTTAGCAAACCATTTTCTTTATCAATTACTTTTTTTAATAATGGACCTGTGCTTATTGAACCCTTCATTAAAATATCACCTTTTCCTTCTTTAATTAGTTCTACAGATTTTTCTACAGCTTTATTTATGTCTTTAATATCAATAATAGATTTAGAATTTATATTGATATTGTTTTCGTTTAAAATTGTTGTTATTTTATCTTTGTCGCCAACCAAAATTGGTTTAATAATACTATTGTTTACAGCTTTTTCTACTGCTTGCAGTACATGTAAATCTTGAGCAACAGCAACAACTAACGTTTTTATTTTATTAGATTTTGCTAGTTCGATAAATGTATTAAGCTTTTGAATCTCCATTCGGCTAAGTTAATTTAGTTTCATCTCTTTTACAATTCTAAATGTATCTTTTGCAATTACAAGCTCTTCGTTAGTAGGTATAACCATAACGTTAACTTTACAATTGTCTTTACTAATGATTTGTTCCTTTCCTCTTGATTTATTTTTTTCATCGTCTATGGAAATGCCTAAAAACTCTAAACCAGAACAAATCTCTTTTCTAATTTCAATTCCGTTTTCGCCAACTCCACCAGTAAAAACAATTGTATCTAAACCACCCATTGCAGCAGCATACGAGCCAATATATTTTTTAATTCTATAAGAAAACATTTCTAATGCAAGTTTTGCTCTTTCGTTGTTTTCTGCCTCATTTTCTATCTCACGCATATCAGACGAAACTCCAGAAATACCAATTAATCCACTAAACTTATTAATAATAGTATTTAAACCATCACTGCCAATCTCTTCTTTTTTCATTAAATACGTAAGAACTCCTGCATCAACATCACCAGCACGTGTTCCCATAATAAGTCCTTCTACAGGTGTCATTCCCATAGATGTATCAACAGATTTGCCTCCTTTAATTGCAGCAATAGATGCTCCGTTACCAAGATGACAAGTTATAATTTTTAAATCTTTAATGTCTTTATTTAAGATTTCGCCTGCTCTTTGCGATACATATAAATGACTTGATCCGTGAAATCCGTATCTTCTAATTCCATATTTTTCGTAAAGCGAATACGGAAGTGCATACAAATACGAATGTTTTGGCATTGTTTGATGAAATGCTGTATCGAAAACTCCACATTGTGGAATATCTGGTAACACTTCTTTTACAGCATAAATACCTTTTAAATTTGGAGGATTATGCAACGGTGCTAAATCTACACAGTTTTCCATTTGTTTAATTACTTCATCAGTAATAAGAACGCTTGTATTAAACTTTTCTGCTCCGTGAACAACTCTATGTCCAATTGCATCTAATTCTTCTAATGATTTTAATGAGCCGTGTTTTTCACTAATTAATACTCCTAGAACAAATCCAATTCCTGCTTGATGATCAACAATATCCCCTTTTAATACGGCTTTATCACCATCATCTCTAATGTTTGTTAATGACGCTCCTTTTAATCCTACTTTATCAATTAATCCTTTTGCTAGTATAATATTTTTTGCCATATCAAATAGCTGATACTTAATGGACGAACTACCGCTATTTATTACTAATATTTTCATTTTCTTATTTTTTAACTTTAAAATCTTTATCCTTTAACTAAGTTTAGTAATTGTAATGATGTTTAACAGGAGTTTTGTTTCCTTGATCATCGTACTCGTAAAAGCCTTTCCCATTTACTCTTCCAAGGTGATTTGCTCTAACATGTTTTTTAATTAAAGGAGAAGCTTTATATTTTAAGTCACCAAACTCATCATAAAGATTTTCTGCCCAACGTAAGATTTTATCTAATCCTATTTTATCTGCCATCTCGAAAGGTCCTAATCTTGTTCCAAAACCAATTTTCATAGTTTTGTCAATATCTGTCATCTCGCTAATTCCTTGCATTAAAATCTGACAAGCTTCGTTAATTAAAGGAACAAATAAACGGGTGCTTATTACACCTGGATATTCTTTAATTGGAATTACTTCTTTGTTAAGCAATTCTGCAAAATATTTAGTTTTATCGTATGCTTCTTTAGATGTGTGAATTCCTTTTACTACTTCAACCATTCTAGCATCTGGTTCCATAGAAATAAAATGTAAACTTAAACATCTTTCAGGATAATTTAGTCCTGAAGCCATTTCGGTAATAACTTGTGTTGTAGAGTTAGTTGCTATTATTGTATCTTTAGAAACCACATTCTCTATTTTCTTGAATATTTTCTTTCTATCATCAACAATCTCTTCTCTTCTTTTTGATTTTATTGCTTCTATAACAATATCACAATCAATTAAGGCGTTACATTCTGTAGAACTTGAAATCCTAGAAATAATGGCTCTTTTTTCTGATTCTGTCATACCCCAATGGGCAATCATACTATCCAAATCTTTACTTAATTCTTCATATGCATTTTTTATTCTATCTGCAGAGAGTTCTATAAAAACTACATCCAAGCCATTCCTACTAACCATTCGTGCAATGCTTCTGCCAACCATACCTGCACCAATAATCCCTACTTTAGAGATTGACTTTTTACATTTAGTTACATTCTCTTTATTTAGAGAATAATCTTCTATTTTTTCTACTATAGTATCCATTAATAATATTTTTTATGCTTGATTTGCTGTTATAGCAATCATATTTACAATATCTTCTTTTGAGCAACCTCTAGATAAATCGTTTATTGGTGCAGCCATTCCTTGTAGAATAGGACCAATAGCTTCTGCTCCTGCCATTCGCTGTACAAGTTTATATGCAATATTTCCTGTTTCTAGTGTAGGGAAAACTAATACATTTGCTTTTCCTGCAATTTCACTTCCTTTAGCTTTTTTCTGTCCTATTGCTTCTACAATTGCTGCATCTGCTTGTAATTCTCCATCAATTTTTAATTCGGGAGCCATTTCTTTTGCAATTCTTGTAGCTTCTACAACTTTATCTACCATTTCGTGTTTTGCACTTCCTTTTGTAGAAAAACTTAACATTGCAACTCTAGGTTCTATTCCTATTATTGATTTTGTAGTTTTTGCTGTAGCAATTGCAATTTCGGCAAGTTCGCTTGCAGTTGGATTCGGATGTACAGCGCAATCTGCAAATACAATTATTCCATTATCGCCAAACGATTTATTATCTAAAACCATAATAAAAGCACCCGAAACTACCGATATTCCTGGTAAAGTTTTTACATACTGAAATGCAGGACGTAGAACATCGCCGGTTGAATTGTCTGCGCCAGCTACTTCGCCATCAGCATCGCCATATTTTACCATTAAGGTTGCAAAGAATAACGGATTATCTAGTAATGCAAGCGCCTCTTCCTTCTTTAATCCTTTTGCTTTTCTAATCTCAACCATTAAATCTGCATAAGCATCTCTTTTGTTTGAATCTTTTGGATTTATTACCGTAGCTCTAGAAATATATTCTAAACCAAATTCTTTAGATTTATTGCTAATCTCATTTTTGTCTCCTAAAAGAATAATTTTAGCAATTTCGTTTTCTAATATTTCATTAGCAGCTTGTAAAGTTCTTTCCTCGGTACCCTCAGGTAACACTATTGTTTTGCCTTTTAACTTTGCTGATTTTTTAATTTCTTTTATCAGTTTCATTTCTATTTTTTTTGAATCTTCAAAATTACATAAATGTCTAATATTTTAATAGGATTTTATATGATATTAATCAGTGTAAAATCATATTTAACAACATAGATATTTTTCTGGATATTGTTTCACCTATTAATAAAAAAACTTTACTAACTTTATCATCAATCAAATAAGTATTTTGTGGTATGAAGATATTTAAAACATCGCAAGTTATAGAAGCCGATAATTATACAATTAAACACGAACCAATTGCATCAATAGATTTAATGGAACGTGCTGCAATTAATTGCTTTAAGAAAATTATTAAGAAGTCTAATTCAGACAATTATATAATTTTTGCTGGACTAGGAAACAACGGCGGCGATGGTTTAGTTATTGCCAGACTTCTAGCAGAAAAGAAAAAAACAGTAAAGGTTTATATTCTAAATCTAAACAATAAATTTTCTGACGATTTTATAATAAATTTAGAAAGGTTAAAAAAACAAAATATTGTAAAGGTATCAGAAATTAAAAGCGCAAGTGATTTCCCAAAATTAGAAAATAACGAACTTATTATTGATAGCCTTTTTGGCTCTGGACTCACAAGACCTTTAGAGGATTTATCTGCCAAGCTTGTGCAACATATCAACGAGAACAATAATATTGTATACGCAATAGATATTCCTTCTGGATTATTTGGTGAGGACAATTCAAAAAATATTTCTGATAATATTATTAAAGCTAACAAAACTTTCACGTTTGAGTTCCCTAAATTATCGTTTTTGTTTGCCGAAAATTATAAATATACAGGCAAATTCTACATAATAAATATTGGTGTACATAAAGATTTTATTGATAAAACAGATACAGATTTTTATTTCACGAAAAAAGCTGATGTAATTCCATTAATAAAAAAGCGCGATAAATTTTCGCATAAAGGGGACTATGGTCACGCACTATTAATTACAGGCTCGTATGGGATGATGGGTGCAGGAGTTTTATCAGCAAAAGCTTGTTTGCGAACTGGAGTTGGATTATTAAGCACTTACATTCCTAAATCAGGCTACGAAATTATGCAAACGTCTGTACCCGAAGCAATGTGTAGGGTTTATTATAATGAGGATAACTCTATAGAAGATTTTGGTAATTATTCTGCAATTGGAATAGGTTCTGGCTTAGGAAAGACAGAGAAATCTAAACAAATTCTGCAATCGTTATTAGAAAATCACAAACAGCCAATTGTAATTGATGCAGATGCACTTAACCTTATTAGCGAGAATAAGAACTTACTTAAATTAATTCCTGAAAATAGTATTATCACTCCACACCCAAAAGAATTTGAGCGACTTACACAGAACTATAAAACATCAGCAGAAAGAATATATGCTCAAATAGAATTTAGTACAAAACATAAAATTTATGTCGTGCTAAAAGGAGCATACACATCTGTTTCTACACCTAAAGGCAAATGCCATTTTAATACAACAGGTAATGCAGGAATGGCAACAGCAGGTAGCGGCGATGTACTTACAGGAATAATTTTATCATTATTAGCTCAAGGATACTCCTCAGAAAATGCTGCAAAATTTGGTGTATATTTACACGGTTTAGCCGGAGACATTGCACGAAAAAAATATGGCATAGAAAGTGTAATATCTAGCGATATTATAAAATCTATAGGAAAAGCATATATAAAACTTAGTTAAAGGTTACAAGTTTAAAGTTGCAAGTATTACGACTAGTAACTTTTAACCTACAACTTTCAACTTTATAAACTAAAAAACATGAAACATAAACTATTTATTTCTACAGTAGCATTATTAATTATTACAATTTTCGGATTTTCGGTTAGTGATTTTACACCTGACGATAAACCAATATCGCTTAAAGGCGGTAATGATTATGCAAAAGAATGGGATAAAGTAGATAGCCTAGAAAACAAAGGTTTACCAAAATCTGCAATTAATATTATTGAGGCAATTTATATTGATGCAAAAAAATCAAATAATTCTAATCAGATAATAAAATCATTTATTTATAAAACAAAATTCTCTTCTAGTATGGAAGAAGATGGTTTCGAAAATGCGATTTACGACTTAAAAGCAGAAATTAATACAGCAAAATATCCTACAAAAAACATTATGCAATCGGTACTTGGCGAAATGTATTGGATGTATTATCAAAACAACAGATATAAATTCTTAAACCGCTCGCAAACTGTAAATTTCTCGTCGGATGATATAAAAACTTGGGACTTAAATAAACTTGCCGACGAAACTATAAAACAATATTTGCATTCACTAGAAAATGCTGATAGCTTAAAACGAACAGCAATCTCGCTTTTCGAAACAATAATTGTAGAAGGTGAAAATACAGAGAATTTACATCCTATTTTATTTGATTTTTTAGGACACAGAGCGACTATGTTTTTTAATAATACAGAAGTTTCATTATCTAAACCAGCCGATTATTTTCAATTAAAAGAAAACTATTATTTTGATAATGCACTTAAATTTGCAAACACAAAAGTTTCTACAATAGATACACTATCACTACATTTTTATGCTATTAAAGTTTATCAAGAAATTACAAAACTACGATTAGAACAAAAAAACTTTCCGGCATTAATAAACATAGAATTAGAAAGATTAAACTTCGTTTATAAGAATTCTGTTAACCCGAACAAAGAAGAACTTTACAAAAAAGCTTTAGAAAACTTACAAAAAACATTTGTAAATGTTCCTTACTCTTCAAATATTTCATACAATTTAGCAAAATTTTATCATAATAGAGGAAGTAAATTTAATGCAAAAGACAGTTTAAGTTTTAAATATAAATATGATAATAAGACTTCTAAAGAGCTTTGTGAAAGTGCAATAAATAAATATCCTAAATCTGTTGGTGCACAAAAATGTAAAAACTTATTAGTCACTATTACAACCAAATCGCTTTCGTTTAATGTAGAAAGAGTAATTGCCTCAAATAATAATTTTGCGTCGCTAATTTCTTATAAAAATATAGAGAAGGTATATTTTAA
>DAOVTE010000086.1 GCA_030627705.1 Bacteroidales bacterium
GGGCGTTGAACTCCAAACAAATGTGCAATACGTTCTTGTGTTAACCAAACATTTTCGTTATGAAAAAATATCTCAACTTTCACATCTCCGCTTGGTGCAGTGTAAAGCAAAAACTCACTAAACTCATCTTTTATACTTAATTCTTTCATATTTTCTTTATTTTACACTTCCCTCCACAATTTTAATTTCTTCTTCGGTAAGTTCGTAGAGTTGATAAACCATTTGGTCTATTTCTTTATCGGTTTGGTTTATTTGAGTTTGCAGATTGTTAATTTCTGTTTTGTAGGCGTTAAAATATTCTTCCCACTCGTCTTGTTGTAAGAGTGATAAAACAACTTTTTTCTTTTTAAGTTCAGATATCAATGTTTTAAAATCGAAATTATAAAAAGCATTTAACTTCTTGCTCAAAGGGATACATCCCTTTGCTGCAAAAAGATTATCTGTCAGGCGATTTATAAACTTGATTTTCTTTTGTTGAAGACTTTTGTTTAAGTCCAATATTTTGTTGGACTTTTCTATAAATATAGTTTGTTCAGCAATGACTTTTATTGGAAATTCTAATATTTGAGACCTCTTAACTTTTGGAAAATTTACCTTATTATCTGAAAAGGTATTTTTAAAATAATAATACAAAAGTTTAGAATTAAATATCGAAAGTAAATATTTCAAATCAATTTCTTTTGATTTACTACTTACAACGTATGTTGTTTGGTCTGTATAGAAATTATTATTATCAAATGCAGTAATTATTCTTTTACCTAATATTTGTCTAACTATTAATTTGTCTTGTTCAAAAATATCTTTGCTTCTAAATGCTTGATTTGTGTATAATTTTTCATTTTCAGAAATATAATGAATATATGTTGTATCAAAATTTATTGAACAAATATTAATATTCTTACCTAACAAGAAAGGTTTGTAATTATCATCTAAATTATCAGTAAATAGTAATTCCTTTCTAACTTTAATTCCATTTTTCACATCACAAAAACTATCTAATTTAGATGCTGTATTCATTTTATCTAAAATACTTAATGAATTTAAATCAATGTTTTCATTAATCATATAATCTTGATTTATAAAAACTTCTTTTGGTAAGGCTTTTTTGTTAGTGAAATTACCTTTTTCTATTTTATTGAAATATACAGGCTGGTTATTAACTTTCTTTTCAATAACAAAAACAACAGTCTTTACACTGGCATCTGCAAAAATATCTTCATCACTTGTTGACACTTCTCTTAAATAATTTTCATCAAGAATAAATTTCCTTAATGGTTTATCAAAATCATTTGATAAAAACACAGAAGGAGTTATAAATGAAAGCTGACCTTCTTTTTTTAGAATGGTTAAAGATTTTTCAATAAACAATTTATATAAATCAGGTTGATATGAGATAGTTTTGTATGTTTTAACAAAATACATTTTCTCATCTTCTTGCATTGAGCCTCGACTTCTCACATAAGGCGGATTACCAATCACACAATCAAAACCACCATTATACTCTGTTCGGAAAACGTATTCGTATGTTTGTTGTAATATAGCATCTTCGACAATGGATTCCAGTATAGTATCTCCGACAATGGGTTGCAGTATAGTATCTCCGACAATGGGTTGCAACCCATTGTTTGTAGGTAGTTCGTGTTTTTGTCGATTTTTACGAATGTATTCTACTGTATTCCATAATTGTTTTTCTGTTTCAATTTCTTTTTTACCATATTTTTGTGTCCAAAGCGTAAATTTTTCTTCTTTGGTAATACCCAAATATTCTTTTAGCTTTTGCGAAGTTTTGCCTTTTATTTTTCTTATTATATTTGGCAATTCTTCTTTGTCGCAAACAAGTAATAAATGAATATGGTCTCCGCAAGTATTAAAAGCCATAATATTCAAATTATCTTGTTTTACAATATCAAGTATTGTTTCTGATATAAGCTTTTCGTGACTATCTTCCATCCAAACAGCTTTGCCAACTTTTACATTATTATCGAACATTCGTTGCGAATATCTCGAATTATGCGTTGCAGTAGTGATATGCCAAGCCTTTTTCTCTTTTTCGGTAAATATTTGTGGAAATTCTGTTTGCCAGTGGAACGCCTTGTCTCCTGCTATTTCGGGGTCGTCAATAAGGGAATTACCACATTTAATATTTTCGTTTAGGTTCGATAGTTTCCTGCCTTTTTGTGCGGTGCGTAACCAAAGCGAAAGGCGAGCAATTTCAACGCTTTCTTCGTTAATATCCACACCGTAAAGGTTGTTTTCGAGAATGGCTTTATCGGTATCGAACAGTCGCATTGCTTCGCCCGTAAGCTCGGCAATAATATCGTCAATCTGCTTGTGTTCGTCAATCAAAAATATAAGTGCTTGGTTCAAAAACGCACCAGAGCCACAGGCAGGGTCGATTATCTTTAAAGTAATTAGCCAATTTTTATAGCTTTCGAGGGTTTTAAACAGCTTTTTGCCCTTGGCGGATAGTTTGCCCGCTTTGGCTTTGTAAGTGCCGTCGAACTCGATTTCCGTAATGTTTAATTCCTTACGTTTTTCGGTGCAAAGTTTACCAACAGTATTTTCAACTATGTATTGGGTAATGTATTTGGGTGTGTAAAAAACACCGTCCTTTTTACGTTTACTTTTGGTTTTATCTTCGGCTGTGCCTTCTATTTCGGCAGTTATTTCTTCAATTTCGCCGAGCGAATGTTCAAAAATATGACCTAAAATATTTACGTCAACTTCGGTGCTAAAATCGTAAGAGGACAATAGCAAAGCATCGTCTTTTAAAATTTCATCGTCAATTTTTACTTTGTCGAGAATTTCGTCTGGGGCAAACAAACCGCCATTATATGCTGGCAAATTGTAGGTTTTGTATTTATGTCCCTTGTCGAGATGCCCAAAAAATTTAACAAAACGACTGTAAAGGGTTTTGTATTCGTCTAAATCTTGTAAGGCTTGCCACTGCTCAATAATTTTAGAAATAGCATTGGGAGGAACCAATCCTGTGTCTTCGGCAAAAAACACAAACAGCAATCTATCTAAAAACTTCTGCGATTTTTTAAACAGCGTTAGTTTGTCGTATTGCGGATTATTTTTTACAAGATTATTGTAAATTTTGTGTTTGTAGTTCGAATAATCTTTATAGAGTTTATCCGATATATTTTCTTCGTGAAACTTGGTTTCGTTTTTTAGTTTTAGCGGTAAATCCGAAAAAATGCTATCCTTGTGCAGGATTAAATACAGCAATTCAAATTCCTGTTTTTGCAAATTAAATAAATCAAATTCCTCGTATTCGTTGGCATAATCGATATAAAACCGCAGTTTCTGAAAATTCGATGTTATTACATATTTACAGTCGGGCTGATTGTTTTTGTAATTAAATGCTTGTTCGGTTATACTTTTTAAATCTTTTGTTTTGGTAGATTTCAGTTCTATAACTACAATTGCTTTTCCGTCTTTTAATATTGCTCCATCTGCCTTTTTTCCGTCTGTCTGATTTTTAAATTCTCGTGCTAAATCGTAGTTATCGGCTGGTTTTAATGTGTAACCAAATATATCGACAAATATTTCTCTTAAAAATCCATCTTGGTATTCTTCTTCTTTTAGTTTCTTTATTTCAGATATTTTTGCAGGCGAATAGTTTTCATTAAACTTATCAAATGCTTTATCAATTCGCTCTTTGTCAAGATTAGCAAGGTGATTATTCACTACCGATTTCTGAAATATTCCCATTTATTAATTTCTATTTTTAATTACAGTATAAAGGTATAAATTATCTGTGTGCGATGGAAATAAAATAGCTCTTTTGTAATTTTTAGGTTTTCGAGGGTCGGCTTGTGCGACAAGAACGTCTTGTTCGGCTTACAAATCCGCTATTTGTGCTGTGGCGGGTGTTGGAATTTTTCTTTTTATTCTCTGATTTTCTGCCGTAATGGTTGACAATAACTGATATAATAGGCGGTAGTCTATATTTAGATTATCATCAAAGTTAACAAAACTATTGTTGTCAACAACTTGCATTTGGGTTTTCTTTGTCTTGCTGTCGCACGATTTAATAGTGCGGTTTTTCGCCAAGAGCAATAATTAAATATAAATTTTATGTTACTTTGTAAATACAATTTATAAACTTGTAGCAGTACAGTAGTTTTATGATTACCAAAAATATTATAAGTGAATCTAAACTATGTTTTAAATAAAACCCAAACACTTTGGTAAATCTCTAAAGTTTTTCTACTTTTGCAGTCCAAATAAATTTTTTATAAATCTAAAATCAATTTAGAATGTACGCAATAGTTGATATAGCAGGACAGCAGTTTAAAGTTGAGAAGGACCAAAAAATCTATGTTCACAGATTAAGCGATGATGAAGGCGCATCTGTAGAATTCGACAAGGTCTTATTAATTGATAACGACAAAAAAGTTTCCATAGGAACTCCTACTGTAAGTGGTGCAAAAGTTACCGCTAAAGTCGTATCTCATTTAAAAGGAGATAAAACAATCGTTTTTAAGAAAAAACGTAGAAAAGGCTATAAAGTTAAAAATGGTCACAGAGAATTTTTAACAGAATTAGTAATTTCAGATATTAAAGTTAAGTAAAACAACGTTTTTTTTAAACGTAAAAATTTAAAATTATGGCACATAAAAAAGGAGCCGGTAGTTCGAAAAACGGTAGAGAATCCGAAAGTAAACGTCTAGGTGTTAAAATTTATGGCGGACAACTTGCAATAGCAGGTAATATTATAGTAAGACAACGTGGTACTACGCATCATCCATCAGATAATGTTGGAATGGGAAAAGATCATACTCTTTTTGCATTAGTAAACGGTACAGTTGTATTTACTAAAAAAACTAACGACAGATCTTATGTATCTGTTGATCCAATAACAGAATAAGTTTTGTTTTCATAGGTTTAAGTCTCCTCTTTTTAATACATTAATATGTGCTAAATTGTAGGAGATTTTTTTTAAATTTAAAATTAGGGTTATGTTAACTGTAAGTTTTATAAAAGAAAATATCGATTTAGTAGTAGGGAGATTAAAAATTAAAAATTTTGATGCCTCAGAAATAATCAACGAAATTATTTCGCTAGACGATAAAAGAAAATTGCTAAAGCAACAATCTGATAATGCTCAAGCAGAAATGAATTCTATTTCTAAAGAAATTGGGATTCTTTTTAAGAATAAAAAGATTGAAGAAGCAAATAGTGCTAAAGCAAAAACTGTTGTTCTAAAAGAAAGCATTAAACAATTTAGCGAAGATCTAAGTTCTGTTGAAACTGAACTAAACAGTAAAATTGTTCTTTTACCAAACATACCTCACGAAAGTGTTAAGTCGGGAAAATCTGACGAAGACAACGAAATTCTTAAGACTGTAGACAAAGAAATTTTTGCCACAGAAAAAGTTCCACATTGGGAACTTGCAAAAAAATACGATATTATTGATTTTGAGCTTGGAAATAAACTTACAGGCGCAGGATTTCCTGTTTACAAAGGCAAAGGTGCAAAAATACAACGTGCATTAATTAATTTCTTTTTAGATGAGGCTGAAAAAGCTGGCTACAACGAAGTTATTCCGCCAATAATGGTAAACGAAGATTCTGGTTTTGGCACAGGTCAATTACCAGATAAAGAAGGGCAAATGTATCACGTAGGCGTAGATAATTTATATCTTATCCCGACAGCAGAAGTTCCTGTAACTAATATTTACAGAGATGTAATTCTTTCTAGCGAAGATTTTCCTGTAAAGCAAACAGCATACACTCCTTGTTTTAGACGCGAAGCTGGTTCTTACGGTAGCGATGTGCGAGGATTAAACAGATTGCACCAATTTGATAAAATTGAAATTGTACAAATTCAGCATCCTGATAAAGCTTACGATACACTTACCGAAATGGTAAATTATGTAGAAAGCATTATTCAAAAACTTGAACTTCCGTATAGAGTTTTACGTCTTTGCGGTGGCGATACTAGTTTTACAGCGGCCTTAACTTTCGATTTCGAAGTATTTTCTGCAGCTCAAGAAAAATGGTTAGAAGTTAGCTCTGTTTCTAATTTTGAATCTTATCAAGCCAACAGACTTAAATTACGATTTAAAGAAAAAGGCGAAAAGAAAACTAAACTTGCTCACACATTAAATGGTAGCGCACTTGCTTTACCTAGAATTTTGGCTTCCATTTTAGAGAATAACCAAACCGAAAAAGGAATTAAAATACCAAAGGTTCTAGTGCCTTATACAAAATTCGAGTATATAGATTAAGATAAAATTGAAGATGTTTTTTGTGCAAAACCAACATGTATGTTCAAATTTACTGAGACTTCTCTACCGTGCAAAGATTACAAATACATTATGTAACTCATTTAGTATATACTATATATGATTAGTAAATTTAAAACCAATTAACAAAAGAGTAATAAGTATTTATTTCTTGTATATTGCGATTGATAAATTTATAAAAATATAAACTTGTGAGAACAATTAGCAAACTTTCGTTTCTAGACAAATTCTTGAGTCTGTGGATTATTTTAGCAATGATAATTGGGGTTGGGTCTGGATATGTTTTTACAGATATTCCTGTGTTTTGGGATAGTTTAAGTTCAGGAACTACAAATATTCCAATTGCTATTGGATTAATTATTATGATGTTTCCTCCCTTAGCAAAAGTAAAGTACGAGGAACTTGGCGATATTTTTAAAGACTGGAAAGTACTTAGCTTATCTCTTATACAAAATTGGTTAATTGGTCCAATCTTAATGTTTGTATTAGCAATTATCTTTCTGCAAGATTATCCGCACTATATGGTTGGACTAATAATTATTGGATTAGCAAGATGTATTGCTATGGTAATTATTTGGAGCGATTTAGCAAAAGGAAACACAGAATATACAGCAGGTCTAGTCGCGTTTAATAGTATTTTTCAAGTAATCTTTTTTTCGGTTTACGCATTTGTATTTATTACAGTTTTACCCGAATGGCTTGGAATAGAGTCATTTAAAGTAAATATTACAATGCTAGAAATTGCTAAAAGCGTTTTTATCTATCTTGGTATTCCGTTTATTTTAGGATTCTTTACAAGGTATTTTCTTACACGACTAAAAGGTAAAGAATGGTACGAAAATAAGTTTATTCCTAAAATTAGTCCACTTACATTAATTGCATTATTGTTTACAATTTACGTAATGTTTTCGCTAAAAGGCGAATATATTATTAAATTACCATTCGATGTTTTTAGGATTGCTATTCCACTAGTAATTTATTTTGTGATAATGTTTTTTGTTTCGTTCTTTATGGCACGAAAGATTGGAGCAACATATTCAAAAACTGCAAGTATCTCGTTTACTGCAGCAAGCAATAATTTTGAACTTGCAATAGCTGTAGCAATAGCAGTTTTTGGAGTAAATTCGGGCGAAGCTTTTGCTGCTGTAATTGGTCCGCTGGTAGAGGTTCCAATATTAGTATTGCTTGTAAATGTATCTTTAAAACTTAGAAATAAGTATTTCAAGTCTTCTAACTAATAATTATTGCAAATGACCAAAAAAGAAAGGTATAAGAACATTATTTCATGGTTTCAAGATAATATGCCAATTGCCGAAACCGAACTTAATTATTCTAATTCGTACGAACTGCTTGTTGCTGTTATTTTATCGGCACAATGTACAGACAAGCGAGTAAATATTATTACAGAAGCTCTTTTTAAGGAATTCCCTACCATAGAGGTTATGGCAAATTCTACTCAAGAAAATATTTTTTCTTTTATTAGAACTTGCTCGTACCCAAATAATAAAGCAAAGCATTTATTAGGAATGTCTAAAATGCTTTTAGAAGATTTTAATGGCGAAGTTCCTTCTGATATAAATAACTTACAAAAACTCCCAGGTGTGGGTCGTAAAACAGCAAATGTAATTATTTCGGTTGTTTTTAATAAGCCAGCAATGGCTGTAGACACACATGTTTTCAGGGTTTCTGCACGAATTGGTTTGTCTGCAAACTCTAAAACTCCACTAGAAACCGAAAAACAATTAGTGAAATATATACCCGAAGAATTATTACCAATTGCTCACCATTGGCTTATATTGCATGGTAGATATGTTTGTGTTGCTAGAAAGCCAAAATGTGCCGATTGCGGAATTAGCAAGTGGTGTAAAAGCTTCGATAGATATTAATCTTAAGTCAATTGATAAATCACTCTTTTACAAAAAAAACTATTCTTAGGATATTCCTAAATCTAACTGCTTACTTAAATTGTTTAGTTTAGGATTCTTTTTATGAAGATATTCGTACTTTTCTTCGGGGGTATACGGCTTTTTTTCTGTAGATTCTTGAGTGTTTAGAATAATCTCAATCTTTAGTTCAGAATTATTTAAATCTTGCTTAAGCGAGAGCGTAAACTCTCTCTTAATTAAGTTTATTGTATTTATTTGCGATTGATTAAGCACATCAAATGTTATAAGATAATTGTCTTTTAGAGTGGGAGTTCCTGTAGAAAGCGTATTAAACAATCCGGGATCATCGGTTTTAATATTGTTTGTATATTTCTTCCAAGCGCTTTCTAAATCTTGTTGAGAGAATTCATTAATTATTTTTTCTTGAAATTCCTTTTTAGAATTATCGACTTTCTTTTCTGTTTTTATCCCCAGAATAGCATCTTTAATAGATGGTGTAGATTTAGCTATTTTTAATGGTTCTTCTACTTTATCCTGAACTTTTTTTTCTGGGAAAGTACTAACTTGCTTATTATCAGTAACAGAAGATCTTACTTTACTTGGTCTTTCAGTTTTTTTTTGAGGGGTTATAACGTTACTTGTTTTCGCAGTAATGTTATTAATATTGCAAATTTGTATTAATGCTAATTCTACAAATAGGCGTTTGTTTGTACTTGCTTTATAATTAATATCTGTTTTGTTTAATATGTATAAAGCAGAAAAGATAAAATTCATATCTGTTGTTTCTGCATATTTAAGGTATTCTTGCTTTGCTTTTTCGCCAAGTTCTAATAAATCTATAGTTATAGAATCTTTACAAACCAATATATTTCTTAGATGCTCGCTTAATCCATTTATAAAGAAATGCAAATTAAATCCTCTATCTAAAATATCATTAAGAATTAACAGAGTCTCTGAAATATTTTGTGTTTTAAACGCATCTACTAATCTAAAATAATATACATAATCTAATACGTTTAGGTTTTCAATAACCTTTTCGTAAGTTATTTTATCTCCAGAAAAACTTACAATCTGATCGAACATTGATAGAGCATCTCGTAAAGCACCATCGGCTTTTTGTGATATTATCTGAAGTGCATTTACATCTGCTGTAACCTTCTCTTTTTCTGCAACAAACTTTAAGTGATTTGTAATATCGTCTACCTTAATTCTATTAAAATCGAATATCTGACATCTAGATAATATAGTTGGAATAATCTTATGCTTTTCGGTAGTTGCTAATATAAAAATAGCATGTCTAGGGGGTTCCTCTAAGGTTTTAAGAAATGCATTAAAAGCTTGTTGCGAAAGCATATGAACCTCATCAATAATATATATGCTATAATCACCAATTTGTGGTGGAATTCTTACTTGATCTATTAAATTTCTAATATCATCAACAGAATTATTAGATGCTGCATCTAACTCGTGAATATTAAACGAGCTTGAGTTATTAAATGCTTTGCACGATTCGCACTGGTTGCAGGCCTCAAATTCTTCAGTAATATTTTGGCAATTTATTGTTTTTGCATAAATTCTTGCACAAGTTGTTTTGCCTACACCTCTGGGGCCACAAAATAAATATGCGTGTGCTAAATGGCTTAATTTTATTGAGTTCTTAAGTGTTGATGTAATAGAATCTTGCCCTACAACAGATTTAAAGGTGTTGGGTCTGTATTTACGTGCCGAAACTATAAAATTATCCATTAATTAATTGAATTTGTATATTCTAAATATTTTATAAATTTAATAAAAAATATTTTACTGTGATCTTTTAAAATAAAAAAAACCGTCAATTGACGGTTTTTTTTATTTTTAGTGATCGTGATTTCCACAACCTGTACATTCGTGATCTTCATCGTGATGATGATGCTCACCTTCACCATGAACATGACTGTGTGATAATTCTTCTGCTGTTGCATCTCTAACTTCAACAACTTCGCCTTCGAAATAAAGTGTTTTGCCAGCCATAGGGTGGTTAAAATCCATTTTTACTTTATCTGCTGTTACTTCTTTTACTATACCGTCTAATCTTCCGCCATTACTATCTTTCATAGGTATAGCATTTCCTATGGCTAATAAACTTTCGTCTATTTTTCCATCTACCTCGAAAATATTTTTATCTATGTCTACAAGTGCTTCTGCTGTGATTTCTCCATAAGCTTCTGCTGGTTTTAATGTGAACGAAAACTTATCGTTTGCTTTTAGGTTTGTAATGTTTTCCTCAAATTTTGGTATCATCATTCCTTTGCCATAAATAAATGTTAATGGCTCTCTTCCATAAGTTTCTTCTACTTTATTTCCTTTTACAGAATCTTCGAATAACCTATAATTTAACGAAACTATTTTATCTTTTGTAATCATACTATTAATCTATTTTAAAAATTCACCCTAAACCGTTCCATATAAGTGAAAGATCTAGGGTGAGTATTATGTTAATTTATTTTTATTTAGTTGTTTCCTAAAATTAAAGGCATACCGTCTTTTCCGCTACCAATAATTACAGTTTTAGAATTTGCTGATTTAGATAATTCTAAAGTTGCTTCTATACCACGCATTCTAAGAAGGCTTGGTGTTAAACTATTATTAATAATTTTATTAGCAACTGATTCTCCTTGTGCAGCAATTCTTTTACGTTCTGCTTCTGATTTTTCTTTATCTAGTTTAAACTGATATGCAAGAGCTTCTTGTTCTTGCTTAAGTTTATTTTCGATTGCTTGTTTAATTTGTGCAGGTAAATTTATCGAACGTATTAAGAGAGCTGTCATTTTAATATCATTTTTTTCTAGAACAGATGATGTTTCACCTTCGATAGCAC
>DAOVTE010000171.1 GCA_030627705.1 Bacteroidales bacterium
AATCTTTGTCGTAATGCGAGAAATCTACAAAAGTGTAGAAAGTACCATCTGGTTGAGAAACGTGTACTCCATCGAATGCTTTTAATTGCTGAACCATTACATTTCTGTTGTTTTCTAATGTCATTCTTAGACTTTCTATGCTAGATTGCACACCATTAATTGCAGCAGCAGCAGCAGTTTGTAATAGGGTAGAAGGGCCAGAAGTTTGATGTCCTTGAATGTTTGCCATAACATCTATAAGTTTTTTGTTGGCAACTGCCCAACCTATTCTAAAACCGGTCATCGCATAAGCTTTAGAAACTCCATTAATAATAATTAATTTTGAATTTTCGGTGTGATCTTTTACGTAATCGTATGGATTAATGATTTTTCTACCATCATAAATTAATCGTTGATAGATTTCGTCCATTATTAAATAAATTCCTTTTTCTTCACAAAATTCTACAATGTCTTTAATAAATTCTTCTGAATAAACTGCTCCCGAAGGATTATTAGGACTATTAATTATAATAGCTTTTGTATAGGAAGTTACGTTTTGCTCAATATCTTGTAACCTTGGATAAAACGTTCCGTCTTCTGGTGTAACAGGTACAGGAATTGCACCACAAAGTTTAACCATATCTGGGTAAGAAACCCAATAAGGTGTTGGAAAAATTACTTCGTCTTGTGGATTAAGAATTGCTTGTAGTGTAACCATTAAAGATTGTTTTGCACCGCTTGAAGCAATAATGTTTTCCGGTTCTACTCTTCGGTGATAAAACTCATCGGTGTATCGAATAATGGCTTTTTTCATTTCGATAGTACCATCTACTGGTGCGTATCTAACTTCGCCTGAATTTAAATGTGCTGCGGCAGCTGTAATTGCATCTATTGGTGCTTTACTTTTTGGCTCGCCGCCACCCAAATGAATAACAGGTTCGCCTTTTGCTTTTAATATTGCAAATGTTTGGTTCAGCTTTAGAGTAACCGACTCTCCAACTGATTGACCTATAAGACTTATACTCATAATATTGTGTGTTAATTTTACATTTTATAAAAGGAAGTAAATGTAGTAATCTTTAAGATATTTAAAACATATTATTGAACAGTTTTTTTTATATTGAATTAAATATTATTTTGATGTCATATGGGAACTTTAATTATACTCTAAAGAGTGAGACTACTAATTTTATTGACATCTATTTCTAGATTATGTTACTAGATTATTTAATTTTATTTTGCTTGTCGTTATAAACGCTATTGTTTTATTAATTTAATAATTTTTTGTCTATTTTCTGTATTTACTTTAACAAAATATACTCCTTTATTTAAGATACTGGTGTTTAAATGAACTCTATTATTATCTACATTTTTGTTTAAATATACCTCTTGTCCTATTACATTAATTATTGATATAGAAGTATTACTATTTATACAGTTGCATTCTAATATCGAATTACCATTAGTTGGATTAGGATAAATAGTTAGATCAAACTCATAGTTTAAGTTTTCTATACTAACAATAGTTATTGGTACACAAGCAGATGTATCTACACAACCATTTTTAGTAATAATTACTGCATAATTTCCGCTTACAGTAGGGTAAAATAATTGGTTTGTTTCTCCTGCAATTATTGAGTTTCCGCTATCACAGTCTATCCACTGATATGCTGCACCAATTTCATTAGATGTAATATAAGAATTATATAATGTTACTGTTGTGTCAATTTCGACAATAGTTAGGTTTGTAATAACGATAGTATCGCAAGATCCTATTATGGTATCTATAACAGTTTGATTTGAATAATACCAATTTCCATTAATAATTGCACTGTCGCAAGCATAAATTGAAGGTGCTTGTATTTCTGTACTACTAGTTCCCCAAAGCCATACCTCTTCTATAAGTATAGCAGAATCAAAGGCCCTATCACCAGCATCACCAACAGCTATTTTAATATGGTATGTTTGATACATATTTACAATAATAGTTGCAGTTAATACTGTAGTATAACCATCGTATTCTATATGCCAGTTGCCAGTAGAATTATCAATATAATAGTTGCAATTTACGCATGGTCCAGATGTAGGAGTACTAGTTCCATTATTTACATTATTAATAGTAACTGGAGCTATTGTGCCTGGTATTAATGCAATATTTTGATTAAGGTAATTTCCTCCATTAGGATTTGGTCCTGTAATAAAAAAACCAAAAGCATCATTATAGGTACTGTTTACGAATTCGGGGTATTCCTCAGAGGCAAAAATATATCTAAATTCTATGGTGTCGGATTGTGGAATAAAATCAAACTCTAAAACAGCACAATCGTTTACAGCAGTTGGAGATGTTAATGTTGCTAATTGAGGGTCGTGAATATTAGGTGGGCACGTTGTAGAAGTAGAACCAGATGTATTTGGGCCTGAGGCGTCTCGTGTATCACCAGAAGATAAAATAATTCCAGAATTATTTAAAGGAAAGCCAAGTGCTGTAGCACCAGGTCCAGTTGCTGTAAAATAGCCTATTTGCATTGCATCACCCTGAAAACTAATATTGCTTGCTGTACTACAACCGCTAAAAAGTTTATCTTGCACAAGTTGTGTAGGGGTGTATGTATTAATATCTACAACTATCTGAGAAAATAAACTAACTGTAATTATTAAATTTATAATAACAATTAATACTAATTTTTGTATCATGGTTTCCAGTTTTATTTTAACATACCAAATATAATACAATAAATTGTAAGATTAAGCTAACTGTAAATAAAAAAACACTTTCAGATAATGTAATTTTAGTTGATAAAATAGAAATGTTTTATGCAAACAGAAGATTAAAAATTACTTATTTCGTAATGGCTCTAACAAATACTCTAATCCGTTAAGTTTTATTTCGTACATAGATGCTAATAATTCGCCAATTTTACCTTCGGGAAATCCTTTTGTTCTAAACCAAACTAGGTATGGTTCTGGTAAATCGCATATGAATCTGCCTTTGTACTTGCCAAATGGCATTTTTGTATCTATTAATAAGAATAATTCTTTTTTTGGATCTAGCATAATTTTATTATATAAAACAAAAGAAGGCTACTTCTTTTTAGAGGTAGCCTTCTTTATATATTAATTTATAATCAATTATTTTACGATTGATGTAAATGTATCGTCTTTGAAATATTTAGCAAATTCCATGTCTGTTTTAATTTTAGAGCTTAAAGAAGCATCTTTACTAATAGCTGCTCTAATATTATTAAACATTAAATCTGTATCACCATCTCTAGCACCTACTATTGCTTTTAGGTAGAAATTCATTGCATCATCTTTATTATCTGCGCAATCAACTGCTTTTACTGCTGCTGCATTATCGTCATTTAATAATTTTGCAAGACCTGCGTTAAAAGAACAAGCATCGCCAAAATAACTAACTGCATCTGCATAATTTGCATTTTTAATGTTAATAATACCTAAGTTATAATTAACTTCTTTACCTGCACCTGCTGCTGATTTTAATTTTTCTTCTGCAGTTGTAATGTCGCCAGATAATAAATATACAACAGCACAGTTATTCATAATAATAGGATTAGATTCGTCTAGTTTTTTAGCATCGTGAACAGCATTTTTAGCGTCTTCTAATTTCCCTAATTTAATGTTTGTGCAAGCTACGTTGTTTGGTCCTCTCCAATCGTTAGGATAAACTTTAGTAAACTCTTTGTATATTTTTAATTGTTGATTTAAATCTTTAGTTAAAGTAGCTGCGTATAATAACTCTTCTACGCTTAGGCTGTCTGGTTTTAGATTAAATATACTTGTAATTTCTTCGTCTGAGTAACCAACTAAATTAATATTAGCAGAAATTTTAGATCTACGTAATTGAGGTAAAATTTTGTCTGCAACTTCTAAATAAGCTTTAGAAATATTTTTAATTTCTTTTTCTCTTACTTCTTCGTCGCTGTACATAGAAAGAACTCTTAAAATAAGGTCTTTATCAGCAATCTCTGAATCTTGCATTAAATCTTTAAAACCGTCCCAATCTTCAGGAGTAGTAGTTTGAGAAATAAAACCTTCTGTTTTAGCATCTTCTACTTTCTTTAACGTTTTGTTTAAATATTTTTCTGCAGATTTTGCTCTGTTTCCTACTAATTTGGTATTTAAATCTGTAGCTCCATCAGGAGAAGCATAAGAAGAAACGGAAATTCCAGTAAATTCTTTTCTTTCATTTTCGTTAGCTTCTTTAATATAATCTTCTAAGGCTTTAATATCTTCTGCTTTAAGCTCTTTTCCTTTTATACTTGCTTGTTGTATAGCAAAATGAATATCTGCTAATTTAGAATCAGCAATAATTCTTTGGAATTTATCTTTAGCTAATATGGATTTAGCATCTGGTTGTAATAAACCAGGGGTTGCAATAACTCCGTCGGCTATTTTTTTAGCAGGAAAAGAAATTTTGCCAGCTTCTTTACCAGCTGGGTAACCAGAAATTCTAATTTCTAGATCAGAAATTCTCATACCTTCTGTATAAGGAATTTTGTCTGTGTAAGAAAAGCTTCCTCCACTTACGTAGCTAATAACAGGATTATTATCTTCTACACTTTCGCCTTGAAGCTTTTGCATTTTAAAAGCTTTTTCGCCTGATTTAAGTTTGATAACAGGAACAGCTTCAACTATCACTTTTTTATGGAAGTATTTTGCAGGAAATGTTCCGGAAATTCTAATCTCAACGCTGTCAGCATGCATTTCTAATGTAGTTGGAGAAACTTTATAAGAAATTAACTCAGCATTCTTATTCATCTTTTTTATGCCACCACAACTACTAATAATTAGAGTCGCTAATACTAAGGCTGTTAAAGAAATAATTCTAGTTTTTTTCATTTTAATTTTATATTAATTAATTTGATAAATAAATTCTTGTCTAATAATCTACAAATATGATAAAAAATATTCATAAAACAATTAGTTATTATATGTTTTTTAATACTCGTATTTAATTTATAGGTTTATTGTTTTAAATTTTTTAGTGGTATTATTTTCAGTTATGATATCTATTATCTTATTAATTCTGTTATCATTTTTTTCGAAATTAATATTATTAGTGTTTAAACAAATAACAGGGAAGTCTAATTTTGTTTTAATAAATGATAAATAGCTATCGGAAATTGCTTGTAAATATTCTGACTTAATACCTTTCTCATATTCTCTGCCTCGCTTATGTATATTTTCTGCAACAATTTTTACAGGTTTGTTTATATATATGTATAAGTCTGGTTTTTTTGTATGCTCGAACAATGCGTTGTAATAATTTTCGAAGAGAATATTTTCGGCCAAATTTAATGTGTTTTTAGAAAATATTAGTGATTTTGATATGTGATAATCTGAAATAACGTTTTGATTCTGATATTCTGAAAATGATTTTTTAAGCTGATTATACCTAACTAATAGAAAGTGCATCTCGGTATGAAAGGCGTATTTTTCTGGCTCTTTATAAAATTTACTAAGAAATGGATTATCGTTAAATTCTTCGAAAATTGTTTTGTAATTTAATTTTTTGGATAATTCTTCTACAAGAGTCGTTTTTCCTGCTCCTATATTTCCTTCTATTACTATGTATTTATTCATTTACTAAAATTTAAGCCATATTTGTAAACACAGCTTGTACATCGTCGTCGTCTTCGAGTTTTTCTAGAATTTTTTGAATATTTTCTATTTGTTCTTGGCTAAATTTTGCTGGTGATGTTGAAAATCTTTTTAGTTCAGATTTTTCTATTTCTACTTTTCGTTCTTCTAAAGCGGTATTTAATTTACCAAATTCGGTGTATTCGGCAAAAACAAATATGGTTTCGTTTGATTCATCAATATCTTCTAAACCAAAATCTATTAATTCTAGCTCTATTTCTTCTGCATCTATAGTTGGATTTTTTTCTTTAGAAATTTCGAAAACTGCTTTTCTTTCGAACATAAATTCTAAGCTACCAGTTGGAACTAATCCTTCGCCTAATTTATTAAAATACGAACGTACGTTTGCAACTGTTCTGGTAGAATTATCTGTAGCGCACTCTACAAAAATAAGTACTCCGTGCGGACCTTTACCCTCGTAGTTTACAATAGAGAAATCTGCTTGGTCTTTACTTGAGGCTCGTTTAATTGCTCTATCAATATTATCCTTAGGAAGATTTTGTGCTTTTGCATTCTGTATTGCGGTTCTAAGTGCAGCATTCATATCTGGGTCTGGGCCACCATCTTTTGCTGCAATAGTTATAGATTTTGCTAATTTTGGGAATAATGTAGACATTTTTCCCCAACGTTTCATCTTAGACGCTTTTCTGTATTCAAATGCTCTTCCCATATTTATTCTTAGTTTCTTATTTAGTTTGCAAAATTAGTAATTTTTTTAGCATTGTAAATGCTTATGAATAAAAAAAGTGTGGATATAAACTATTCTTTGTTCCTAGTCTATTTCGTTTTTTATTTGTTTATTGTTTTTTG
>DAOVTE010000007.1 GCA_030627705.1 Bacteroidales bacterium
AATTATTGGCGATCATGATAAAAGTCCTGGCAAATTAATAACAGGAAGTTACGGTAATTTTGCATCCGACTTATATGTTGTTTGCATGAACGGCCCAGCCGATTATTACCCAGATATGGCGAAAGGAAGAATTTCAGTTACATCCCCTTCCGAAGCCATGAATGTAGTAAATAAAATTATCGATTACGAAAAAGATCCACCAACACAAGCATCTTTTTATACAGACGCTCTTAACTGCGCATATTTTCAAGAATCTTCTACAGCAGGTTATGCAGAAAGACGTTTTGCTCAAACAAGTGAAGATATAAGAAACTATACTAATAATACACAAGGTTATAATGTTTCAAGAGTTTATACTACAGGTAGCTCTGTATATCCAACAAATTGGAATAATGGAAGCTATTCTGCAGGAGAGCCACTACCTTCAAATCTATTAAAACCAGGATTTGCTTGGGATGGCGATTACAGTGATATTATTAACAATATTAATAATGGTGTTTTTTACGTTTTTCATAGAGATCATGGTGGCGTAACTCTATGGGGAGACCCTTATTTTACGAATACACACCTAGGAACATTAAATAATGGTGATTTAACACCTGTCGTTTTTAGCATTAATTGTTTAACCGGCAAATTTCTTGATTCGGAATGTTTTTCTGAGAAATTCTTACGTATTAATGATGGAGGAGCAGTTGGTGTTTTTTGTCATGCAGAAGTTAGTTTCAGTGGCTATAACGATGGATTAGCATTAGGACTCGTTGATGCAATTTGGTCTAACCCAGGATTAATTCCAAATTTTACAGGTTCTGGCGGAATATCAAACCCTACCCTATCAACTCATTCTGATATTTTTACTATGGGTGATGTTGCAAATCAGGCATTAATTCGAATGGTTGAAACTTGGGGTAATAGTGCGTATACTCACGAACTTTTTCACTACTTTGGTGATCCTGCAATGAAAATATGGACGCAGCAACCTACTTTAATAGGGGCTACTCATCAAACAACTGTTGATTGTAACGATAGTACATTTACGATAAATACAAGTTCTATTGCAGATGGTTTGGCAACCTTAGTGATAGACGGTATGCTTGTTGGAGAAGTTCAACTATCAGGAGGTTCTGGAGTGATAAATATCTCTAATCAACTTTATGGAAATTATGCTTGGCTCACGATTTCAAAACATAATTATAAACCTTATATAGTAAAAATTCCAATTACTGGAAATTGTATACATTCATTGTTTACTTATACTCCTGGTTCTTCTTGTGTTGGTGGTAACGATATTGTATTTACAAACCTATCTAGTGGACCAATAATATCATATAATTGGGATTTTGGTATTGGCGCAAATATTCCTACTGCAAATACTGTTGGACCACACACTATTTCTTATACATCTAGTGGGTGGAAAGTTGTTACTCTAACAATTAATAGTCCAACAGACACAACTAGCGCTATAGACAGCGTATATATTAATCAAACTTGCAATTTTAATATGCCAAATAGTAGCACACAAACACTAACAGGGTGTTCTGGTGTATTATATGATAATGGAGGACAAGGTAACTATACGACAAGTTCTGACGCAACAACAATAATTTCAGTTGCTGGTTCTAATAATCTAACAATAAATTTCACAATGTTTGATATAGAAGCTGGCTCTGGTACAAGTTGTGATTATGATTGGATAGATATCTACGATGGGCCAAACATAAGCTCGACTCTAATCGGAAGATATTGTAATACAACTGGTAGTCCAGGAACTATAAACACAAGTACATCAAGCATTACAATTGTTTTTCATTCTGACCAAGGTGTAGAAAAGCAGGGATTCGAAATGACCTGGCAATGTAATTACTCAACTCAGCCTCCAACAGCAGAATTTTCTGTATCTAATACAAATTCGTGCTCGCCAACAGTAAGTTTTTCTGATTTATCAATAAACTCACCAACTTCTTGGGCTTGGGATTTTGGTGATGGAACAAATTCTAGTGCTCAAAATCCAACGCATTCATACGCATCTAACGGAATTTATAATGTTAAATTAGTTTGTACAAATCAATACGGAGCAGATTCATTAACTAAAAGTGGATATATTACTATTAACTCTCCGCTAGCACCTATGGTAATTGATGCACACCGCTGTTCACCTGGACAATTAGATCTAAGTGCAAACGGTTCTGGAACCATTTATTGGTACGACAGTCAAACATCAACAAATGTTTTAGATACAGGAAATAATTTTATCACACCTAATATCTCTAGTTCTACAGTATATTATGCCGAAAATGTAGTTTTTTCACCAAGTTTGTATGGAGGAAGCACTATGAACAATACTAGCGGTTCATTCTACACATCAGCTTTTAAACACGGATTAGTTTTCGATTGTGCAAATGATATAAATTTAATATCTGTTGAAGTTAACGCTAGTACAGCAGGAGATCGTGTTATTGAATTACAAAATAGTGCAGGAGTCATAATTGACCAACGCACCATAAATATTCCCATAGGAATAAGTCGAATAAATATAGATTTTAATATTCCTGCGGGTAGTAATTATATTTTAAAAAGCTCTATTTCACCTAATTTATACAGAAATAATGCAAATTGTAACTATCCCTATAATATTGGTAATGATGTTTCTATTACAGGTAGTGACGCTAGTACACCTACATCTTATTATTATTACTTTTATAATTGGGAAATTAGTTTGGCAACTTGTAATAGTTATAGAGTTGCTGTTAATGCAGATATCGTTTTACCATCAAGCATAGACATCACAGTTAGCGGAAGCACAGAGATTTGCAATGGTGATTCTGTTATTTTAACAGCACCAGCTGGAGCTACATCATATTTATGGCACCCAACAAATCAAACATCACAAAGTATTGTTACAAATATAGTTGGTAGTTATTATGCTACATATACTATAGATTCTTGTTATGATAATTCAAACACTATAGATATCACATTAATAGACAATGATCCAGTTGCAGATTTTTCGTATTCATTAAATGGCTTATTAATAAATTTTACGGATCAATCTGTTTATGCAGATTCGTATTATTGGGATTTTGGAGATGGAACAAATTCTAACATTCAAAACCCATTACATACCTATCTAGATAGCGGAATCTACAATATTGTGTTAATAGTTAGTAATTTATGCGGTTCAGACACAATTATTAAAACATTAAACACATCTTCGTCTGGATTATATAGTTTAACAAAAAATACATTTGTAAATATATATCCAAATCCTACATTTAATATAATAAACATTGAAAGCAAAAATGTTGTGATTAATAATCTGGAAATTTGTGATATTTACGGAAAACTAATTAAGCAAGATAAAATAAATAATATACCAAACAGTAATCATTATTCTATATTTAATATCAATATAGAAGATCTATCAGAAGGAATTTACTTTATAAAGCTTAAAACGGATAAGGGTGTAATTATTGAAAAGATTATTAAGGAATAAACTCACCAAAACAAAAAATGCACGTATTACGTGTATTTTTTGTTTTGTAAAACTATTTAACTAAATAAAAGAAACTTTTATATTGATAACGTTTTCCATCTAAGCCAATACCTATTGCAATATAATAATATATACCCGCAGAAGCATAATTTTCAGACTTAAGCTTACCATCCCATCCTTGCATAGGATCATTCCATCTATAAACTTCTTCGCCACTATTGTTAATAATAATACACGAAAATGAACTTAACGATTTAGTCTTAGGAATAAAAACATCATTTATTCCATCGCCATTAGGTGAAAATACATTTGGTAAGTCTATTAACGAACCAGAAATACTTATATCTTTAATAATTGCTGAATCTACACATCCAACATTACTTGTAACATACAATTTAACTATATAATCGCCAGAAGTCTTGTAAATATGTTCTGGGTTAATTTGCTGAGAAATAATATTATCCCCAAAACTCCATTCTACCTTTGAAGAATTATTTGCAAGTATTTCTCCATCAATCGTTGAGCTGTTATAAAAATACAATGGCATATCAATTTGCTGGCCTAATTCTTCGTGATAAAAACCTGCTCTTACAATTCCACTATCTTTTATTTCAACGTCATATACTCTAGAATAAATATTATCTTTAATCACTGTAAGTTCATAATTACCAGATTGCAAATTATATCTATCTTTTTCAATTGAACCATCATTCCATTTATATTTAAAACTATCTTTTCCTGATATAAATACTATTGCCTTACCATTATCTAAATTACAAGTAGATGCTTTCACATTTATGTTGACATCAAAACTTTCTGGGTCTAAAACTAGAACATCTTTATTTTTGCAAATATCATTTGTAACTTCTAATATAATATCATGTGCTTCGTTATGGAAAACTAATTCAATTTCGCCATTAATTTCTCTATCAAGGCTTATTGTTTTATTATCAAAACTAAGCTTATAATCGAAGTAGGAACGTATATCTGTAATAGCTATTTTTATTAATTTATCATCTAAATTATAAGGTTCAATAACAGAAATCTTATTTTGAGGTGTTTCTATAAAATTTACGCCTACTGTATCGTTCAAATAACATTTTTCTTTATTTACATTCCAAACAAATGTTTTTATTCCGTATGTGCTAGTACTAGCAAGAGTAGTTGCTTTATTGCAGTTTTCTATATTTGAATTATTATTTAATGCAGACCAAAAACCTTCGATACCGGATTGTGCAGATAACTCACACGTATTTTCACAAACTTTTTGATTATCGCCTGCAAATGTTTTAATTGGTTTAATAAAATTAAGTTTATAGGTAATCTCTGACATTATTTGATTATCAACCTTATTAACCCATTTTGCATAATATTCACCATAATTATTTGCAAAAACTTTGTTGTTTATAATCGATAAATTATTGTTATCATAAACCCACTCTCCGTTAGAATTAGATTTATTGATATTAATTTCTAGTCCACAAATATTTTTACTTTCCGATATGTATTCTATTTCAGCAGATTTAATAAATACAGCATTGTTTATTTCTTCTGGCTGATTGGTTAAAGTTTCTGTTTTGTTTTCTGGCGCAACGGTATTAATTATAGTATTATTATTTTCGGTAATAATTGTAGTATTATCTTCAAGAGTGTAAAATAATATTGCAGAAATAATTGCAATACTAGCAACTGCAATTGTTCCGTATGTAGTATAATTTATTTTCTTTGGAGAATTAATTTTAATTAAATCATTCTTCAATTTATCTAAAATATAAGAAGGCGGCGCCTCGGTATACCCACTTAATTTTTCTTTTAATATTTTATCAAAATTAGACATCTAATGTTTATTTTTCTTTTAATTTTTGTTGTAAAGATTTTTTTGCTTTTAATAATTGTGTTTTAGAAGTGCTTTCAGAGATATTAAGTATTTCGGCAATATCTTTATGCTTGTAACCTTCTATTACATACATATTAAAAATAATTCTATAACCATCTGGTAATTCTTGAATTTGAGAAATAAGTTCTTTTTCAGTCATCTTTGAAATAGCATCAACATCAGAAATTTCTAAATCGAAAATATCGTCTATATCCACCATAAAATTTGATGTCTTAGTTCTATAAAAATTTATAGATGTATTAATCATAATTCGTCGTATCCACCCTTCGAAAGAACCTTCGCCTCTATACTTTTTTAAATTAGTAAGGACTTTTAAAAAACCTTCGTGCAGTAAATCTTCTGCATCCATTCTATTTTTTGCATAACGTAAACAAATACCAAACATTTTACCTGAAAAGCTAGAATATAACTCCGTTTGGGCTGATTGATTTTGTTTTAAACATTCTCTAATAAGCGTTTTTTCATCTAGCATGCTAAACCGTTTGCTTAATACAGACAAACAACAACGAAAATAGTTGTATGCTATATTGATTTTTTTTTATTTTTTATAAGTTTATTATGTAATATTACAAAATTAATAAATTATTATTTATATTAATCGCTTATCTTAATTTATTGTTATGAATTTAAAGACTACTTTTATTGTGTTATTTGTTTTTTGTTTTTTTAACATTAATGCACAACGATCAGAACCTATTTATAACCCTAAACTAGATGGGTTAATGCAAATTGAAGAGGCATCAAAGAAAGCAAAAATAGAGAACAAATATATTTATGTTCAGATTGGTGGTAACTGGTGTCCTTGGTGTGTCCGCTTGCATAAATATTTGCACGAAGAAACAAAAATTGATTCCATATTAAATGCAAACTACATTCCAGTTTTCTTAAATTACAGTAAAGATAATAAGAATCTAGAAGCTTTAAAAACGTTAGATAATCCTCAAAGGTTTGGTTTCCCTGTTATAGTAATCTTAGATAATGATAAGAATATTGTTCATACTCAAGATTCATGGTATATAGAGAAAGACAAATCATACGACTTTGAGAAAGTAAAAAGATTTTTGCTATTATGGAATAAAAATAATTTTAATTAACATGAATATTTAGATTTAATAATAAACTTCAATCCCTCTTTTACACTTAATGGTTTTAGTTCGTTATTTTCAATAAAATCTTTTACAGCTTTTGGGTTAGTTTTAGAATATTCCCTTAGTGCCCAACCAATAGATTTTCTAATAAAAAATTCTTCTTTAGTATTTAATCTTAATATTATTGATTTTAATAATTCAAAATCTGTGTCTTGTTTATATTTTAGTTGAAAAAGGATTGCTGAACGTTGCAGCCAAAAATTATCTGATTCTATCCATTTGTCTGTATAAATTGGAATTAGTTCTGGATAAGTTTTAAAAAGATAGCCTATTAATTTTGGTGAAATAAAATCTATAGAATCCCACCACGAATTATTTAATATAAGATATTCTATGAAATCAATAATTGAAGAATCTAGTTTATTAATTCTTTTTTCTAGAATTTCCATTGCAGAATAATGTAATTCTCGTTTTTCTTTTTGCCAAAGTAATCTTATAATTTCTAGAATGTTTTCAATATCAGGAATACCATAATCAGCAATAAATTTACGTTGAAGTTCTTTGCGTAATGGACTTCTTATTCCGTAATACTCAAAATTAAATTTCATATATTTTGCCATTGCATAAGCATTTTCTTTGTTGCTATTGCTTGTATATAATTGCTCTATTGCTTTTATGTATTCTGTGTTTTTCATTTTACATATAATATTTATAGGTAAGGCCTATGTGCTGGTTCCTTTAACTTTTACTAAATTATCAAATTTGCTCATTTTCTAATTATTAATTAGAATCATAAGCCTCAATAATTTTTTTTACTATTTTATGTCTAACTACGTCATCTGTATTAAAAAACACAAACTTAATATCATCATCATTGTCTAAAATATCAATTGCATATTGCAACCCAGACTTTTTATTTTTTGGTAAATCTGTCTGAGTAATATCTCCAGTAACTATAAATTTTGAACTCTCGCCCATTCTAGTTAAGAACATCTTTAATTGCATATTTGTAGCATTTTGAGCCTCGTCTAAAATTACAAACGAATTTTCTAAAGTTCTTCCTCGCATAAAGGCTAGTGGAGCAATCTCTATTATACCATCATCGAAATATTCCTGCAATTTTGCTTTAGGAATCATATCGAATAAGGCATCATACAACGGTTGCAAATATGGGTCTAATTTATCTTTAAAATCACCAGGTAAAAAGCCAAGTTCTTCGCCAGCCTCTACAGCGGGTCTGCTTAAAACAATTCGTTTAACAGATTTATTTTTAAGGGCTTTAACAGCCAAAGCAATGGCAATATAGGTTTTTCCTGTACCTGCTGGTCCAATTGCAAAAAGCAAATCAGATTGGTTAGAATATCTTACAAGTTTTTTTTGACTCTCGTTTCTTGGTTTAATTATTTTGCCAGTATTTCCAAAAATTATTGTGTTTTTTTCGTCGTAATTAACAACATCGCCTAGCTTATTTACAATATTATTAATTGTCTTTTTATCAATACTATTATATTTTTCTATATGCTCTAAAAGCAATATAAAATCGTGCTCGAAAAAATTTATTTCTTGCTCGTTTCCGCTTACTATAATCTTGTTTCCTCTTGCTATGATTTTAATTTTTGGAAAAAGTGATTTTAATAAATTAATATTTTCGTCTCGTAGACCATAAAAACTAGCTATATCAATATTTTCTAAAATAAATTGTTTTTCTGTCATTCTTGTTTTTAATTAATATTACAATTAATAAGGTCTAAAGTTATATATATTTATTTTAACTTTATGCCGAAATTACATTTACTGATAATTATGAATATTGTTACTCTAACTTCTGATTGGCATAATAGCGATTATTATACTGCTACCATAAAAGGTTTTTTTTTGGGTAATAATATTGATATTAATTTTGTTGAGATAACGTCTAAAATTACAAATCACGAATATATTGAGGCTGGTTTTATACTAAAAAATACTTATAAGAATTTCCCCGATGGAACAATTCATATTATTGCAGTAAGTTCAGTTTTAACAAAAAAATCTAAACAATTATTGGTAAAAAAAGATAATCAATATTTTATTGGAAATGATAATGGAATATTTGGCATTATTTTTAATGATGCCGATTCTATTATAGAATTACCCACAAATAATTCTACTTTTCCAGAACTAGACGTGTTTTCTCCTGTAATTATTGATTTAATTAATGGGAAAAACATTTCTAATCTTGGCGAGAGAGTAGATAAATTCACAAAATATCTTACCGAAGCACCAATCATAAACGGCGATATGGTTATTTGTCAGATATTGTATTTCGATTCGTATGGTAATGCAATTTTAAATATCAATAAAGAAGAATTTGAACAAATAATCGAAGATAAATCTTTCGAAATTTGGATTAAATCTAAACGAAATAATATTAATATAATTTCTAATAATTATTCAGATGTACCAATGACAAATCTTGTTGCAATATTTAATTCAATAAATTTATTAGAAATTGCAGCTCGCAATGCAGACGCAAAACAATTATTTAGTTTAGATTTATCTGATGAGATTATTATTAAACTAGACCTAAAAGAAGAAAATATCCTAAAAATGAAAGAGTAAATCTATTTATGAAAGAAAAATTAAAAGCATTCGAAAGATTATTAATAATAATGGACGAGTTAAGAGAACTTTGTCCGTGGGATAAAAAGCAAACTTTCGAGACATTACGTAAGCTAACAATAGAAGAAACATACGAACTTGCAGATGCAATTACAAGCAAAGATTTATCTGGAATTAAAGAAGAACTAGGCGATTTAATGCTACATATGGCTTTCTACGGAAAACTTGGCGAAGAAGAAAAAAGCTTCGATATTGCGGATGCAATAAATGGAGTTTGCGATAAATTAATTCACCGTCACCCTCATATTTACGGAGATGTAAAAGTATCTGGAGCAGAAGAAGTTTTACAAAATTGGGAAGCTCTAAAGCTTAAAGAGAAGAAGAAAAAAACTGTTTTAGGTGGAGTTCCAAAATCATTACCATCTATGGTAAAAGCTATCCGTTTGCAGGAAAAAGCAAGAGGTGTAGGTTTCGATTGGGAAGAAAAATCGCAAGTTTGGGATAAAGTAAACGAAGAACTTAACGAAGTGAAAGCAGAACTACCAATAGAAAATAATCAAGATAATATTGAAGCTGAATTTGGCGACTTACTTTTTTCAATAATTAATGCTGCTAGGCTTTACGATATTGATCCGGAAAATGCTTTAGCAAGAACAAATCAAAAATTTATTTCACGCTTTAATTATTTAGAGAAAGAAACTATTGCCAAGGGAAAATCTTTACACGACATGTCGCTTAACGAAATGGAAACAGTCTGGAATAAAGCGAAGGAAAATGAGAAATAACCATTATATGAAAAAGATTATTCTTTTTTGCATTTTAGTATTTATTTCTACATCATTGTTTTCACAAAGCGATTCTATTCCAATAACAAAAATAAATAAGCAATATTTTAAGTCATATATTACTGATACTAAAGATATTGTTATTTCTCCAATAAAATGGAAGCCTAAACAGTGGATTGGATTTGCGGGGTTTACAGGATTGTCATACGTAATGTACACACAAGATTTAAAAATAAGAGATTTTGTTCAAGAAAACAGAACAGAAACAACAGATAAGCTCTCTAAAAATATTTCCGAACCCATTGGTAGTGGACTTTACACAATGTCTGGTATTGCTTTACTCGGTCTACACGGTTTAGCTTTTGATAATAATAGAAATTTTAATACAGCTATGTTGGGTGTAAAAACCTATTTAGTTACAGCTTTAATTGTCTCTGTTCCTAAATTACTAATAAATAGACACAGACCATATCATGATGAAATTCCAAATCCAAGTATTTTTGAAGGACCTTCTATCAGTTTTTTTGAAAATCCTCCGAAAAATATTTTTTTATCCTATCCATCTAATCATACAACCTCTGTTTTTGCAATAGCAACAATAATTGCCTCAGAGTATAATGACAAGGTTTTTATTCCAATAACTGTATATATTATTGCAAGCTTGTCTGGTTTATCTAGGATAAATGATGATATACATTGGGCAAGCGATGTACTTGGTGGTGCAGCTTTTGGTTTTACAATGGGAAAATTATTGTATAATAATTCTAAAAAAGTGAAAAATATTTCTGTTTATACAGGTCCTAATTCTACTGGTTTAGTTCTAAACTACACTATCAAATAATTTTCCAAATTATAAAATAAAAAAAGCCTCCAATTAGGAGGCTTTAAATAGATAAAATATAAGTTTAAGCTTGACCAGTTGGACCGCCAAAATTGATTGGCATTGCATTTCCTGCATTTCCAGATTCTTTAATCGTACCATTCAACGACTCAAATTTAGAAACATTCTCTTGTAAAGCTCTCATTAATCGTTTGGCATGTTCTGGTGTTAAAACTATTCTAGATTTAACTTTTGCTTTTGGCAAACCAGGCATAACTCTTACAAAGTCTACTACAAATTCAGAATTAGAGTGTGTAATTACAGCAAGATTTGAATATATACCTTGAGCAACATCCTCGTCTAACTCTATATTTATTTGATTACTGTTTTTATTTTCTTCCATAATTAATCAATATTAACAGGACTATTACCAGTCAAATTTTCAAATTCTTCTTTAGAGCCAACTATTAAATTATCAAAATCTCTATTTCCTGTTCCTGCAGGTATTTTATGACCTACAATTACATTCTCTTTAAGACCTTCTAAATAATCTACCTTTCCTCTGATAGCAGCTTCGTTTAGAATTTTTGTTGTTTCTTGGAAAGATGCAGCCGAAATAAAACTCTTTGTTTGAAGAGCAGCTTTTGTAATTCCCTGTAAAACCTGTACAGATGTTGCAGGAATTGCTTCTCTAGCAGTTATTAATTTCTTATCTTTACGTTTAAGAATTGAATTTTCATCTCTTAATTTTCTGCTTGTTATAATTTCACCAGCACTATATGCAGCAGAATCACCAGCATCTTCGATAACGTGTTTATCGAAAATCCAATCATTTTCTTGCATAAACAACCATTTATCTACCACTTGTTTTTCTAAGAATTTAGTATCTCCCGGATCAAGTATTTCTACTTTTCTCATCATTTGGCGAACAATAATCTCAAAGTGTTTATCATTAATTTTCACACCTTGCAATCTGTAAACCTCTTGAACTTCGTTCACTATATACTCTTGAACTTTTGTAGGTCCTTTAATGCTTAATATATCTTGAGGAGTAATTGCTCCATCAGAAAGTGGAGTACCAGCCCTAACGTAATCACTTTCTTGAACTAAAATTTGTTTTGATAAAGAAACTAGATATTTCTTAACTTCTTGTGTTTTAGAAGTTACAATAATCTCTCTATTACCACGTTTAATTTTACCGAAAGCTACTTCTCCATCAATCTCTGCAACTACTGCTGGATTAGATGGATTTCTTGCCTCGAACAATTCTGTAACCCTTGGCAAACCACCAGTAATATCACCGGATTTTCCAATTGCTCTAGGAATTTTAACAAGAATCTGACCTGTTTTAACTTTTTCACCTTCTTTTACAGAAATATGTGCACTTACAGGTAAGTTATAGTTTTTAAGAATTTCTTTTTTACTATCTAAAATTCTAATATTTGCATTCTTAGTTCTATCCTTAGTCTCAATAATAACTTTTTCTTTAAATCCAGTCTGCTCATCAGATTCTTCTTTAAATGTAATACCTTCTATCACATTTTCGAAAGAAACTTTTCCATCCTTTTCAGAAATAATTACTGCATTATAAGGATCCCAATCACAAATTAATTGGTCCTTTTTAACAGAATCTCCATCATTAATATATAATTTAGAACCGTAAGGAATTGTGTGTGTTGTAAGAACTATATCTGTATTTTTATCAAGAATTCTAAGTTCTGCTAAACGTCCAATAACTACATCATAAGAGTTATCTTCTTCGTCTATGTGTTTAACAGTTCTAAGCTCTTCTATTTCCGCAATACCATCATATTTTGAAATTACGCTTGAATCCGAAGTTATATTTGAAGCAGTACCACCAACGTGGAATGTTCTAAGTGTAAGCTGTGTTCCTGGTTCGCCTATTGATTGTGCTGCCACAACACCAACGGCTTCACCGTTTTCAACCATTCTTCCAGTTGCTAGGTTTCTTCCGTAACATTTAGTACAAACTCCATTTAAAGATTCACAAGTTAATACCGAACGTATTTCTACTTGTTCTAATGGAGAATCTTCTATTATTTTTGAAATTTCTTCTGTTAACTCATCACCAGATTTAGCAATTAAGTCTCCTGTTATTGGATGAAAAATATCATGAACACAAGTTCTACCAATAATTCTATCGTATAGTGTTTCTACAATATCTTCATTTTTCTTAATTGCTGTTGCAACTAATCCTCTTAATGTTCCACAATCTTCTAATCTAATAATTACATCCTGAGAAACATCAACAAGTCTTCTAGTTAAATAACCAGCATCAGCCGTTTTAAGAGCTGTATCCGCAAGACCTTTACGAGCACCGTGAGTAGAAATAAAGTATTCTAATACAGAAAGTCCTTCTTTAAAGTTAGATAAAATTGGATTTTCAATAATTTGTCCACCTGTTGCTCCAGATTTTTGAGGTTTAGCCATAAGACCCCTCATACCGCTAAGCTGACGAATTTGTTCTTTAGAACCCCTTGCTCCTGAATCAAGCATCATATAAACTGAATTAAAACCTTGGTTATCGGTACTAATTTGTTTCATTAATGTTTGAGTAAGTTTTGCATTTGTATGAGTCCAAATATCAATAATTTGATTGTACCTCTCATTATTTGTAATGAAACCCATGTTATAGTTATTCCAAACTTCTTCTACTTGTGCATATCCGTCTGCAACAAGAGTCTCTTTCTCTTTTGGTATAATTACATCATTTAAATTAAAAGATAATCCACCTTTAAATGCCATGTGATATCCTAAATCTTTAATATCATCAAGGAATTTAGCAGTAACTGCAACTCCAGCAATTTTATAAATATTACCAATAATATCTCTTAAAGATTTCTTTGTAAGTAACTCGTTAATATATCCTACTTCTTCAGGTACAATCTCATTAACAAGAATTCTACCTACAGTAGTTTCTATTAATTGTAATTTTCTTTCACCATCAATAACATCGTATAATCGTGCTTTAACTTTTGCATGAATATCAACAGCTCCTTCATTGTATGCAATAATAGCTTCTTCTGGCGAGTAAAAAATAAAGCCTTCGCCCTTAACGCCTTCTCTAGGTTTAGTCATATAATATAAGCCTAGAACCATATCCTGCGATGGAACAGTAACTGGAGCTCCATTTGCTGGATTTAGAATATTATGAGAAGCTAACATTAATAATTGTGCTTCTAAAATAGCAGCATTTCCTAAAGGTAAATGTACAGCCATTTGATCACCATCGAAATCGGCATTAAAACCAGTACATACTAGTGGGTGTAATTGAATTGCTTTTCCTTCGATTAATTTAGGTTGGAAAGCTTGTATACCTAGCCTGTGAAGAGTAGGAGCACGATTCAATAATACTGGATGTCCTTTTAATATATTTTCTAAAATGTCCCAAACAACAGCATCTTTTCTATCAACAATTTTCTTTGCTGATTTTACTGTTTTTACAACACCTCGTTCAAGTAATTTTCTGATAATAAAAGGCTTGTAAAGCTCTGCTGCCATATCTTTTGGTATACCGCACTCGTGCAATTTAAGAGATGGTCCAACAACAATTACGGAACGAGCAGAATAATCTACACGTTTACCTAGTAAATTTTGACGAAATCTACCTTGTTTTCCTTTTAAACTATCTGATAAGGACTTTAAAGCTCTATTAGATTCGGTTTTAACAGCATTTGCTTTTCTTGAATTATCAAATAAAGAATCTACAGCTTCTTGAAGCATACGTTTCTCATTTCTAAGAATTACTTCAGGAGCTTTAATTTCTATTAATCTTTTTAAACGATTATTTCTGATAATCACTCTTCTATATAAATCATTTAAATCTGATGCAGCAAACCTTCCACCATCAAGAGGAACTAACGGTCTTAACTCTGGCGGAATTACAGGAACAACTTTTAGTATCATCCATTCTGGTTTGTTCTTACCTTTAGATTCTCTAAATGCCTCAACTACTGTTAAGCGTTTAAGCGCTTCGTTCTTTCTTTGTTGAGAAGTTTCTGTATTTGCACTATGACGAAGATTAAAAGATAATTTATCTAGATCTACTCTAGATAATAAATCGCTGATTGCCTCGGCTCCCATTTTTGCAATAAATTTATCTGGATCTGAATCTTCTAAATGTTGATTCTCTTGAGGAACAGTTTCCATAATATCTAGATACTCTTCTTCTGTAAGAAAATCTAAATATTTTAATTCTTCTGATGCTTTAATACCTGGGTTTATTACTATATATCTTTCGTAATAAACAATCGTATCAAGCTTTTTAGTAGGTATCCCTAGTAAGTATCCTATTTTATTTGGTAAAGATTTAAAATACCAAATATGTGCAACTGGAACAACTAAAGCTATATGACCTGTTCTTTCACGTCGTACTTTCTTTTCTGTTACTTCAACTCCACATCGGTCGCAAACAATACCTTTATATCTAATTCTTTTATATTTTCCGCAATGACATTCATAATCCTTAACAGGACCAAAAATTCTTTCGCAGAAAAGACCATCTCTCTCTGGTTTATATGTTCTATAATTTATTGTTTCAGGTTTAAGTACCTCTCCACTTGATTTTTCAAGTATTTCTTCAGGAGAAGCTAAACCGATAGAGATTTTAGTAAAATTACTACTTCTAACCTTGTTATCTCTTCGAAATGCCATAAATTTATTTATTAATGGTTGTGAAAATATTAGAATGATGAAATTTTCATCATTCTAATTTATATTACTCTAACTCTATGCTTAAGCTTAATCCTCTAAGTTCGTTTAATAAAACGTTTAGGGACTCAGGTATACCAGGTGTTGGAAATGGTTCTCCTTTAACAATAGCTTCGTAAGCTTTGGCCCTACCAACAACATCATCAGATTTTATTGTTAATATTTCTTGCAAAATATTAGCTGCTCCAAATGCTTCTATTGCCCAAACTTCCATTTCACCAAATCTTTGACCACCAAATTGTGCTTTACCACCAAGAGGCTGTTGGGTAATTAACGAATATGGACCAATAGAACGAGCGTGCATTTTGTCGTCTACCATATGTCCAAGTTTCAGCATATAAATAATTCCTACAGTTGCTGGCTGGTCAAATTTATCACCTGTTTCGCCATCATATAAATATGTACGACCATATCTAGGTACATCAGCCTTATCTGTATAATCGTTAATTTGATCAAGTGTTGCTCCATCAAAAATTGGAGTAGAAAATTTTAAACCCAATTCTTTACCAGCCCAACCAAGTACAGTTTCATAAATTTGTCCAAGGTTCATACGAGATGGTACACCAAGAGGATTAAGAACAATATCAACAGTAGTTCCGTCTTCTAAATAAGGCATATCCTCGTCGCGAACAATTTTTGCAACAATCCCCTTATTTCCATGACGTCCAGCCATTTTATCTCCAACTTTTACAGGTCTTTTCTTAGCAATATAAACTTTAGCTAATTTTATTATTCCTGCTGGAAGCTCATCTCCTATAGAAATATTAAATTTCTTTCGATTTTCGTCTCCTCTAATCTCCTTAATTTTAATATGATAGTTATGAAGTATTAATTTAATTAGTTCATTCTTAACTTTATCTGTTGTCCATTTTACAGGATTTATGTTTTCGAAATTAATATCTTGTAATATTTTTAACGTAAACTTAGTTCCTTTAGGAATAACATCTGTACTTAAGAAGTCTTTAACACCTTGTGAAGTTTTACCATTAACAACTGAAAATAATTTTTCTACTAAAGTTGAAGTAATAACTGTTATTTGTTTATTTGCTTCTTCTTCAATTTTAGTTAAAATTGGTTTTTCTACTGCTTTTAGCTTTCTGTCTTTTATTGCTCTAGCAAATAATTTTTTATTAATTACAACTCCCCTAAGAGAAGGAGATGCTTTTAAAGATGCATCTTTTACATCGCCAGCTTTATCACCAAAGATTGCTCTTAAAAGTTTTTCTTCTGGTGATGGATCCGATTCTCCTTTTGGTGTAATTTTACCTATTAGAATATCGCCAGGTTTTACGTTAGCTCCAACTCTAATAATACCATTTTCATCTAAATCTTTTGTTGCTTCTTCGCTAATATTTGGAATATCTGAAGTTAATTCTTCTAAACCTAATTTAGTGTCTCTAACTTCTAGTTGATACTCATCTATATGAATTGATGTAAACACATCTTGACGAACAACTCTTTCGGAAATAACAATTGCATCCTCAAAATTATAACCTTTCCAAGGCATAAATGCAACTTTCAGATTTCTTCCTAAAGCTAACTCTCCGTCTTCTGTTCCGTACCCTTCTGTTAAAACCTCACCTTTTACTACTTTTTGACCTTTAGACACAATTGGTCTAAGATTAACTATAGTATTTTGATTTGTTTTTCTAAATTTAGGTAACTTGTATGTTTTAACATTTGTATTAAAACTAACTAAATCTTCTTCGTCTGTAGCATCATAAGTTATTACAATTTCATTAGCATCAACAAAATCTACTACTCCTGAAGTTTCAGCTGTAATCAAAATACGAGAATCTTGGGCAACACGTTTTTCAATACCAGTTCCTACAATTGGAGATTCTGGATTTAATAAAGGTACTGCCTGACGCATCATATTAGATCCCATCAATGCTCGATTGGCATCATCGTGTTCCAAGAATGGAATTAACGACGCAGCAATAGAAGCAATTTGATTAGGAGCAACATCCATCATATGAATATCTTCTGGAGAAGAATTTGGAAAATCACCATTAAAACGCGATTTAACTCGTTGTGCAGTAAAATTTCCTTCTTCATCTATTATCGCGTTTGCTTGCGCAATAACTCTTTCTTCTTCTTCCTCTGCACTTAGATAAACTATATCTTCATTTCCTAATTTAACTTTACCTGTTTCTACTTTTCGATATGGAGTTTCGATAAAACCTAAATCATTAATTTTTGCGAATACACAAAGAGATGAAATAAGTCCAATGTTTGGTCCCTCAGGAGTTTCAATTGGGCAAAGTCTTCCGTAGTGAGTAAAGTGAACATCACGAACCTCGAAACCAGCTCTTTCTCTTGATAAACCACCTGGTCCAAGAGCAGATAAACGTCGTTTATGAGTCATTTCCGCAAGCGGATTTGTTTGATCCATAAATTGTGATAACTGGTTAGTTCCGAAGAACGAATTAATTACAGATGATAAGGTTTTTGAATTTATCAAATCTATTGGTGTAAATACTTCGTTGTCTCTAACGTTCATTCTTTCGCGAATTGTTCTAGACATACGAGCTAAACCTACTCCAAATTGATTTGCTAATTGCTCACCAACTGTTCTTACTCTACGATTACTTAAGTGATCAATATCATCAACATCTGTTTTAGAGTTAACTAGCTCAATTAAGTATTTAATAATTTCAATTATATCTTCTTTAGTAAGGACTTTTGTTTCTACTGGTGTATTTAATCCTAACTTTTTATTTATTCTATATCTTCCAACTTCTCCTAAATCATAACGTTTATCAGAAAAGAATAATTTATCGATTACGTCACGTGCTGTAGCATCATCTGGCGGTTCAGAATTACGTAATTGTCTATAAATATATAATACAGCTTCTTTTTCTGAGTTACAAGGATCTTTTTGTAAAGTATTATAGATTATTGCAAAATCATTTTGACTTTGCGAGTCTTTATGTAAAAGAATTGTTTTAGTACCAGACTCAACTATATCGTTGATATGATCCTTTTCTATTACAGTTTCACGATCTATGATAACTTCATTACGTTCGATAGTTACTACTTCACCAGTATCTTCATCTACAAAATCTTCAGTCCAAGATTTTAGTACTCTAGCCGCTAATTTGCGACCGATTACTTTTTTAAGTCCTGTTTTGGTAACTTTTATTTCTTCTGCTAAATTGAAAATTTCTAGAACTTCTTTATCACTCTCGAAACCAATCGCTCGTAATAATGTAGTTACAGGTAATTTCTTTTTACGATCGATATACGCATACATAACACTATTAATGTCTGTAGCAAATTCAATCCAAGAACCTTTAAACGGAATTACTCTTGCTGAATATAATTTTGTTCCGTTTGGGTGTAAACTTTGACCAAAGAATACGCCTGGAGAACGATGTAATTGAGATACAATAACTCTTTCTGCTCCATTAATAACGAAAGTTCCTCGTGGAGTCATATAAGGAATTGTCCCCAAATATACGTCTTGTATTACAGTATCAAAATCCTCATGATCTGGATCTGTACAATACAGCTTTAATTTTGCTTTTAGAGGCACGCTATAAGTCAGACCTCTCTCTATACACTCATCTAATGAGTATCTAGGAGGATCAACAAAATAGTCTAAAAACTCTAAAACAAAATTATTTCGAGTATCAGTTATTGGAAAATTTTCATTGAAAACTTTAAATAACCCCTCGTCTGTTCGATTTTCTTGCGTTGATTCAAGCTGAAAGAAATCCTCGAACGATTTTAATTGTACTTCTAGAAAATCTGGATATAAAAACTTATTTCTTATAGAAGCAAAACTAATTCTCTTATTATTAGATAGCATTTTCCTGAGCTTTTTTTGAACAAATTAAAAATAATAATTAACAACGACAAAAGGCTTAGAGTATTACACTCCAAACCTATTATCTGAGTATATTAAATAATATTACTTAAGTTCAACTTCTGCTCCAGCTTCTTCTAATTGAGTTTTTAATTGCTCAGCTTCTTCTTTTGAAACAGCTTCTTTAATTGCTGAAGGAGCAGCATCTACTATTCCTTTAGCTTCTTTAAGACCTAAACCTGTTAATTCTTTAACTAATTTTACAATTTGTAATTTAGCACCGCCTGCAGAAGTTAATATTACATCAAATTCTGTTTGTTCTTCAGCACCACCTTCTGCAGCACCTGCAGCAGGACCTGCTACAACAGCAGCAGCAGCTGGCTCTATGCCATACTCTTCTTTAAGGATGCTAGCTAATTCGTTAACATCTTTAACAGTTAGGTTTACTAACTCTTCTGCAAGTTTCTTTAAATCTGCCATTTTTCTTTATTTTTTAAAATTTATTTTACTTTTTTTATTAATCACTATTTATTTTTCGGAAAGTGTTTTAACAACACCTGCTAAAATGTTTTTACCTGAATCTAATGAAGACATTACATTTTTAATTGGAGATTGTAATAATGAAATAATATCACCAATTAATTCTTCTTTAGATTTAATACTTACAAGGAAGTCTAATTTATCGTCTCCTACATAAAGTCCTTGCTCAACAAATGCACCTTTTAAGATAGGTTTTTCATTTGTTTTTCTGAACTCTTTAATAATTTTAGCAGGACCGTTACCTGTTTCAGACAACATCAAAGATGTATTTCCTTTTAAAGTATCGTATAATTCGTTGTATTCACCCTCTGTTTTATCTAAAGCTAACTTTAGTAGAGTATTTTTTACAACTAATAACTGTATTCCGTTATCGAAGCATTCTCTTCTTAATGCAGATGTATCTTCCGCATTTAGACTAGAAATGTCTGTTAGATAGAAATGATCAAAACTTCCTAATCTTTCTACTATTTTTTCTATTTCTTGTGTTTTCTCCTCACGTGTCATAATAAATTCTATTTAGAATATTATATAAAAGATTTAGGATCTATTTTAATTCCCATACTCATTGTAGATGACATATATATACTATGTACATATGTACCTTTTGAAGATGTAGGTTTCAATTTCATGATTGTGTCTAAAAATTCTTTAGCATTTTCATAAATTTTATCACCTGCAAATGAAACTTTTGCAACAGAGGTATGAACTATTCCGAATTTATCTACTTTGAAATCGATTTTACCAGCTTTAACTTCGTTAACAGCTTTAGCAATTTCCATAGTTACTGTACCACTTTTAGGATTTGGCATTAAACCTCTAGGTCCTAAAACACGACCTAACTGTCCAACTTTACCCATTACTTGAGGCATAGTAATTATTACGTCTATATCAGTCCAACCGCCTTTAATTTTATCAACGTATTCGTCAAGTCCAACATAATCAGCTCCTGCTTCTTTTGCTTCTTCCTCTTTGTCAGGTGTACAAAGTACTAATACTCTAACGTTTTTACCTGTACCATTAGGAAGTGTACAAATACCTCTTACCATTTGGTTAGCTTTACGAGGATCAACTCCTAATCTAACGTCCATATCTACTGAGGCATCAAATTTTGTTGTAGTTATTTCTTTTACTAAAGCTGATGCTTCTTCTAAGCTATAAAGCTTATTTGCATCTACTTTATCAATAACTGCTTTTTTATTCTTTGGTATTCTTGCCATAATTAATTATTTCTCTGAAGGAAATTCACCTTCAACATTAATTCCCATACTTCTTGCTGTACCAGCAACCATTTTCATAGCAGATTCAATTTTGAAAGCGTTTAAATCTTTCATCTTATTTTCAGCAATTTCTCTCACTTGATTCCATGTAACTTTTCCTACTTTAATTCTATTTGATTCTGCTGAACCAGATTTTAATTTAGCAGCATCTAATAATTGAACTGCCGCAGGAGGAGTTTTAATAATAAAATCAAACGATTTATCAGAATAGATTGTTATAACAACCGGTAAAACTTTACCCGCTTGCTCTTGAGTTCTACCATTAAACTGTTTACAAAAGTCCATTATATTTAAACCTTTTGCGCCTAATGCAGGACCAACTGGTGGAGAAGGGTTAGCAGCACCACCTTTAATCTGCAATTTTATAAATCCCTCAACTTGCTTTGCCATTTTTTATTATTCTAAAAGTTTATTTATTCTTTTTCTACTTGCATATAGCTTAACTCTAATGGTGTTTTTCTTCCAAAAATTTTAACCATTACCTTAAGTTTTTTCTTTTCTTCATTGATATCTTCTATAATACCATTGAAACCATTAAACGGACCGTCAATAACTTTTATTGATTCTCCAACTATATATGGAACTTCCATTTCTTGTTCAGTTTCTGCTAATTCATCAACTTTACCAAGCATTCTTTGAACTTCACTAGGTCTAAGAGGAACTGGAGTTCCATCTTTTGCTCCTAAAAATCCTATAACATTAGTTAAAGACCTTAATTCAAATATAATCTCACCTATCAATATCGCTTCAATAAAAATATAACCTGGAAAAAAACTTCTTTCTTTAATTATTTTTTTTCCATTTCTTATCTGGTAAACTTTCTCAGTAGGAATTATTACCTGAAATACATAATCGCCATAAAGCTTAGATTTAGAAATTTCATTCTCAATATACTCTTTAATCTTATTTTCTTTACCAGATACTGCTCTAAGAACATACCATTTTTTATCGAAATCGCTCATCTTATAACAAATCTAAAAATAAAACATTTCATAAATCATTTTCATAATATTCTCAAAAGATATATCCATTAGAAATATTATAAAAGCAATAATAAAAGAAGCTATAAGAACAACTATGGAACTAGATTGTAAATCTTTCCACGTTGGCCATGTTACTTTGTGAAGCAACTCGTTATATGCGTCTTTTATATAAAGTGTAATTTTTGACATTTTATTATTATTTTTTTGCACGGGTGGAGAGACTCGAACTCCCAACCTGCGGTTTTGGAGACCGCTGCTCTGCCAATTGAGCCACACCCGTATGCAGTATCGATAGAAATATATTCTACCGATACATTATATTAATATTTATTCTATTATGTCTATTACTTGTCCAGCACCAACAGTTCTACCACCTTCACGAATTGCAAATCTTAATCCTTTGTCAATTGCTACAGGAGTGATTAAGTTTACTTCAATAGTAACGTTATCACCAGGCATCACCATTTCTACACCTTCTGGAAGCTTAATTTCACCCGTTACATCTAGTGTACGTAAATAAAATTGAGGACGATAATTATTATGAAATGGTGTATGACGACCACCCTCTTCTTTTTTCAAAACATAAACTTCTGCTTTGAATTTTGTATGAGGCATGATTGAACTTGGAGCAGCTAGTACCATACCACGTTTAATTTCTTCTTTATCAACTCCACGAAGTAACAAACCAACGTTATCACCTGCTTCACCTCTATCTAAAATTTTACGGAACATTTCTACTCCTGTACAAACAGTTTTTTTACCTGCTGCACCTAAACCTATCATATGAATTTCATCTCCTGTATTTACAATACCGGTTTCGATTCTACCAGTTGCAACTGTACCACGACCAGTAATAGAGAATACATCTTCAACAGGCATAAGGAATGGTTTTTCAATATCACGAGGAGGAATTGGAATCCAAGTATCAACAGCATCCATTAACTCCATTATTTTAGGAGTCCATTTTTCGTCGTTGTTAAGTCCACCTAAAGCAGAACCTAAAATTACTGGAGTATTATCACCATCGTATTTATAGAATTCTAATAATTCACGAACTTCCATTTCTACTAATTCTAGCATTTCTTCATCGTCAACCATGTCAACTTTGTTTAAGAAAACTACAATTTTAGGCACGTTTACCTGACGAGCTAATAAGATATGCTCTCTTGTTTGTGGCATAGGACCATCAGTCGCAGCAACAACAAGAATAGCACCGTCCATTTGAGCAGCACCAGTTACCATATTCTTAACATAATCAGCGTGACCAGGACAATCTACGTGAGCATAATGACGATTTTCTGTTGCATACTCAACGTGAGCTGTATTAATTGTAATACCTCTCTCTTTTTCTTCTGGAGCATTGTCAATAGAGTCAAAGTCTTTAATTTCACATAACCCTTTAGATGCCAAAACGGTAGTTATGGCAGTTGTTAAGGTTGTTTTACCATGATCTACATGACCAATTGTACCTATGTTAACATGCGGTTTCGATCTATCAAATTTTTCTTTAGCCATAACTATAAGATTTTATTTGTTAATTTATATTTGTTTTTAAAAATTTAGAGCCAACAATGGGAATTGAACCCATGACCTCTTCCTTACCAAGGAAACGCTCTACCCCTGAGCTACGTCGGCTAAAAAACTCTCAGCGCGCAACGAGACTCGAACTCGCCACTTTCAGCTTGGAAGGCTGAAGCTCTACCAACTGAGCTACACCCGCCTAAAATTTCTAGCGTGGGAAGAGCAGGATTCGAACCTACGAAGACTAAGTCAGCGGAGTTACAGTCCGCCCCAGTTGGCCACTTTGGTATCTTCCCAAAAGTTTTTCAATTTTATTTTAGAACGTTTTATTTCCGAGCCGATAGGCGGATTCGAACCGTCGACCTGCTGATTACAAATCAGCTGCTCTGACCAACTGAGCTATATCGGCATAATTTTCCCCTAAAAAAAGAGTTTGCAAATGTATATATATTTTATTTATATAGCAAGCATTTATTTTTATTTTTTTATAAAAAAAAAGCCATACACAATTGCATGGCTTTTTTATTCATATATTATTGTTTGTTAGCTCTTTTTATATTTCTCTTTATCCTTCTGTAATTGCCTCTTTAACGCGTCTAAAACTTCTACCGTAGACTCTTCAAAACTTTTACTTTGTTTTTTTGCAAATATTTCGTTACCAGGCACTCCGATTTTTATCTCAGCAATCTTATTTTCATTACGTTTATCTTTATCTAGCCTTAGAAAAACTTCTGCAGATAAAATATTATCATAATGTTTTGCCAATTTTGATATTCTTTCTTGAATAAAACCTTCTAACTTTAAGTCTGCATCAAAATGAATTGAATTAATCTTTACGTTCATAAATGTACCTCCTATTTTAGTTAAGCTCTTGGGTGAGCTTGTTTATATATATATTTTAATTTTTCAAATGTATTATGTGTATATATTTGGGTTGCAGATAAATTTGCATGCCCTAGTAGTTCTTTTACTGCATTTAACTCTGCTCCATTGTTCAATATGTGGGTGGCAAAACTATGCCTCAACACATGTGGGCTTTTTTTATTTATAGTTGTATATAAAGACAAATACTTTGTAACAACTCTATAAATGTATTTTGGATATAATTTATTACCTTTTGTTGTAATTAAAAGAAAATTATGTTCCACATCTACACCTTGTCTGTATTTAAGATACTGCAAAACATCTTCATTAAGCTCCTTATATAACGGTATATACCTTTCTTTATTTCTTTTACCTAGAACCAATATTTTATTTTCTTTTAAAAAAACAGATTCTATTTTTAAGCTAATTAACTCTGAAATACGCATTCCTGTGCCATATAATAAACCAAATATTAATCTATCTGTTTGTTCGTTTTTTGATTGCTCAAAAATATCTTTTTTATTTATTAGTTCTGAAATTTGCTCTTCTTGGACAAATTGATGTAGGTTCTTTTCTTTTTTTGGTGATATAATCTTGTTAAATGGGTTAATATCTATTAATTTTTCTCTTAATAAATATTTATAAAATTTCTTTAATGAAGATAACTTTCTATTAATTGATTTAGAAGAAATATTATTTTCTGACAAGCTATATATCCATTCTCTTATATCGTGGTGATTAATTTTTTTTAATAAATTCTCATTTAAGTCTAAATCAAAAAAAGAATAAAATTGCCCCACGTCTGTAATATAAGACTTTACTGTATATTGCGAGAATCTTTTCTCGTATTGTAGAAATTTAAGGAAATCTTGTTTATATCCCATATATAAAAAATGTATTGTCTTTTACGAATAACTTATAATATAGGTTACGTAATTATTACACATTTTTCTGTAGATTACTAAATTGTTTAATAAAAAAATGTAGATTATTTAAATAATCTACACAAAATATACTACAATAGTGACACACAGATTGTATCACAATATCATGTTTTGCTATTTTTAAGCTTCAGCCTGACGCAACTGTTGTACATAAACAGCTTTAATCATTTTTTCTCTGTTTGCTACAGATGGTTTTTTATAAGCTTTTCTTAATCTAAGTTCTTTTATCACTCCTGTTTTCTCGAATTTTCTTTTGAATCTCTTTAAAGCTCTTTCGATATTTTCACCTTCTTTAACTGGTATTACAATCATAATATTATTGTTTTTTTTTAAAAATTGAGCCGCAAATTTATTAAATTGCTTTATACTAATCAAATATTTTATGTTTTTTTTTTGATTATTATCTAATATATGTTCAAATTAAGCAATAACAAGTATTTATTCCAAAAATAATACAAAGTTTTATATTCATAGTAAGATTAAGTAAATAAAATGGTAAATTCGTAGGCAATAAAAAAATTCCACACATATGAAGCAAAAAATAACCGTTACACAAATGATGAAATCGTTAAAAAACGAGAAAATAAATACTTGGTTCGATTTAGGTCTTTTTATTGATCAATTTAAAGAAGAAAAACCTTTACCAACAAATACTTTTAGCGATGATTTCAAAAGTTTTAAAAATGAAATTACAAAAAGTATAGCTTTTATTTCATTTTATTATGGTATTGATGGAGTTACAATGGAAGTTGCAAAGTATACAAATACTTTAAAAAAAATAAATCCAAATGCCAAAATTCATTACATAGCGGGGAAAATTTATCCTGAATCAGAAGAAATAATTCCTAAATACGTAAAAAAACATGAAATTTCGAATATTAATGGATTTGATGATTGGAGTTTGTACAATAGTTTTTTTAACTTAAAATTACATCGCGGAAGCAAAGAGTACAATAAATTAATAACTAAATTTAAAGATGAAGTATTTGACATTACTGAAAAGATAGGAAAATACATTGAGCAAAACGATATAAAGCTTTTATATTTAATCAATGTTAATTCTAACCCCGGCAACGTGTCGCTTGCATTGTCTACAGTGCTAATTTCTGAATATCTAGGAATTCCTGTAATAAATAATAATCACGATTTTTATTGGGAAGGAGGAAACAGAAAAGCTGATATTCTTACAAAGAAACTTAATCCTGGACCAAGAGATTTCTTTTTTCATAATTCTGATGTTGGAGAGTTTTTCTCTCAGATTGAAGTATTATATCCTTGGGAATCTAGATCTTGGATATCAGTAAATATCAACAGAAAACAATCAGAAAAGTTAATTTACAAATTTGGCAACAATCCTGCAAACGTTACAGAAATTGGAACTGCAATTGACATTGCAGATTATCAAAATAATAGTAAGCGTGACAATATTAATGCATTTCTACAATTAGAAAAAATATTCTCTAATTACACTAGTACATTAACAAGCCATAATATTGAAGACATAATAAAGGATAGCCATATAGAAACAGGCGAACAAAGTCCCATATTAATCGGTAATAAAACTCAAACTCAAAATATATTTTTAGAAGAAAATATTATTTTTTTACAACCAACAAGAATAGTACATAGAAAAAATATTGAAGTAGGTTTTAAATTAATTAATAAATTATTTAACTACTCCGAATTTGTTCTAAAATTAAGAGAAGCTCCAAATTTAAAAATATCAATAGTAGTAACTGGGCCTATTCCTTCTGGGCAATACAACTATTATAAAAAACTATTAACTCAGTTTAAAGAACTACTAGATATAATTCCTGAGGAATTTAAAAACAGAATATATTTAGGCTTTTTATTTAGCGAATTAGATAAAGAGAGATTTAAAAATCATTTTAAAAAACCTATAGGTATTCCTGAACTTTACAATATTGCATCGCTTATTCTATTACCTAGCGAAACGGAAGGAAGAGGATTACCAATACTTGAAGCTGCAGCAACTGGTGTTCCAATTTTTTGCAGAAGATATTATCCAGAAAATGTTTATGCAGAAGTAATTGGCGAGCATTTACCAGAAGACAATCGTTTAAAAGTTATAGAATATGACGGTAAAGAAATTACCGAACAACATGTTGCTAAAATAACCGATAGAGTATTTTTTCCTCATCAATACATTGATGAAATTAAGCACAATAAAGATGTTATAAAAAACAGATATAGTTTAGAGGCTTTACAAATTAATATTGAAGATATATTACACAAATTATATCTACAATTAAAACCAAATAAGGAGAATATGCAAAAAGCTATTTCCTTAATTGACGATTACAATAAAACTTTTGATAATTCGAGCAAAGAATTTAAATCTCTTGTTAATATCGAAAACAGAGAGTATTTGGCAGGTTACGGTAGGCTTGGGTTTTTGGGGTATTTAAAATCACTAATAGACCCTAGTTATTTCAGGGTAGAATTCCAGAACAACAAAGGCAAGCTACTGAGTTATGCAAAAAAATTAATAATTGAAGGACAAATTAGAACTAAAATAAGTGAAGAAAAGATAAATCAATTCTATAATATTATTGATAATATTTTCTATTATCAGAAAGGGGAATCAACAATAAAACATGACCACTCTTTTGCATACAGACATAGGAACACAAAGCATTATCCCTACTATAATTACACGCTACAAGAATTTTCGGGTTTAATAAATTATATATTTTTAAAGGTAATTAAACCTATAGAAAATAACGAAATAGATCAATCTTCTCACTTTTTTACCGATTGGAGATTAGCACTATCGCAATTAACGGCTAGTTCTAATATTGAAATTGACAATAGAGATCTTCTAATAGAGAAACTTAAAACAAATATCCCAATTGCATACTTTCCAAGCAGATACGTTAAATACGAGTTAGATTTTTTTGCATTACAATCGATTAGAGCTAGGCTAAACTTACATATAGAAGATGAATTAAATGAAGAGTTAATAAAATCTAAACACAAAAGTCTAAAACCAATTTATATATTTACAACCAAACATAAAATTGGAAATTGGCCCTTAAAATCAGACATTCTAAATTATATAGATAAAGTTCATGATGTTGAATTAAGTCTACTTTTTAAATACAAAATAATTAGAATTATTGAAACAGATCAATATAGTTTGGGAGTACATTTTGGTCAAGTTGGAAAACCTGCTTTAAAGAAATTAAATGAAATTGCTGAATGCAATGGTTTTTTAATTACAACTAGGCGTGATGCTACGTTTATGACTGATATTGCAGGAATAGACAGGTTTCATATTAGTAAAGTTTTCACAAATATTGGGTCTAATATTTTAGGTATTAAAAAAGGTTCTGGATACATTCAGTTTGTACCTGCACATTTACGAGCAACGCTTACCTACCCTACTCCAATTCAAAATGCTTTCGATTTATATACAAATTTAAAATCGAGCACATACACTAATTTAGTAAATAAACTTGGCAAAGATGTCGTTTCTAATGCCATACAAAAAGACGCAATAAATAATGGTTCGCCAATAAGTTTAGTTTTAGATAATTTACAAAAATCAAAATCAGTAAAAAAAGATGTAGAATACAAATTTGTGAGTGGAGTTTATGATGATGGATTACCATGGAATGGAGCATTTGCAAAAGCAAATATAAAAGCTGGAGGTAAATGGCAGTTCGTAGCAAAATCTAGTGTAGATAATACAAAAAAAGTAACTAAATTTGTAAGCGAGTTTGAAAAAACACACAAAAAGAAAGTAAAAATATCGTGGAATGGCGGATATATTTTAAACGCAGAACTAGTTGGTAAGCTTGGAATTTCTGAGTCGTATATTGGTTCGCCATTAGGCTTATTAATTTCTAATGGCAACGTAGTTTCGCCTCCATTATTTAATAAGCCTGCCTTATTAATCTACAAAAATGGCAAAATAGACATCAGTAAAGTAAATCTAAACAAAGGTTTTAATATTATTGATAATAATAAGACTCTGGAATTTACAGAGCAAAATTCTATTAATGAATCGACAAAATATGCGTTTATTGATTTAATGTATGATGGCGAAAGTTTTAAATCGTATGGCAAAACCATAGTGCGCATAGCAGGAAATACGATTAAAGAAATTATAAAAACACAAAAAGCAGATACCGTAGAAATTATTCCTGTTGGTATTACGCTTATTATTGATAGCAATTTAGTTCCCAAAAATTGGGAAGTGAACACAAAGCTAGATATTAGAATTAACGGACTAGAAAACGTAGAACACGCAGTGGAAGCAGGACCATCGTTACTAGAAAATGGTAATTTAGCTATTGATATGAAAACTGAAGGCTGGAAAACAAATTTCTCTATAATTACGCAAGCTGCACGATTAGATTACACCGATATGCGAGGACCAAAAATTGCAGTTGGATTAGATAAAGAAGGTAATTTAACTGTGCTTACAATAAATGGTAGATTACGAGAATCCGTTGGAGCAACCCACATAGATATGGCAAATATTATGAAGAAGTTTGGAATGATAAAAGCTATGGGCTTCGATCCTGGTGGAAGCAGCACATTAGTTGTGAACGGAGAAACGCTAAACATTTCGCCATACAACAGCAAATACGAAGAAAATATTTACGCACTTGCCCCAGAACCCAGAGCTGTTGCCAATGCTGTAATTGGATTTATGGAGTAAGAGCTAGCTTATTCTAACCCTGTCAGGTTTCTTGAAATCTGACAGGATTATCATTTATAGCTACACATTCCCTTGAAGGAAGGAAACCATAAAACCGTAAACTTTATTTGATACCTAAACTGAATACCCACCTTCGTGTGCAATGTCATTAAGTTAAGGTAAGATCATATTGCATCTCTTTGATTTTTAGTTACTTTTGGTCTCAATCTATTACTGTATTTACCTACATTACGTGAAAAAGACCTACTTGGTCTTATAGGTACCAAATGTTTTTTAAATAA
>DAOVTE010000131.1 GCA_030627705.1 Bacteroidales bacterium
GAGTTTTTGCTTTACACTGCACCAAGCGGAGATGTGAAAGTTGAGATATTTTTTCATAACGAAAATGTTTGGTTAACACAAGAACGTATTGCACATTTGTTTGGAGTTCAACGCCCAGCCATAACTAAACACTTGAAGAATATTTTTGAGAGTGGCGAATTACAAGAGAATGTGGTTAGTTCCATTTTGGAACATACCACTAAACACGGTGCTATTGAAGGAAAAACACAAGCAAAGCCTACCAAATATTATAATCTCGATGCTATAATATCGGTTGGTTATAGAGTAAACTCTGGACAAGCCACACAATTCAGAATTTGGGCAACTAATTTGTTGCGTGAGTTTATGATTAAAGGCTTTATTATGGATGATGACCGTCTTAAAAACGGAAAATATTTTGGTAAAGATTATTTTAGAGAACTCTTAGAACGAGTTCGTTCTATTCGCACAAGCGAACGTAGAATATATCAGCAAATCACCGATATATTTTCGGAATGTAGTATTGATTACGATAAAAATTCTCAATCAACAAAAGATTTTTATGCTACGGTGCAGAACAGTTTCCATTTTGCCATTTCAGGTCAAACAGCAGGTGAAATAATATACAAAAATGTCGATGCCGAAAAAGATTTTATGGGTTTAAAATCTTGGAAAAATTCGCCTGATGGTCGTATTTTAAAATCAGATACAAGTATTGCTAAAAACTATTTAACCGAAAAGGAAATCAAGAAATTGGAACGAAGCATTACAGGATTTTTTGATTATGTAGAAAATATTATAGAAAATAGAAATACTTTTACAATGCAACAATTTGCCGAAAGTGTAAATAATTTTCTGACATTTAACGAATACAAAGTTCTTTCAGGCAAAGGAACAATATCAGCAATTCAAGCCAAAGAAAAAGCATATAACGAATATGAAAAGTTTAACAAAACGCAAAAAATAACCTCAGATTTTGATAAAGTGATAAAAAGAATAGAAAACAAAAAGAAGAAATAATGCCCACGCAAAAGCCATACACATTTGCAATTCGCACGAGCCAACGCTTGACCAAAAATTACAAAAGAGTATGCTTTGCCATCACACAACCTGACTACAAGATATGATAACAAATAATTGCCAGCAATTAAGTATCAACCTTAATAGTCAGGCTTTAATTATTTGGACGTAGTGTTGCACACCCCTAAGCAAAAAAGCTACCGCACGAATCCCTTCGTGTGGGTTTTATACAGCAGATTTCTACAAGCCATTTTAGTTACTAACTCTGTCAGAGTTGAATGTTCGCATTATAATATAATTTATTAGCTTTGTAAAAAAACAAAATGCTAAAGCAAGTTTCATTATTTAGTGCAATTATTCCGTTAGTTTTTCTAATAGTATTTTTGGCGTTTAATGTTTTTATTTTTGGCGACGATACACTTTCTGGTGCAAACCAAATAGCACTTTTACTTTCGGCAGCAATTGCAGCAATAATTTCGTATAAAAATGGATATGCTTGGAGCAAGCTCCGCACCGGAATAATAAAAAACATAAGCACAGCAATGCCATCTATGTTAATTTTATTATTGATAGGGGCATTAGCAGGAACTTGGTTAATTTCTGGTGTGGTACCTGCAATGATTTACTACGGATTACAAATATTAAATCCAAAAGTATTTTTGGTTGCAACAGTAATTATAAGTGCTGCGGTTTCGTTGGCAACAGGTAGTTCGTGGTCTACAGTAGCAACAATTGGTGTAGCACTTTTAGGAATTGGAACAACCATAGGAATAAACGAAGGAATTGTTGCTGGAGCAGTAATTTCTGGAGCATATTTTGGTGACAAGATTTCGCCTTTATCAGACACAACAAATCTTGCTCCCGCAATGGCTGGTACCGATTTGTTTACTCACATAAAATATATGATGATAACCACTGTTCCATCAATAATAATTACATTAATTATTTTCTTGATAATTGGTTTTAATTTAGAATTATCGCAAACACAAACAAATGTAAACGAAGTACTATTGGCAATAGAATCTAAGTTTAATATTTCGCCATATTTATTTATTGTTCCTATTGTTTTATTGGTTATAATAATTAAAAAGGTGCCGCCAATGCCTGCTCTTTTGGTTGGAACCCTATTGGGTGTTTTGTTTGCTGTTATTTTTCAGCCACAAGTACTTTTCGAAATTTCTGGCGAAACACAGAACTTCCTTAAAGCTGCATACGTTACAAGCATGAAAGCGATGTATGGTGCAGTTAGTATTTCTACAGAAAGCGATGTAATAAATAAACTGTTTTCTACAAGTGGAATGGGTGGAATGCTTAATACAATCTGGCTAATTATTTCGGCAATGGTTTTTGGTGGCGTTATGGATGCTGGCGATATGCTCAAAAAAATTACTTCGTCGGTAATTAAGTTGGCAAAATCTACTGTTTCGTTAGTTGCTACAACTGTTGGAACTTGTATATTTTTTAATGTAACTGCATCGGATCAATATATTTCTATTGTAGTTCCTGGGCGAATGTTTAAAGACGTTTACAAAGAACGTGGATATCAGCCTCAGCTTTTAAGTAGAACCTTAGAAGATTCGGGTACTGTAACCTCTGTTTTAATTCCTTGGAATACCTGTGGAGCAACTCAAGCAGGAGTTTTAGGTGTTTCTACACTTGCGTATTTACCTTATGCATTTTTTAATTTAATAAGTCCAATAATGTCGGTTTTTATTGCTGCTATAGGATATAAAATTAAAACTGTAGTAGAAAAGTCGTAGTTTGCTTTCAACATCTAAATCTTAATATCTTTTGTATTAAAGCAATTTACATATTTGTTTATAGAATAGTTTTGTTAATTAGATAAATATCATTTAATATGAAAATACAATTAACTATTATAGCATTATTTATTGCGTCTTTTGTGGCAAATGCACAAACCCAATTAAGCAAGCAATACATAGAAAAATATAAGGATATTGCTGTTTCGGAGATGAAACGCAGCGGAATTCCTGCAAGTATTACATTAGCGCAAGGAATGCTAGAATCTAGCTACGGAAATAGTATGCTTGCGACAGATGCAAATAATCATTTTGGGATAAAATGTCATTCTACGTGGACAGGAAAAAAGGTTTACAAAGACGATGATGCAAAAGATGAATGCTTCAGAAAATATAAGAATGCTAAACAATCGTATAAAGATCATACTGATTTTTTGGTAAATGGTAGACGATATGCATTTTTATTCGAGCTAAAACCAACAGATTATAAAGCTTGGGCAAAAGGATTAAAGAAAGCTGGGTATGCCACAAATTCGAAATATCCACAATTGCTTATTAAGCTAATAGACGAAAATGAATTATATAAATTTGATGATAAGAGATATAAACCTAAAGGCGATTTCGTTGCTGATAATAAGCAAAATAAAAAGCCAAAAAGAACAAAACCAAATAAGAATAAACAGTTAGCAGATGTAGATAACTTTACAGTAAACCCTTTTGGCCGTGAAGTAAAAACATATAATAGGGTTGAGTATATAATTGCAAAAAAAGGAGATACTTATTTAAAAATTGCCGACGAATTTAATATGATGGCTTGGGAAATTCCTAAGTATAACGATTTAGAAAAAAATTCTAGGATAGAAGGTGGACAATTATTATATATTCAACCAAAACGCTCAAAAGCTGAAATAGGAAATGATACTTACAAAGCTAAGAAAAGTGATACAATGTATAAAATATCTCAAAAATTTGCTGTGAAATTAAGCAAATTATATAAGAATAATAATATGAAGGTAGGCGAAAAAATTAAAATAGAGCAAGAAATTTGGTTACGTAAGCGAATTCCTATTAAGAATTAGATATTTTACTTAAACAAACTTTAAGGCTATCTGTCCAGTTGGGGATTTCAATATTAAATGTATCTTTAATTTTAGTCTTATTTAGAACGCTATAGAAAGGTCGTTTCGCTGGAGTAGGAAAATCTTTAGATTCTATAGGATAAACTTTGCAACTAATATCGGAGTATTCGAAAATTTGTTTTGCAAAATCATACCAACTTGCAACTCCTTCGTTAGAAAAGTTATATATTCCAGGAATAAAATTATTATTAATAATTGCAATTATTGTTTGTGCTAAATCGGCTGAATAAGTTGGTGTGCCTATCTGATCGAAAACAACAGAGATTTCGTCTCTAGTTTTAGAAAGGTTCAGCATTGTTTTAACAAAATTTTTACCGTACGAAGAATATAGCCACGACGTTCTAATAATTATTGTTTGAGGGTTTTTTAGAGAATTTTCTTCGCCCTTTAATTTTGCTTTACCATAAACAGAATTTGGATTTGTTTTATCTGTCTCAACGTAAGGTTTAAAATTATTTCCATCAAACACGTAATCTGTCGAGATATGAATTAATTTAATATTTAATGTTTTAGAAACCTCGCTTAAATAAAGAGGGGCACTCGCATTTATTAAATTATTTAACTCTGTTTCTTCTTCTGCTTTATCTACCGCTGTGTATGCTGCACAATTAATAAGATAGTTTATATTGTTTTTTGTGCAAAATGAAAGAATGTCTTCTTTCTTCGAAATATCAAGGGTATCAACATCTGTGAAAAAAAAATTAAGTTCAGGATATTTTTTCGATAATGAACTTATATCGCTTCCTAACTGACCATAAGATCCTGTAACTAATATATTTTTCATAGTATTCTATTTCTAAAAATTAAATCCTGCATTAATTATTGTCGGCGACTCTAAATCTTTTTTCGAAATAATTGCTTTACTCTTATCTACCTTCCAATCTATACCTAGTTCTTCGTCAAATAAATTTATACTACCCTCTGATTCTTTATTGTAAACATTATCGCATTTATACGAGAAAACTGCACTTTCAGATAAAACTGAAAAACCATGAGCAAAGCCTCTGGGAATTAATAATTGCAGTTTATTATCGCCTGATAATTCTATTGAAAACCATTTTTTAAATGTTGGTGAATTTTTTCGCAAATCTACTGCCACATCTAAAACTTTACCCTGTAAAACTCTAACTAGTTTTGCTTGAGCATATTTCCCTGTCTGAAAGTGTAACCCTCTAATTACCCCAAACGAAGATTTACTTTCGTTATCTTGTAAAAAATTATAATTTAAACCAGCATCTTTAAAATTATTTTGGTTATAGCTTTCGAAAAAGTAACCTCTATTATCTTCGAATATTTTTGGTTCAATAATTAATAAATCGGGTATTATTGTTTTAATTATTTTCATTTATTCTATTACTTTTATTTTGTCTTCGGCTATTTGAATAAGGTACTGCCCGTATTCGTTTTTCGACATTGGTTGTGCAAGACTTAAAAGTTGCTCTTTAGAAATCCAACCGTTATTAAATGCTATTTCTTCTATACACGATACTTTTAGTCCTTGTCGTTTTTCTATTGTTGCAATAAAATTAGATGCTTCTAATAGACTATCGTGAGTTCCTGTATCTAACCAAGCCATACCTCTTCCTAGCAGTTTAACATTAAGCTTTCCATCTTCTAGATATAGTTTATTTAGGTCTGTTATTTCTAATTCGCCTCTTGCCGACGGTTTAAGTGCTTTTGCTTTCTCAACAACATCGTTCTCGTAATAATATAAACCCGTAACTGCATAATTAGATTTTGGATTTTCTGGCTTTTCTTCAATACTTAAAACTTTGCCTGTAGAATCAAATTCTGCTACACCATACCTTTTTGGATCGGTAACGTAATAACCAAAAACAGTAGCTCCGTTTTTGTTTTTGGCAGCTTCAATTAATGTCTTTTTAAACCTATGTCCGTAGAAAATATTATCGCCAAGAATTAAACAAACGCTATCGCTTCCAATAAACTCTTCGCCTATAATAAACGCTTGTGCTAAACCATCTGGAGAAGGTTGTATTTCGTATGATAATTTTAATCCTAACTGTTCTCCGTTGCCTAAGAGATCCTCGTAAAGATGAATATCCTTAGGAGTAGAAATTATTAGTATTTCTTTTATTCCAGAAAGCATTAATACTGATAATGGGTAATATATCATTGGCTTATCGTAAACCGGAATAATTTGTTTTGAAATGCTAATAGTTGCAGGATATAGTCTTGTTCCTGAGCCTCCCGCTAGAATAATTCCTTTCATAATTATAGTTTTAATAGTTCTTTAAAATAAGAAATAGTTTTTGTTAATCCTTCTTCTAATTGTATTTTTGGTTCCCAACCATTTAGTTCTTTTTTTGCTAACGAAATATCAGGGTTTCGCCTAGTAGGATCATCTTTAGGCAGAGGTAAATGTATAATTTTAGACTTAGAATTTGTTAATTTAATAATTGCTTCTGCTAATTCTATCATTGTAAATTCATTAGGATTTCCAATATTTACGGGGCCTATAAAGTCATCACGAGAATTCATCATTCTAATCATTCCTTCAACTAAATCATCAACATATTGAAAACTTCTAGTTTGTAAACCTTCACCAAAAACTGTAATATCTTCGTTTTTTAATGCTTGCACAATAAAATTAGATACTACTCTTCCATCGCTTGGGTTCATTCGTGGGCCATATGTATTAAAAATTCTAATTATTTTTATTGCAACTTCATTTTGTAAATGATAATCCATAAATAATGTTTCTGCACATCGCTTTCCTTCGTCGTAGCACGATCTAGGGCCTATTGTATTTACATTTCCCCAATAATTTTCTGTTTGCGGGTGAACTAATGGATCGCCATATATTTCACTAGTTGAGGCTTGTAATATTTTTGCGTTAATTCGCTTTGCTAATCCGAGCATATTAATAGCTCCCATAACAGATGTTTTGGTAGTTTTTATTGGATTATACTGATAATGAATAGGAGAAGCAGGGCAAGCTAAATTATAAATCTCATCAACTTCTACAAAATATGGCATAATAACATCATGTCTTATTGCTTCAAAATAAGGATTACCTAATAAGTGTAAAATATTGTTTTTTGAGCCTGTAAAATAATTATCCAAACAAATTACTTCGTTCCCTTCGTTTAATAGTCTTTCGGATAAATGAGAACCTAAAAATCCAGCACCTCCTGTTATCAGTATTTTTTTCATGTTATAATTAGTTTACACTGTTTTTCTACCTATGCTATAATATTTATAACCAAATTCTTTCATTTCTTCTGGGTTATAAATGTTTCTTCCATCGAAAATTAATTTTGTTCCAAGCAATTTTTCTACCATTCTAAATTTAGGTACCCTAAACTCATTCCATTCTGTCATAATAATTAAAGCATCAGCATCTGTTAATGCTTCGTATTGGTTTGATGCATAATTAATAATATTCCCAATTCTGCGCTTAGATTCATTTATTGCTTCTGGGTCATAAGCATTAACTGTTGCACCAGCTGCTAATAATTTTTCTATCAACACTAATGCTGGAGCATCACGCATATCATCGGTGTTTGGTTTAAAAGACAAACCCCATAAAGCAAATCGTTTACCTTTTAATTCCCCATTAAAATGAACATTTACTTTGTTAAAAATAATTGATTTTTGTCTATAATTTACGTCTTCTACAGCTTTTAAAATATCAAGAGAATAATTTAATTCATCTGCGGTGCTAATTAATGCTTTTACATCTTTAGGAAAACAAGAGCCTCCATAACCTGTCCCTGCATATAAGAACTTTTTACCAATTCTTGTATCTGAACCTATTCCCATTCTAACATCGTCAATATTTGCGCCAACAATTTCGCATAAATTGGCAATATCATTCATAAAGCTAATTTTAGTAGCTAGCATAGAATTAGCTGCATACTTTGTTAATTCAGCAGATGGGATATCCATAAATAATACAGGATTTCCATTTAAAATAAATGGTCTGTATAATCTTTCTAAAAGTTTTTTAGCTCTATCCGATTCTATGCCTATAACTATTCTATCTGGTTTTAAGAAATCGTTTATTGCATCGCCTTCTTTAAGAAACTCAGGATTAGAAGCTACGTCGAAAACAATGTCTACACCTCTTTTGTCAAGTTCGTCTTGAATAGCTTTTTTTACTTTTACTGCAGTTCCAACTGGTACGGTGCTTTTAGTTACCATAACTAAGTAATCTTGCATATACATACCAACTTCTTTGGCTACAGCCAAAACATATTGCAAATCTGCACTACCATCCTCATCGGGGGGGGTACCAACTGCAGAAAAAACAACATCTACGTTTTGTAAACTATCTTTTAAATTAGTTGAAAACCTAAGTGTTCCTTTCTCTTGATTTCTTTTTACCATGTTTTCGAGTCCTGGCTCATAAATAGGAATAATTCCATTTTGCAACCCTTCAATTTTTTTTGCGTCAATATCTATGCAAGCGGTAGTTACTCCTGTTTCTGCCAAACATGTTCCAGATACCAAGCCAACATACCCCGAACCAATTATCGAAATCTTCATA
>DAOVTE010000151.1 GCA_030627705.1 Bacteroidales bacterium
AAACGTTATTATTAATGAGCTAGAAATTAATACTGCTGATAATAAATTATATGCTGCAACTTATGGTAGGGGAGCATGGCGTTCACCTGTGTATAACTCAATGGTGTCTGTAGAAAATACTAAACTAATAAGTTCGATTTCTGTTTATCCAAACCCTGCAAATGATATTGTAAATATTTCTTGGGATAAAGATTATAAGTCAGAAATTAGACTGTTTGATTTACAAGGAAGAATAGTTTATTTCTCTACAAATGTAGAATTATTAAATAATCATTCTGTTGATATTTCTAATTTAGATAAAGGAATTTATTTTCTTAAGATTAGTACAGAAAAAGGTGTTTTATTAGAGAAACTCATAAAGAAATAATCTTATCAGCTAGAATTTCGGCAAGTTTTATTTTAGATTCGTGAGTCCAACCAGCAATATGTGGTGTAATAATTACATTTTCTGCATTAAGCAAATATACTAAATCTGCAGGTAGATTTGTTTTGTTTGCTAGTCCTTCGAACGAAGATTTCTCATATTCAAGAACATCTAAACCCGCACCTATAACTTTGCCAGATTCTAATGCTTTTACAAGCGAAGATGTTTTAACAACCTTTCCTCTAGCAGTATTTAGTATTAAAATATTTTTTGCAAATGAGTTTATAAAATCACCATCAAAATAATAATGGGTTTCTTCGGTAAATGGCACGTGAAAACTTATAATATCTGCATTAGAAAAAATATCATCTAAGCTAGATTCTTGTGTATATTCGTCGGAATAATTATGTTTATATTTATCGTAAGAAATTACTTTGCAGTTAAAACCAGAGAGTTTCTTGGCAAAAGCAGAGCCCATATTTCCATAGCCAATAATACCTACGGTCTTGCCAGAAAGTTCCATTCCGCGATTTTCTTCGCGATTCCACTCGCCAAGTTTAACTTCCTGATTTGCTATATTTATTCTGTTGTATAAATTAAGAAGCATTGCAACGGCATGTTCGCCAACTGCATCCATATTTCCTTCTGGCGAATTAATGCAATTTATGTTTTTAGACTCTGCATATTCAAGATCGATACTTTCTAATCCTGCACCAACTCTACCAATAAACTTAAGATTTGTAGCTTTATCAATTAAATTTCTATCTATGCTAAATCTACTCCTTATTATTATGCCTATATAATTATGTATTATTGCAGAAAGTTCTTCGTAAGAATTTCCTGTAAAATCTACGCAAGCAAATGCGTTGTTGTTAAGTTTCTCAACTAAGATAGGGTGTGTTTTGTCTATTATTAAGATTTTGTTGTTCAATACGGCTTGTGTTTAATTAATATCTAATAATTTATGTAAAAGTAATTGTTTACATAAACAAAAACAATAATGACGATTTATTTTACAATACTTGTAGTGGAACTACAGAATAATAACTTAATTCAGAAATATTATTCTATGTGTGCCATGTGATTACCTTTTCTCTTGCAATAATTTTAATACATCTTTAAAAGTTCAAATAATAGAAATACTATGTCAAAAGTTAACCATTGATATTAATAGACTTAAGTCTATTAATATCAATAATTTCAATTATATGACCATTAATCTTAATAATTTTATCTTTTCTGAATTCAGACATAATTCTTATTACATTTTCTGTTCGCATATCAATAAGCTCAGCTATTTCTGCTCTAGAAACAGGAAGATTAAACTCTAAAGAATTGTATATTTTATCAGAAAAATATAATAATATATATGCGATTCGTCCTCTTAAATGCTTGTTGCTTAACGAAAATTTAGCTCCTAACACGTCATCGGAAACTTTGCTCATTTTTTCAACAATTTCTAGAGCAAACTTCCCATTGTTAATAATACTATCTTTTATACACTCTAAATTTATAAAACAAACCGACGAAGGTTCTATTGCAGTTAAACTATATTTATAATTATGGTTAGAAAAAACAGATAATAGACCAATGTAATCAAACGGTTTAGAGATACTAATAATTTGAGATCTGCCGCTACTTGATGTTCGGTGTAATTTTACTAAACCTTTGTGTAAATATATTAGGTTTTCGATTTTATCTCCTTCTACACAAATTGTTTGTCCTTTTTTAAAACGGTATTGGTTCTTACAACCGCTTATTTTTTTCAAATAAGTATCGTCTAATGTTTCAAAAAGCAACGACTTGTAGTTGCAAGACGAACAATCTTGAACCAATTCACAATCACTAATATCTATTTTTGTAGATGCTTCCATTATATGATAGTTATCACAAACTGTTAATTGTCATATGTAAATTATATGTAAGAGTAATTAACATCTGTAAATTTACGGATATAAAGATATTAAAATGTTTTATAGTAAGTGCAATATTAAAATAAATTATATAATATGAAGAAATTACTTGTTTTAGGTGCGGGCACAGCAGGCACAATGATGGTAAATAAGTTTAGAAAGGCTCTAAGTATAGACGAGTGGGAAATAACTATTGTAGATAAACATAGAACGCATTATTATCAGCCAGGCTTTTTATTTATTCCATTTGGTACATATAAGAAAGAGGATGTGATAAAACCAAAAACAGATTTTATTCCAGTAGGTGTAAATTATATTTTATCAGATGTTGATAAAATTGAATCCGAAAATAATAAAGTACTATTAAAAGGAGGTAAAATATTAATCTACGATTATTTAATTATTGCAACTGGCACGCAAACTTGTCCAGAAGAAACTCCAGGAATGACTGGAGAACTGTGGCAAAAGAATGTTTTTGATTTCTATACAATAGATGGTGCTGTTAAATTACACAATTTTCTTAAAACCTGGGAAGGAGGTAAATTGGTAATGAGTATAACTGAGGTTCCATATAAATGTCCTGTTGCACCAATAGAATTTGTTTGTTTAGCAGAAGCATATTTTACTAAGAAAGGTATTAGAGACAAAGTAGATATTACTTATGTAACCCCAATGTCTGGAGTTTTTACAAAACCAAAAGCTACAAAGATGCTTGGCGATTTATTCGTAGATAAAAATATAAATGTAATTACAGATTTTTACACAGAAAAAATAGATAACGAAAATAAGAAGTTAATTTCATACGACGGAAAAGAAATAGATTTCGACTTATTAACTGTAGTACCAACAAATATGGGTGACGAGATGATTGCTCGTAGTGGATTAGGCGATGAATTAAATTTTGTTCCTGTAAATAAAGAAACCCTGCAACACGAAAAGCACAAAAATATATTTGTTCTTGGCGATGCATCTAATATTCCAACATCTAAGGCTGGTTCGGTAGCTCATTTTTCTGCTGATATTTTATTCGAAAACTTTATGAGTGCAATTGAAAATAGACCTCTGTTATCTAAATTTGATGGACACGCAAACTGCTATATAGAAACTGGTTACGGAAAAGGCTCGCTTATAGATTTTAATTACGATACAGAACCTCTACCTGGAATGTTTCCGTTACCAGGTATTGGCCCATTTGGTCTGCTTAAAGATACAAAAATAAACCATTATGGTAAGTTGCTTTTTAGATGGATATACTGGCATATTTTACTAAAAGGAAAAGAAATGCCAATAGAATCGCATATGACAATGGCAGGAAAAGAAAAGTAGCAGAGATAAATAAAAAATTGATAAGATGGTTGAAAAAGATGTTCAAACACAAATAAACGAGATTAATAATAAATTAGATTTATTGTTGGGCTACGTAAATGAACAAAGGCTTAAATCTCAGGCTGTAGAAGATTTAATTAGTGATGTGTCGATTATTGGTAAAGATATTTTCGACGATGCAGTTGTAACTCTAGAACAACAACAAGTATCTATAAATCCAGAAGAAATAAAACTACTTTTTATTAAGCTTCTTAAAAACGTAGATAATTTCCATAAAGTAATGGGATTGTTCGAAAGTGCATCAGACTTTGTAAAAGATGCAGAACCTATTTTTAATGAAGTTATGATTGATGCAGTTAAAACATTACATAAATTAGAACAAAAAGGATACTTTGAATTTATTGGTGAATTATCTAATGTTCTAGATAATGTTGTAACTCACTTTTCTAAAGACGACATTAATAGTCTGGCAAACAATGTTGTGGTAATTCTAGAAACGATAAAGAATTTAACACAGCCAGAAATGATGAAAGCATTAGATAATGGTTTAGCAGTATATAAAAATATTGATATGGAGAATATTCCTTCTATGTCTGTATGGAAATTACTACGAGAATTAAATTCTCCTGAAATGAAAAAAGGATTAGGGTTTATGGTTACGTTCCTTAAAAATGTATCAAAATAATTAGAAGTTAAATTATAAAAAAAATATTATGGCACAAAAAACAATAGCAAATGTAACGGTATCGATAAACGAAGAAGGATACTTAGAAAATATGTCAGAGTGGACAAAAGAACTCGGTTCAGAATTAGCAAAAGAAGAAGGTATTGATATTACCGATAAACATTTCGAAGTAATAGACTTTATTAGAAATAAAGTAGAAAAAGGAGAAACTCTTACAATTAGAGCAGTTGGTAAATCTGGGATAGTCAATATTAAAGAATTTTATCAATTATTTCCTGGAGCACCACTTAAAAAAGCAACTAAGATTTCGGGTGTTCCTAAACCTACATCTTGTATTTAGATGTATCTAAAACCGTGAGAAATTAAAATATTGTAAATAGTATTAAAATTATTATTATGACAACAAATGAAGATTATCCTTTAAAAAAGGTTTGTATTATCTGCGCAAAAGGTTCAATAGAAGATGTGTATGCAAGTTTAATAATGGCAAATGGTGCAGTAATGGAGGGCATAGAAACAAAAGTGTTTTTTACATTTTTTGGACTTGATGCAATAACAAAAAAACAGATGAAGAAATTGCATACAGGTACTATTGGTAACCCTGCTATGCGTATGCCTGGAGGCTTGCCGTTTCCTACAATTTTAGGGATGCTCCCTGGTGTAGAAGCTGGAGTTTCTGCAATGATGAAAAAGCAAATGGCAGATTTAGATATTCCTCCTGTTGATGAATTTTTAGAGATGATAACTGCAGGTGGTGGGGAAATATACGCTTGTAAATTAGCCGCAGAGATGTTTAAATTAAAGAAAAAGGATTTCTCAGACGAGGTTTCTGATATTATTACAGTTGGAGATTTTTATGCAATGTGCAACGGGCAAGGAACTCAAATAATTTTCACATAGAATAAAAATAATCTCTATAATTGCATAAAACCGTAGAATTAATTTGAAAAAAAATTATTTTCTACGGTCTTTTTAAAAGTGCAATAAGGTCTAAAAGTTTATCTATTAAAACTTAATCGTTTACCTCTGAAACTTTCGTTAATTTCTCCATTATCATAAATAAGATTTCCATTCACAAAAGTATGAGTAACTTTAGATTTAAATTTATAACCTTCGAACGGCGACCACTCGCATTTATATAAAATATTTTCTTTATTTACTATCCAATCAGATTTTAAATCTATAATAGTTAAATCGGCAAAATATCCTTCTTTAATAAATCCGCGATTTTCTATTTGAAAAATCTCAGCAGGTTTATGGCACATTTTGTCTACAATTTTATTTAGTGACATTTTTTCTTGATGATAAAACTCAAGCATTGTAACTAAGGAATGTTGTACCAAAGGAATTCCTGATGGCGAATTTGCATATTTATTTTCTTTCTCGCTTAAAAGATGAGGTGCATGATCGGTTGCAATTACATCAAGTTTATCAGACATCATTGCTTCGAACAAAGCTTCTTGGTCGTCTTTATATTTAATTGCAGGATTACATTTTATTTTAGCGCCTTGTTTTGCATAATCGTTGGCGTTAAACCACAAATGATGAACGCAAACTTCGGCTGTAATTTTTTTGTTTTTAGATGGTAAAACGTTTTCAAAAGCATTTGCTTCTTCTTTAGTTGTTATATGTAAAACGTGCAGTCTACTATTATGTATTTTTGCTAAATATATTGCTAATGCAGATGATTTAATGCAAGCGTCTTTGTTTCTTATTTCGGGGTGTTTGTCTACAGGAATATCTTCTCCGTATAAACTTTTATATTTTTTAGTATTTATTTGTATTGTAGATTCATCTTCGTTATGTGTTGCTATTAAAACAGGAGAATGTTTAAAAATTGCATTTAACGAATCTAGATTGTCTACAAGCATATTACCTGTAGATGAACCCATAAAAGTTTTAACTCCGCAAACATTTTTAGGATCAACTTTTTTTATTTCTTCAATATTATCGTTAGTTGCACCAAAGTAAAACGAAAAATTTGCTAATGAGTTTTTATCTCCAATAATAAATTTTGCATCTAATTCTTTAATTGTAGTGGTTTGAGGATTTACGTTAGGCATATCCATAAAAGAAGTTACACCACCAGCTACTGCTGCTTTAGATTCTGAATAGATATCTGCTTTATGAGTTAAACCAGGCTCTCTAAAGTGTACTTGGTCATCTATTACTCCAGGAATAATAATTTTATTAGTACCATCAATAACATTGGTATTATTGTCTACTTTTATCTCTGATTTAGATATTTTTGCTATTAAGCTATCTTTAATAAATATATTACCAACAAAGTCGTTGTTTTCGTTAATAATTCTAATATTTTTAATTAATGTTTGCATAATTTTATGTTAACTATGAATAATATTATTGTCGTTTATTGTTTCTTCGTTTTTATATTTTAGATATAATCTGGCAATGGCAATTACATCTTTTTCGCAGTAAGTAACTATTCTTTCTAAGTTATTTTCTTTGTAATAAACATCTGCTATCTGTGAACCATCAATATCGTCTTTTGGTGTTGGAATATCAAAAACTGCAGTTAATAAATCTAGAGATGTAAAGTGTTTGTAATCACCAAATTTCCACATTTCCATTGTATCTAGAAGGTGTTTGGTTTCCCATGGTCGTTTCCCTGCTATGTTTAGCATTTTTGGAAGCTCAATACCGTTTACTAATGCTCTACGAGCAATAAACGGAAAATCAAATTCCTTACCATTATGAGCACATAAATAGTTTTCGCCTATTTTGTAATGTGTATCAAGTAAGTCGAAAAAATCTGCTAATAATTGTTCTTCGTTATCACCAAAAAAAGATTTTAATCTGAATGTTTTTGTTTCGTTATCGGCAATATATCCGATAGAAATACATATTATTTTTCCG
>DAOVTE010000170.1 GCA_030627705.1 Bacteroidales bacterium
AAGATTTTTGAGGATTGTAAATTCCGATTAATGTCTATACTAAAAGCCATTAAACTTTGAGGATATAAATTTGGAATTATACCAACGCCATAGCATAAATAAACTGTATCTGTTGAAATAATATTATAAACATCTGATAAATCAGCATTTAATGGTATGTAAGTCTTATTAAATCTTATAGTTTGCGAAAACAAAGAATTAAAAACAAGTATTAACAACAATATTATGAATGTTTTTTTCATTTTAAGGTGCTTTCTTTATAGAGTTATATCAGGATTAATGAGAATTTATAATAATTAATTTTTCTCAAGTATATGCAGATATTCCTCTGTTTTGTTAGCAGTATGGTTTCTATTTTCTTCTTTATCGGCTCTAAATCTTTGATATTTAGTAGAAGCTAAATCGTATTTGCCATATTTACTCATTATTCTTTTTATTTCTTCTACAGGCATTAATCCCTCGTTATTATAGCTTAAAAATATATATTTAAAGTTTGCATTTTTTATTAAATCTTCGAAAACCGAAGAAACAGCAGGTTTGCTACAATATTGCGATTTATTGTAATCTCTAAGTCCTGTTTTTCCTTTAGGTATAAAATTATCATATAAAGCAATAGTGTTTAATAAATGGTAGTTAGATCCATATTGCCTCGCATTATACGGAGGGTCTAAATAAAGAATATCGCCCTCTATAGACTTAATTAATTTGTTGCTATCGGAATTATAAACTTCGTGATTGTTTTTGCTAAGCTCGAATTGAGCAGGTTTTAAAACCAAGTCTTTTTGAGCAGTTTTTTTAATGTGTTTTAAATACGCACCATAAACAGAAGCTGTGTTTGCTACTTTGTCTGCGCTTTCTAATAAACTAGCCAATAAAAAGTAATAAATACTGTCGTTTATTTTATTTGAGCTGTACCACTCTTTAATTTGAGTTCGAATAGCATCTATTTTTTTTCCGTTATTATCAGCAAAATATTGTCTGTCGCCATTGCCTCCTTTGCAGTAGTTTTTATAAATAAATCCTTCTGTTGGACTAATACTATTTAATTCGGAAATATATTTTTCTTTATTTGGTATATCTATGCTATTTTCGATATAGTTTTTGTTAAGCACATAGCTATAATATTCGAAATCGTTAGAGATTACTTTTTTAACCTCTTGTTTAAAATTACGACCAACAATACCTGTTCCTGCAAAAATATCGCAGAAAACCTTATCAGATAACGATTTACCAACTACAGAATAGATGGTATCTTTTATAAAACCTGATAATTTATATTTTGAGCCTATGTAATTCATTATTGTTTTTTTTGATAAAACAAACGTATAAATATTTGTTTATAAAACAGGTATTATTTTTTATTTGTTACCCAAATAATATCAGATAATATTTCGTCTTTGCCAAAGTTTAATTTAGTAAGGTTTTCTAAATAAAAGTTATTAATGTAATCGTTAATTGACTTTTTTAAAATTAATATTTCTGATTTTAATTGCCAATGCTTTTGTGTTTTATTATCGTATAAAATTATAAATAGTCTATTTTTAAGGTGTTTTCTGCCTTCTTGACTTTGATTCTCGTATAACCAATTAATTAGTTCGGTTTTATTTTTTAATGCGTAATTGTACGACTTATTAAACCCTTTTGGAAATACAGACGTTTTATGGTCAAAAGGAATATTATTGATTCTAAAGTCTACGAATTTATCAAATTTGTTTTTGTTTGCAGAAACAATTTCGTGGGAGTTAAAAATATCTTCTGCTGCCATTGCGCTCCAATAGTTATACCATCGGTTAAGAGCATAATCTTTTAATGGCTTATCGAAACCGACTGTTCTTTTTATTAGAGTTTCAAAGCTATATGTTTTATAAATAAAATTAGTTTTTTTATCCCAACTATCAGACTGCATTTTCCCCCACGAATATGGAAAGGGTAAACGTTTTTTTAATTCTATTTCTATTCTTTGTAAATCCATTTTTTAGATGAACAATATTTTTAAAATTAGCTTGCGTAAATATAAACAAAACTTAAAATTACCAATTATATTAAAATCTATTAATAAAAATACAAATATTTTTGTAATTTAGTACACGTTTATGTTTAGAAATTTTATTATTATATTATTATTAATTGTTGTGACTTCTACTGTTGAGGCACAAAATAAGTCTAAAAGCAAATTCTATTTTGGATTTAGTTTTGGTCAGCAAGTTTCTGGCAGTGGTCTGATGAATTATGGTATAGTTAAAGTTCTTGCAAATGGTAAAAAGGAAATAATTAGGCTTACAGATACTAATTTTAAGCTACAGATAGCTGGTAAACAAGAATCTCTTGCAAATCCAGATAATATTAATTTCTTTTTAGAGAATAAAATAATGTGGCAAACTTTAGATCAGCTATGGAAGATTAAGTACTCGGAATACCCATTTAGAAAAAGGTTAGATAATAAAGGTTGGGCACATAAAAAATATGCACCATCGCCACAACAAATGAAAATTTTAAACCAATATGGAATAAAGTTTATTACCGACTTTTGCTATGACGATAATGCTTTTAAACTTCTAAAGGCAATGCAAGATGGAGAGTGGGTTTCTAGATATCAAAATGCACAGTGATAGGTAGCGTTAAATCTCCAAATTAGTCATCTCGTCAGTTAATTTATAATCGTAATCTGGATATTCGTAAATACTCAAACGCTCTTCGGTTTCGCCAAGAGAATAGCCCCAAATACTGCTATATTCGGAGATCTCTTCACCTAAATCTTGTAATTGTTCTAAGTACTCGCTAATAGATTTAGATTCAATAATTACAATTTTACCCATTTTATTAATAATTGGACTGTGTGTTCTTGTTCCATCGTGATCGAATTCTAAAATTCGTCTGCCATAACGAGTAATCCCAATCACTCTATACGTGAGGCTTTTTCCTACTCCAGGTAAATTTAATACATTTCTGTCGGTTGCTAAAAATGGAATGTCTGCTTCGTTTCTGAGTTTATCGATATTTGAAACCATGTTTTCTGCATCATGAGGAAACTCTTTTATTCTTTCGTAATACTTTTTTGGTACAGCACCAATAATTTTTTCCTCTAACTGTTCCTGAACCGCTCTTGCATTTGTTGCAAAATTAAAATTATTCTCCATATATCCTTTTACAGAAAATGTGTAATACGTAAGAACACCAATATCGTTAAGTACTTTTCTAAGCTTTGATGTATGCCCTCGCCTAGATGAGCCTGTAATAAATACGTGCTGATTTGTAACTGTCCAACCAGAATTAATAAGATTCTTAATTCCTTCTTTTGATTCTGGAGTCAGCTCCATTGGCGACTCGAAATGTGTTTGAATAAGGAATTGTTTTATTCCAATCTCGGAAGCTTTTTGTTTAAACTCGGCTAATATTTTTATTAAATCATCGGTAATTCGTTGAGGTAAATAAACAGGAAGTCTTGTTCCTAAACGAATACGTAGAATTTCTGCAAATTTTTCACCATCTTTTCTGCTTTTGTTAGCCTTTCGTTTTTGTGCAGCCATATTATAGATTTCATCTAAAATAAACTTTAATGATTTATCTGAACTCATTAAAGCATCGCCACCAGTTATTAAAACATCTCTTAATTGCGAATCTTCTTCGTAATATCTAATTAAACGAAGAAGTTTATCTTTCCATGTTTCTTTAGGTTTTAGCTTATCTAGATTAAAATTCAGGTGACCAGATTGAAAATCGTACATTCTTTGGCAACTTGCACATAAACCCGCACAAGCTCTTCCCATTGTATCTGGAATTAGAATTGCTACTTCGGGGTATCTCCTATGAATATTGTGTTGCGATGGTAATAACCAACCTGCAGCATTTGGTTTTCCTGGCTGAATAATATCTTCTTTTTCCCAAGCATTAATTTGTCCAAATTCGCTAACTAATTGCTTGGTATAAATTATATAATGCCTAATTGCTAGGTCGGAGCCTATTGCAAAATATGGTACACGTACATTTAATAACGACAAATAATATGGATTTACGAAGAACGGTATTCCTGCTTTTTCTGCCTCGAATAATATTTGCATTGTATCAGGATCTAACGAATTACCAAGCATCTGGTTTAGTAATTTAGGCGTTCTTATTGCAAATCTTAAATGAAATGCAGATTCTTTCCACCATTCTAAAACGCTTAAATATTTTTGTTCTTTTGATAAACCATTCTTAAAAAAGTATTTATTGCTTGATACTTCGCCTGATTCAATTTGTTTTATAATTACAGTTATTATTCTATCTCTATTTTCTTCACGCAGCTTTATTATTCTAGGATCTAAACCAGAAGGATATCGGTCCATCCACTTAAAAATCTGCTCTTTATTTGGTAAATTTTCTTTCTGTTTACCAGAAAATTGCCCAAATAGATGTAACATATCTTCGAAAAATGCTGGTTTTGCTCCACCTGTTCCATGATTTACAGCATTCCAAATTAATTTTATAGGATTACTAACAGCAATTTCACCATGTAAATTCATATCCTCGAACTCTCGCCCAGCATTATTGATATAATCTAGTATTCTAATTGCAGCATAATCGTTCCATTTTAGTTTTTTCATTGCAGAATAACCTTTTACTTTATTCTCGTAAAAGTTCATTGCATCCTTATTATTTTGTAATGTGCTTAGAATCCATTCTTTAACCCCAACAAGAGCTTCAGTCTCATTTTTAGAATTACGTAATATTTTTTCTAAGTTTAGGTTTTCGTCTAATAGTTGTTTTAGTAATCTGTGCGAACGAACACTTATAGCAATTTTATCGAGTTTCTGTAATTCCATAACGTGTATAAGATTAAAGATTCTCATAAAGATATAAAAAAATGTGGTTATAAAAATATTTGAAATGCTAATTCCTTCTAAAAAATAATTTTATTTTGAACAGATGTTCATTACATTTGCGACGAAATGCCTAACATAAATCACATAGATTTGTTTTTTATTTGCCAATAATAATGGGCAATAAACCTATAGACAATAATTGTAGCAGGTTAGATTTTTAATGATTAAACTAAATATGCAAAAAATATAAATATGAAAATTATAGCAATACCAACAATTAACGGAGAATTAAGCTCGCATTTTGGAGGAAGTGAGTACTTTTCTTTATTTGAAACAGAAAACGGAAAAATATTAAATGAAATAATTTTACCAACTCCTGAGCATAATCCAGGTGCTTATCCAAAATATTTAGCAGATAATAAAGTTACGGATGTGATTCTTGGCGGTGTTGGACAAAAGGCAATTGATATATTTACGCATCACAAAATTACTGTGCATACAGGCGTTGCGGTAAATAAAACAAAAGCATTAGTAGAAGAATTTCTTAGTAATAAGCTAGTTGTTAGCGATAACTCATGTGATAGTGACCATCACGAACATGGAGAGCATGGTGGGGAAGGTCATCATCATGGGCACGGAAGGCATTAAATAAGATTTTCTGTTTCCGTTAGAGCAAAACTATGCTTCAGTTTCTAAAAATAGAACAAGCTATTATTCCTTAATAACTTTTATAACAGCAACTTTATTGTTGCTATTTATGTGTATAAAGTAAACACCATTGTCTTGGTTGTTTAAATTAAGCAATATCAAATTATTGTGATTTATTTCTTTTGATAAAATTGTTTGTCCGAGATCATTTTTTACTTGAATTTTTACCTCATTATAAACATTGCCCATATCAATAGTTAACAGACCATTTGTAGGGTTTGGATACAGTTTAAATTCGGTATTAAAGTTATTTTGCAGAATACCAACTCCTGTAATTTGTTCGCAAGCAGAAGTGTCTGTACAAGCACCATCTGTAATCATAACAGCATAACTTCCGTTTATTATTGAGGTATAACTTTGAGATGTTTCGCCATTAATAATTGCAAAGTTTGTATCGCAATATAACCATTGATATATAGCACCTGTTGCATTAGCTGTAATAGTTGGTCCATTAACCGTTAGGCTTAGATCTACAGTATCTATTGTTAGATTAAGAGTTACAACACTGTCACATCCAAGAGCATTAGTTAGCGTATATGTTGCTGTATCGTTAGAAGAAGTATATGTGTTTCCATCTATCCAATTATATGTAAAACAGGCTGTTTGTACATCAATGCCCATAGAAGAACAGTCTTTAAGAATAATATAGTAATCTTCTACTTCGCCGAACTGATTATTGCAAGGCGAGGGGTTGTCTCCAAAATATGATACACGAACCCTCATAAGTAGAGTATCAGAAACAACAGCATTATTAGGTACAGTAAATGTGTTTGAAGCATTTCCTCCAGCATCAATAGCATATAAAATTTCTTCGGAAGTTGAAAACTCAGTATCTCTATTGTAATCAATCCATACTGCATAATCGTTCTCGGCCCAACCAGAGACCCCATTTAATGTAATTGTGTATGTGGAGTCAATTCTTAAAGTTGTAACAGGAGATGTATATAACGAATAAGAATTGTTGTTAGTATTATTA
>DAOVTE010000133.1 GCA_030627705.1 Bacteroidales bacterium
ACAACTTTAAAGCAATTTTCGAATAATTTTTGCGCTTTATCATCAGCATTTTGTACTTCTAATACAGATCCCCATGCTCCTCCAGAAGTAGCTTTTGCCCAAACCATACCAATTGTAATATCATTAACTGCACCTGGCTCTAATGTAAATGGCCCTGCTGATTGCACAGCACGCCTATCACCTGGTGTATTATTTTCTGTTTCTTCAGACCAATCAACTTGAAATTCTGAACCACCTGTTCCCCAAGCACAATTATCTGTTGTAGGTTGCCCAGGAAAAGCAAAGTCAGAAATTACTGTTCCTCCATGACCTGTTCCACCAAAAGTTAATCTTGTATTATCTAGCCAATAGCCTTTTAAATATCCATAATATTCTGCAGCTGTAGAAGGATCGCCAATTGTAGCATCACCATTTTCGTAATACATAAATCGTCTCATTCCCCAACGCTCATTGTCTATTACTCCGTCTTCGAAATTTAAACCATTAACACTACCTTCTTCTAAAGGTGCTTTATCGCAAACTACCTTATTAAGTAAAGTATCCCAATTACTTAAATTATCTTTCCCATCAGGGTCTTGATATGGTCCTTCGAAGAAGTCAATAGCTATTGCTGGAGGTTGCTCTCCATATGAATTTCCTGAACCTGTACCATCTTGATCGTCTCCATTATATATATAACCTAAACCTCTTTCAACATCACATCCAACAAAATCATCATAAGGATCACCAACATCAGCGTCATTATTTATACCAAAATAAGTTTCGTATAAAGTATAAGTAGAGCGGTTTATTAGTTCATAGTTACCAAATGTCATATCGTTAAGCTCGTCGTTAGTTGCAAAAGCAAATGCCTGAGCTCTAACTTCCATTCCTATAGCTTCGCCTTTTGATTCTCCATGTACATTTCCTTTGTCGTTATAAACCCACCAAAGTGTTTGATCTCCGTATAATTTAGGCTTTCTAAGTTCTCTAGATGTTCCACAAGGCTCGGCGTTATCTAAATCGTAGAATGGATAGTCGCCAGCTTCTGGATTATAATAATCGTCGCCATCAGCATCGTAAAATGGGGCCAAATGATAATCGTAGCCAGCAGCAACATCTCCGTGTGCAGGCCAATTTGTAATAATATCTGGAACTTGATACCCTTGAAAATCAGCAGATAACAAGTCGTTATCTCCAGATAATACTGCGTTTATATAAGTTCTAAATTTTGAAACTTCGGCACGAGTAACTACAAAATGCTTATCGTATTTTAAACAAACTTCTGGAGTAACACTTGCTCTTTCTGCTCCTTTTGTAATTAAGGGCCCTGTCCAATAATCAACGCCATCAGCCCTGTATCTTACAGCAGCAGATCTTAATTGGTTGTTTACGTCTGTACCACCCATCCAGATTCCACCAACAAATAGTGAATTCTTTCCGCTACCTTTAGGCACTTCGTAAACTCCCTCGCCAGATCCTAATACATCATACCACAAATCTCCACCAGTTTGTATTAGTGCCCTTACATTATTCAAATCTAAATAAGTTGATGCTGCAGGTGCAGCACATCCAGCAGAGCTAGATTTGTTTTGTTTAGATGATTTAGAAACAATATTTTTATTCTTCTTGGCATAAGAACTAAAAGATATTAGAACACCTAATGCAATTATAAATAAACTCCTTTTCATACTATATATAAATTTATTATCTTATTTGTAATTATTAAAAATTAAGAGTTAAACCCAATTTAATTTGTCTTGGTAAAGAATAATTTCCTGGACTATTAATAAGCATAGAATAATAGTTTCTATACGCTTCCTCGTCATTTTTTGCTTCAATCTGCGATTGGTTTATTGCTGCATATAAGAAACCATCATCATCAGGATTTCCTGTTGTGCTATAAACGCTCATAATATTTGCAGTATTTAATAAGTTAGAAATATCAAAATACACAGATAAATATTTTTTGCTACTTGCACCTTCTTTAGAAATTTCAATGTCTTTATTAATTCTCATATTAATTGTAATTCTTGATGGCATTCTAGAACCATTCATACTACCATCTAAATAATTAGTAGCTATATCTCTTCTACTATAAGGAGTTCCGCTACCATAATTAACAACAAAATTAACTCCTGAGTTTTCTAGAATATCTTTACCAAACAAATTAGGTCCGTTATATGCTTTTCCACTAGCAAAACTATAGTCCATAGAAAGAACTATTGCATGTCTTTGATCGATATTTAAAGGTAAAGTTGTTCGTATATTTGGTTGTCCTGCTCTAATTAATCCTAATTGTGTTTCGGAACTAGAACCCGTACCATTTGCAAACTGCAAAGTATAACTTGCGCGTAAAGAAACATTACCTGTTCGGCGCAAATCGTAAGAAACTGTCATTCCCTTTACTGTACCAAAATCAATATTTGAATAAGTTACATAAGAAGATGGGTAAGCACCGTATACCATTTGTACTTGAAGCATATCTCTCATTTCTCTATAAAATGCAGATAATTTAATTGATGATGAATTAGAAACTTTTTGTTGGAAACCTAATTCATAATCTATTGTTTTTTCTGGTTTTAAATTTGGGTTATTTATAGGATTTTGTCCTCTAGAGTTAATAAACAAATAGTCAAGAGGGTCTAATCTTGATCCACCACCTGGTCGTTTAGTCAAAATATCGTAATGTGCAAAGAATAATGCAACATCAGAAATAGGGAACGAAAACGAGATTCTTGGCATCACAGATATTTGTGGTGTATAATCTTCGAAAGAAGAAGCATTTAAAGATTCGTTAGGATCTACAAGATAAGGAGCAATACCTGTTGAAGAGTGTATTTCTTTTGGATCATCTATTTCAACACCTTGCGAATTGTACCATACTGCTGTAGATGCATCTTCACCTTTTCTATAACCGTTTATAGATGTAGGATCGTCTACATTATTTACATACACTACATAATCGTCGCCCATTGCAGCATTTACATTATCTGAAGAAATTGCTAATCCCCCAGATCTTACATCTCCTACTGTATATGCATTAAACAATACATAAGGATCTTTAAGAACTTTCTGGTTTGCATCAAATCTATCTACTCTTACACCTACATTAAATACTAGGTCGTTAAATGCAAATTTATCTTGAATATATGCAGCAGCATAATTAGGTTCGAATGGAGCAACTTCTCGTTTAAAGTATCCGTTTTCATCTTTTTCTGTAAAGAAATCGTCTAATGTTGGTTTAGATGTTAATCTATTTCCGTGGTGATCGTAACCATAATAATTTACATATTGAGAACCATCATTTAGTAGCTCGTCTGCAGAAAAATAATTTATAGATAATTCTGAAGGGTCGTAAGAATCAACATCAATCCAGTCTAAACTTTCTTTAGAAAGGCCTAAATGCTCTCTAAATTTTATATCAAACTGTTTTTGAGAATTTTCATTATAAAGTCTATTGTAACTTACTGTATCTTGAAATACATTAGCATTATCGTAAACATAAACTGGATTATCAATATCTAATTCCTTAATATGATAGTTCATATATTCTCTTGCTAATCCCCACAAACCAATAGGGCTTACACTGTAATATCTATCTGATCGTTGTTCGAATTCGAAGCCAACAGAAATTTCGTGATCTTTAATATCTGCTGAACCATTTGCTGATATTCTAAATTGTGAATTATCAGATATAGTATAACCATTATATTGTGTTCCAGGGGAACTAATACTTGCATTACTGTTTATATTACCATAAATTGCATCTGGCATCATACCATTTAATAAACCCCCACCATTTTCGATTAAATCGTTATTCATGTAATGGAAGCTATTTTCATCGTATAAACCATAATAATTTTCTGTATACTGTGTAAGAACAGGGTTAATTTCTGAAGATTCGAAGTCTACGCCAACATCTCTAAACCCATCTTGTAAATAAACACCATTACCAAAACCTGTTAGAGTATCTGTAAAAGTATAAGAATTTACCTTATCGGTTGTAAATTTTCCTACATAACCATAGTTGAATAAATCATCTTTGTGAGAATCATCTTGTTGAACCCAATCAGTTTTAGAATAATCAACTTGAACCCTGTAAAATACATTTTTAATTACTGTTGCCTTTTTATTTTCTTCAGCTTCTGTATCTGATGAGAATTTTTGAATTATTCTACCATATACTCTCCAGTTAGAATATATCAATTGAGAATTGTTATCTGAGTTAAACAACATGCCTCCTGCACCACCATATACGTGTCTATTTTGATAATCTAAACTACCACCTAAAGTAATATTTACATTTTTACTAGGCTTATAGTCTACTTTACCCGAAATTGTTACTTGTTTTTTTTCAATATTATCTTTTGCTTTAACCAATTTAAAATTTGATTCATCTAAATAATCTGCACTCAATTGTGTAATTGTTCCTGCTGAGTTTGGAACTAACGGATTTGCAATAATATAATCTCTTGCTTCGTCTGTAGCCATCCAATTTTCTATTGCAGAAGGCCTATCATCACCAACATAAGAAAAACTTGTTGATAAAAAGAATCCAGCTTTAACGTCTTTTTTAATTTTTGTTGAATCGTAAGGATCAACAGTTTTTTTAGAATATAAAGGTGCAGAATACATAAATTCTGCAAGGTTATAATGGTATCCATCTAGAAACTCTGAAGTAACGTATTCTACTCCACCAAAAGCTTTTCTAGTTGGCCCTTTAGTTGTAATACTAATAATACCACCTGTAGCATCACCATATTTTGCAGCTAAACCACCTGTAACCACAGTTACTTGTTCTATTGCAGATTTTGGAATATTGCTAGTTCCTCTAACTTTTACACCATCTATGTAATAAACTGTTGCTTCTGATCTAGCACCACGAATACTACCAACTTGTCCGTCTTCTGAATAAACGCCACCAACAGTTGTAGCAACAGATTCGGCAGAACGCCCTGGCATTTTTGCAATATCTTCTGAGGTAACAGTTCCTCCAGATTCTGTTTGATCTTTGGAAATTAATGGAACTTTATATTCCTTAATTTCTACAACATCTAGCTTAGAAACCGAAGATTTTAATTTAAAATCTTGGAAGGTAATTTTACCAGCAAGAATTTTTAACGAATTTAGCTGTAAAGTTTTGTAACCCATATACGAAGCTTTTACAGTATATGTACCAGCAGGAATAGGTTTAATAGTAAATTTACCATCGAAATCGGTCATTCCCCCATTTACAAGCGACCCGTTCTGAAATATAGAAACATTCGCAAAAGGAACTGGATCACCATTTCCCGCATCTAAAACCTTACCTTTTAACGTGCCTTCTTGAGCAAACAAACCTATTGATGCTATTGTGGCAAGTAGTACTAACAAAAATCTTTTATGCATAATCATATATTGAATTAAATAGTTCTTAACTAAATTTAATATTTTTTAACAAAGCGTAAATATAATGATTCTCTTTTTAATTCCAATTAATTGCCAAAAAATATTTATTTATTTAGCTCAAAATTATTAGTTTTGAACCCAATCAAAAACTAAAATATGAAAACAAAGAATATAATAGTTATTCTATTATTTGTTATACAGGCAAGTATAGTTCGTGCACAAATAGATGTTCCGAAATCTTATTCAAATATAATATCTAAAAAGCACAGATCTTATATTAAAAATGGGAATAAGAAAATTAAAGAACCTAGCAAGCTGGCTATTAAATTGTTTAATCACGAAACCAAAATAGGGTTGTTAAATATTGAAAATGCTATTACAGCATCTAAAACAGGATTTAATTTCGACTTTAAAAACAAAGAATTAAACGGAACTATGTATTATGGTCTAATACCAAGAAACACCAAATATCCTCAACCAATTTTGTTTAAGACTAATAGTGAAATTAAGGAAGGTAAGGCTCATATAAATATATATCCAAGATTTACTGGGAAATACGATATATTAAAATGGGAAAAGAAAGGAAAAGGTTCGCTAGGATATAGAATTATTAATGAAAAAGGGTTAATTTTATATGATGGACGAATAGACTTTAATTATGATAAAACAAATGAAAAACTTGAACTTGCGCCAACAATTATAGAGGGTCCATTTATTAATAAACTAAAACATAACAGTGTTACTATTTCATTTAAAACTCAAAAACCAATATTAGCTACAGTAATAGTAGACAAAAATAAATTCCATGATAAATTAGAGACAAAAAACCACGAAATATTAATTTCTAATTTAGAACCAAGCACAGAATACAAGTATACAATAATATATGGTAATCATTCTCAGAGTTATTCATTTAAAACTTCTCCGCTAGAAGGAACTAGAAGTAAATTTACGTTTGCATACGCAAGTGATTCTAGGAAAGGACCAGGTGGTGGAGAACGAAATATTTATGGAGCTAATGCTTACATAGTAAAAAAGCTTATGTATGCTGCCATAGAAAAAGAAGCTGTATTTTTTCAATTTTCTGGTGATATGATTGATGGATATCTTACAAATAATGATGAAATGAATCTGCAATATTCTAATTGGAAACACGCAACTGAGCATTACGGGCATTATTTTCCTATGTACATTTCTATGGGAAATCATGAGATAATTATGAAATCTTATGTATCAAATGTTTTATCTAAAAAGAAACGCAAGATGGTTTTAATAGACAACTTCCCATACGAAACACATTCGGCTGAAGCTCTTTTTGCTAAGAACTTTGTAATGCCAGAAAATGGTCCTACAAGCGAAGATAACTCAAAATACGATTTGAATAAAGAAAGCATTGATTTTCCATCATATTCTGAAAATGTATATCATTATACTTACGATAATATTGCAGTAATAGTACTAAATTCGGATTATTGGTATGCCCCTTCGTTGAACAGAGAGCCTGCTACAAAAATAGTTGGAGGAAATCTACACGGCTATATTATGGATAATCAATTAAAGTGGCTAGAGAATACTATTGCAAATTTTGAGTCTAACAATAATATTGATCATGTATTTGTTAGTCAGCACACTCCTGCTTTCCCTAACGGTGGTCATTCTAAAGATGATATGTGGTATAATGGGAACAACGAGCCAAGGCCCTGGATAAATAATAAACCTGTAGATTTTGGTATTATTGAACGACGCGACCAATACCTAGATATATTAGTAAATAAAAGCACCAAAGTAAGAGCTATATTAACAGGTGATGAGCACAATTACAATAAAATGTATATTTCTGAAAAAACTAATCGGTATCCAGAAAATTATGACAAAGCCAAAGTTAAATTATCTAGGCCTATTTATCAGATAAATAACGGAGCAGCAGGTGCACCATATTATTCGCAAGAAGTTTTACCTTGGAGCGATGATGTAAGCGGATTTTCTACACAAAACGCTCTTGTATTAATTAAGGTAGAAGGAGATAATATAAATGTTGTTGTAATAAACCCTGAAACTTTTGAAGAACTAGATAGATTTGAGATTAAGTAGAAAAAAACTCTGTAAGGCTTGTAAGCATTACAGGGTTAATAAATCCCAACTAAACCCAATAAACTATACAGTTTTTAAAGCAGCGTCTAAGAAATCGAATCTTCGTTGATAATCCTCAATAGAATGTTCAATAACTTGATGAGCCTCTTTCACACCATAAGTATGTGTGATTTCGCATATTTTTTCTTCGCCCGGAAGGTTTTTATACGTTAAAAAATAGTGGCGCAATCTATTTACTACAGCTTTTGGCAGTTCAGACACATCGTTATAATCGCCATAAAGAGCATCTCCTTTAAGAACAGCAATAATTTTATCGTCTGCTTCGTTTCCATCTAGCATTCTTAAGCCACCAATAGGTTTTGCTTGAACTAAGATATCGCCATGAGTAATTTCTTTTTCGGTTAAAACGCAAATATCTAAAGGATCACCATCGCCTTCAATATCTTTTATGCCAGATTTCTCTTCGGAAAACTTGGCTACGTTTGCTCCACAAAAAGTTTGTGGTATAAAACCATAAAGAGCTGGAATAATATTCGAAAACTTTTGTGGTCTATCAATTTTTAAATATCCTGTAACTTTATCAACTTCGTACTTAACTGTATCTGTTGGTACAACTTCGATATATGTTGTAACAATTTTTGGTGATTCTGGACCAATATCAATACCATGCCAAGGATGAGATTTATATCTTAATCCCATTAATCTGCCAATAGGATCCATTAATTTATTACTGCCTGCCATAAATTATTTTTCTTTAGTATTATACCTTAAATTTAAGCCCGCTACAATTTCTTTGGTAATATTATTTGCATCGTTTGCATGAATAAAACTTGCCGAGTTTAATATGTACTGAAACTTTTTATCTCTATTGTAAATTTTTACAAAATTAACTACACTATCTAACAATTGCTGATTCATTATCATTGTTTCGGCAGC
>DAOVTE010000190.1 GCA_030627705.1 Bacteroidales bacterium
AAAAAAAGATGCAATAAATTAATAAAATTATTCAACCATTTTACCTAGAGTCTATCTTAATTAATAATTGTATCTGTGTGGTTTACAAAAGCATAATTAAGTTGTGAGTTCTCGTTTGTAGCTATTTGCAATTGAATTTGAGATAAATTAAATAATAATAATGTTAACATATTATTTTCTAATTGTAATTTTTCCATATCAATTACTTTCTCATTATTATCTGGGAATAACTCTATTATCATAGAATTATATGCATTAATTTCTTTAAGTAATTCACTTAGAGAAAATTCATCTTTCCCTTCATCAAAATTGATGTTTACAATTTTGTGGTTATCAGATTGTTTAATATCAATTAGCGATAGCTTTTTTGCATTATCTATAGAAATATTTTCAACTAAGGCTATAAGGTTTACTTTAATATCTTCTATTTTATTTATTAATTGTAATGAAATATAATGGGAATTATCTATGTCTTTTTGTTTAGAAATAGAAGAATATAGCTTTGCGTTTGCAAGCATTACTTTTTCGGTATTATTATTTAGGAACTGGTAAGAAGCATCAACTGTTTGTTTAAAATTATGACTAACGTTTAGGTTAAATAGTGCATATAACATGCCTCCAGTAGCCATCATTAAAACAGAGTTAACGGTTACGTTAAATCTTAGTTCGGCTCTTCTATATCGGCTTATAAAATATAATGGAACATAACCAAAAACAAAGAATGTAAGACTCCATTGCATTAAAAAATTAGCATATGGCCAATGCATTAATTTAAATAATGTTCCTAAAGATAATCCGATGCCCAGTAACAAGCCTAGGGATAAAATCCATTTATCTACTTTTCGTGCTTCGTCTTTAAATTTAAGTGCGATCATCAGCGGCAAAAATATTAAACTAAAAATAACTGTCCCAAGAACAATAGCAACACCTGCGCCAGGCAGATGAAATGTTTTTAATACTGCTCCCAATAATGTTAAAATTGCAGAAATTATTCCTGATATTTTTAATGTGTTTTTCATAGCATAATAGTGTTTAAAGGTTAATAAATTATTTGTTTCTTCTTGAATTTCTTTCAAATCTCGTTTGAAAAATCTAGGAAGTATCTGTTCATAAAAATTATTAAAGTCTTCATTCTCAGACATCTCATTTTCTATTATACAACAAATGTGATCTAACAGATTATTTTGCAAATCTTCTAGTACAACTCCACGTTTATTTATATCTTCAAGAATATAATCTATCTGCTCTTTTGTAACTTTATACATTATTCATCTTTGTTTCTATATTTAATAAGAACCTCATTGTATTTACAAAGTCTGCAAACTCATTTACTCGTTCTTTAGAAGTATTATGCCCCTGTTTTGTAAGAGTATAATATTTACGTACACGTTTACCTATGTATTCCTTTTCGGTAGAAAGTTCTCCGTTTTTTTCTAGTGAATGTAGGGTTGGGTATAGTGCTCCTTCTGTTATTTGAATTTTGCTGTTTGTTAGTTCTTTTACTCTTTGAGTAATCTCGTAACCATACATTCTTCCTTGCTCTTTTAGCAAGTTTAGTATTATGGTCTTTAATGTTCCTTTTATTAGTTCTGATGAATACATAGTACAAAGATACATAAATATCTTAGGTATTTCCAAATAAATACATAAGTATTTTATGTATAATGTTGTTTTTAAATTACAGAAACAGCTGTGTAAATTAAAATATAATTAGTTACAAAAAAAATAAACTTCTTATTTAATACCCAACATTATCAATTAAACGAACATTTCCAGTATGTAAAGCTATACATCCTGTAATATTATCTTTCCATTCTGTAATATTTTCTAGGGTGGTATTATCAACAATCGAAAAATATTCAATCTCAATAAATTCGTTTTTATTAAGTTTAGAGATTACCCAATTTTCTAATTCTGAAACAGTTAATTCTGACTTTTTACTTTTAGATTCTATAAGAACTTTGTTAATTATTGCTGCGTTCTCTCTTAGCTTTGGTGCTAATCTTTCGTTTCGCGAGCTCATTGCTAAACCAGACTCTTCTCTTAGTATTTTACAAGAAATAATATTTGTTTTTAGGTCTAATTGCTGTACTAAGTTTTTAATTATTGCAACTTGCTGAAAATCTTTTAGTCCAAAATATGCATTTGTTGGCTGTACTATATCGAAAAGTCTACTTACAATTTGCGCTACTCCATTAAAATGACCGATACGGTGTTTGCCTTCCATTACTTTATCAATATTGCCAAAATCAAAAAGCCTTTTGTCTGGTTCGTTGTACATTTCATTTTCATCGGGAATAAAAACTATATCGCAATAATCTTTTATTTTATCTAGGTCTTTGGCTAAAGTACGTGGGTAGTTTATTAAATCATTTTTATTATTAAACTGAGTAGGATTTACAAATATGCTTACTACTGTAATGTCGTTTTCTTTCGAGCATTTATTTATTAATGATAAATGGCCATTGTGCAGGGCTCCCATTGTAGGCACAAACCCAATAGTTTTGTCATTTATTTTTAGGGTATTTAAATATTTTGATAAATCTAATTTCGATTTATATTGCTTCATGTTTTTAAAATAATTTATTACGTTATATTGCTTTAAGCACAGAAATTCCTCCCTGTAAATTATAAACGTTTGTGATATTATGTTTTAACTTTAGTAATTGTGCTGCAAAAAAACTTTCTTCGCCATGGTTACAATAAAGAAGTATCTTATTGGCAGTGCTAAACTTTAAGATATTAGTGGATATTTTATTAAACGGAATATTTACTCCGCCAATATTATGTTCTAAGTGTTCTCTCTCTGCTCTAACATCTACAAGTAAAACATTGTTGTTGTTTAAGAAGTTCTGCAATTCGTTAACCCGTACTTGATTAATAGAAATATCCATTATTTTACTTTTTCAACTGTTATTATCTTTACAGGGCATATATCTGCTGCTTCTTTATTTGCTTGGTATTCGTCGTCTCCAGTTATTTTTGTATAAAATCCTTTCTTATTTGTTGTGTTTTTTAAAAGAGCTTTGCCATCATATTCTTCCATTTGCCACGTGTTTGGTGCTACTTCAACACAATAGTTACATCCTATACATTTAATTCTATGGTGCGATATTCTTATCATATAATTACTAGATATCTTAAGTTATTGATGTTGACTTTTATTTTGCAATTAACAAGTAATTTTCGAGTATTTAGATATATTTTATACGTAATTATTTATTTTTTCTTAGATCTAAGATAAACGCTCCATTATTTTTTACAGAATATGAATTTTTATTAAAGTTCTTGCATTCTGTTAACCAATTATCTGTTTTTTGTTTTGAATTAGATGAGTCTATTATTACTTCTTTAAAATTAAATACCTTAATTAATTGCTCTATATTAATATTTGCATTTGCTGCTAATATTATGTAATCAATATCTAGTTTATTCTTGGCGATATAATCATTGTAATAATTATCATTTATTATAGCAAATCTGTTATTGTAATAACTTATTATTCTATCTTTAATAATAAGATTATTGTTATCAGTACTTGAAAAATTATTCATTAAACTATTTAAATCAATAACTTTTTCATTCTCTGCACCAATCTCTAACCAATTATTTTTAACGAAATACATTAGTTTTGTATACTCAACTTTTTCATCGTAATCGCTTATTAATATATTATCCTTTCCATCAATAAAGTTATAGGCCGAAACATTATTAATATTATAAACAAACATCTTTTTTTGATTTACATTTATATACTCACTACTAATTAAAGATATTAGTAATACTACAATAGACAGCAATAATAAAAGGAATGTCTTATAGAGTTTATTAATAATAAATGTTGACAGAATAACTATTACAAGGTAAATTAGAAATGTTTGCGATAGCGAAATATAAATATTATTAGATATTGATAAAGGTAAACTTTCTATAAATTCTACCGAGTAATTTAATCCTTTAATTATATACGAAACACATAGCCCACAGTATTCTGAGATAATTGCAAACTCACTTGTAATAATAAAGAATAATGCAGAATATATTATTAGTCCAGCAAATGGAATTACAATAATATTTGTAAGCAAGAAATAGTTCGGAAACTGATGAAAATAATATAATGCTAGAGGGAAAGTGCCTATTTGTGCTGCAATTGATACTGATATTAGGCTCCAAGTTTTATGTAAAATAATATTATCGAAATGAAAAATATTTGATATTTTTGGCTGAAAGAATACTATGCTAATTACTGCTAAATATGATAGTTGGAACCCAACTTCCATAATAATTAATGGATTTATTAGTAAAAGCAAGAATGCGGAAGCAGCTAAAGTATTGTAAATGCTAGTCGTTCTATTAAATGTCATTCCAATAGCAACAAAAGAAAACATTATTGTAGCACGCAATACCGATGGAGATAACCCAGTAATAAATGCATAAGACCAAAGTAAAAGAATAATAATTATTGTTTTGAATATTACGCAAGTTTTGCATTTGTTTAAAAAGAAAAATATTGAATTTAATATTAAAAAAATAATTCCAACGTGTAAACCAGAAACTGCAAGAATATGCATTGCCCCAGACGAAGAGTACCAACGTTTTACATTTTCGTCTAACTTATCTTTGTAACCCAAAGTTAGAGCCGCTAAAACACCAAATTCGTTTCCCTCAATTCCATTTTTAGAGTATATCGCAAGTACTTTTTTTCTAATTTTTTGCGATATTATTAATAACGAATTATCATTTCTAGAATTAAGTTTTCTCCAACTTTCTGTTCGTAAATATATTTGTTGAGATATTAGATGAAATGATAAATATCGTTTATAATTAAACTCGTTAGGATTATTGCTTGTTTCTATATTATTAAATCTAGGCCTAAACAAAAGTCTATCGCCAATTTCAAGAGAATTAGAAAGAGAGTCTTTTTGTAAATAAATAATTGCTTTGCCAGATGTTTCGTGCCAACTATTGTTTTGTTGTAAGTAAATAAGATCTACAATTGCTTTAATCGATTTTTCTTTCTCAGATGGAATTTCTGCTAATTCAACTACAATTAATCCTTCAGAGATATTTATTAGTTCCTTACTAGGCTTAAAACTACTCGATATTACAATTCCAAATATGAATAATATTAAGCTTGTTGAAATACCAAAGATTAATGGAAAATGGAATTTTGATGATATATATTTTATTGAATTTAATAATGTAATAAACCCCAAAAACAAGAATGTTAGTATAAAAAACCTAATATCCAGTTCAAAACCACTTCTAATTTGAATAATGATTCCGAGCAAAAATGGCAGAAGCAATTTAATTAATGGAGTTTTATGAATTTCTTCGCTTAGCAATCTAGATTTATTTTATCCAAAGATAATAATTATTTCAAGCGAAATGCAT
>DAOVTE010000089.1 GCA_030627705.1 Bacteroidales bacterium
CGCATCAAGGAAAAGAAATAATAATGCAGCCCAAAATTATTCTATTCTTCTTAAAATTGCTTTAAATCTTCTCAAAAACGAGAAAACCGAAAAGCAAGGCATTGCAGGAAAAAGGCTTAAAGCTGGTTGGAATCAGGAGTACTTACTTAAAGTCCTAAATATAAAAGTATGAGTTTGCCCTGTCCACTCGAATGTGGTTAGTAGCGAGGCTATAATATTATCGTTATATTTACAAACATAGTATTTGCCTTTGGTATTGTCTTTAAAAACGGCTTTAACTCCATTACTTACAGTCTTTTTATCTAGTTTGTAGTTTTCAGACTCTAATGCCATTTTAATTTGAAAATCTGCAATTATTTCTGCTTGTGAGACTTGTGCTTCTGTAACTTTATACATGATTTATAATTCTCCGTTTTCTATTCTGATAATTATTTCTTCTATAAGTTTGTCGTTACCTACGCCATCGTAACTTTCTTTTAAATCTTCTCCAAAAAGTCTTGCCATAGATTGCCACATAAAAGCCGAAAAACCACCTCTTAAATCTTTAATAAGTTCAAAAGATGTATCTCCAGTTTCTCTATCAATTAATTTAATTAATAGCCTTCCCTCAGATATCTTAAGCTTTTTAAGTTCTTCGGTGTATCTTTCTTTAAGTTCTTTATCAACTCTATTTATAACTTTCTTTTGTTCTTTTTCAGATTCTATTAATAATAGCTCCTGTTCTAAATTATATAAAATAATTCCTGCAGTTTTAGCGTAAGGTAAAACTTTCTTTATTTTTCTAGTAAGTTTTATAAATCTTCTACGTTCTTTTTTAGATTTGAATTCTCTAGGAGGTAAAATATAAACGGTTTGTAATCTTATATGCGGCAATGTATCTACGCCAACTACTTTGCTACCAACAAGATAGCCTGTATTGGTCTGCGAGAACAAATTTGCAGATACTAAAATAAATAATATTAATATGGATATTCTCATTTGGGATTTAATAAAAACTTTGGTGATAAAATCAATTTGTATGCCAATGTTTTTTAAGATCTATTTTTTTTCCAATTAGACTGTATTTTTGTTTTATTGCTTGCAGTATTTAGAATTTCTTTTTTATCGAATAATTGCGATGCTATTATAGCTGCAATGTTCTGTTCGTCTACCGATTCTGATTTTAAGACTTGTGGCTCGAAATATTTTTGTACAAAATGTGTATCGAAATTACCTGATGTGAAAGCATCGTGCTGCATCACAAATTTACAGAACGGAAGTGTTGTTTCTATTCCTGTAATTATGTAATCGTCAATTGCTCTAATCATTCTATCTATTGCTTCTTCTCTGTCTTTCCCGTATGTAACAAGCTTTGCAATCATTGGGTCGTAATAAATTGGAATATCCATACCTTGCTCGTAACTATCGTCTACTCTGACACCAATTCCTTTTGGAGTTTGGTAAGTTTTTAGATTCCCTATATCTGGCAAGAAATTATTTGTTGGATCTTCGGCATAAACTCTAACTTCTACCGAATGCCCGTTTATTGATAAATTGTCTTGAGTAAATGAAAGTTTTTCGCCTCTTGCAACGTTAATTTGTTCTTTAACTAAATCAACACCAGTTATTAATTCTGTTACAGGATGCTCTACTTGTAATCTAGTATTCATTTCTAAGAAATAGAATTCGTTGTTTTCGTCAAGTAAAAACTCTACTGTACCAGCTCCAACATAATCGCAGGCTCTCGCTACATCAACAGCTTTTTCTCCCATTTGTTTTCGTTTTTCTGGGGTTAGAACAGACGATGGAGCTTCTTCTATAACTTTTTGATGCCTACGTTGTATAGAGCACTCGCGCTCGAATAAATACACTATATTACCGTGTGTATCTGCCATTATTTGAATTTCTATATGACGCGGCGAACTAACATACCTCTCGATAAAAACAGCACCATTACCAAATGCAGATACGGCTTCACTTATTGCCAGATTCATTTGCTCAATAAAATCTTCATCTTTTTCTACAACTCGCATTCCTTTGCCTCCACCTCCGGCAGCAGCTTTTATTAATATTGGATATCCAATTTCTTTTGCAATTTCTTTAGCTTCTTCTACATCTTTTATAGCTTCTTCGGTTCCTGGAACCATAGGAATATTATATGCTTTTACAGCTGCTTTTGCTGCAAGTTTATCTCCCATAACTTCCATTGCTTCTGGCGATGGGCCTATTAAGATTATTCCTGCTTTTTTTACTTCTCTAGCAAAATCTGCATTTTCTGATAAAAAACCGTAGCCTGGGTGAATTCCATCTACGTTTAAATTTTTACAAACTTTTAATATTTTATCGCCTCTTAAATATGATTCGCTAGATGCTGCAGGACCAATACAAACAGCTTCGTCGGCATATCTAACAAAAATTGCATTTCTGTCTGCCTCTGAATAAATTGCAACGGTTTTTATTCCCATTTCCTTTGCTGAACGCATTACACGCATTGCAATTTCTCCTCTGTTTGCTATAAGAATTTTCTTCATCTATTTAGTTTAAAAGTTGAAAGTTTATTAAATTGAAAGTTCTATATTACAACTTTCAACAACAAAACAATTAACTGTATTCTATATTATTAATGTAAAATATTGTCAAGATGTAAATATATACATAAGTTGTAAAAGTTCTATTTTATTTCAAACAATTTTACATTTGACCAGAAACTCCCATTCCAAAAAGAGCAAAATCATATTTTACTGGGTCGTTTGCATCAAATTTTTTTAAGTTTTCGGTTAATTCTATTACTGATTTTAAATCGTTTTGTTTTCGCTCTAAGAGTCCTAATTTTCTAGATACATTGCTTGTGTGTACATCTAATGGTAGTAGTAGTTTTGAGCTTGGTATTGTTTTCCATATTCCAAAATCAACATTATGATTATCGCTTCTAACCATCCAACGCAAAAACATATTTATTCGTTTAGCTGCTGAATTTTTTCTTACATTAGAAATGTGTTTGTGTGTTCTTTCTAATCCTTCTATCTCGAAAAATACTTCTCTAAAATATGCTAGTGATTCTACTAAATTATTGCCTTTGTTTGCTTTTTTTTCAAAGATGTTTTCAAGTCCATTATGATTTTTGTAAATATTTTGCAAAGAGCTTAAAAAGAAAATGCAGTCGTCACCATTAAACGTTCTGTGCTTAAAATCGACAAATCGTTTTAAATCTTTCTCGTGATAATTTGTAATAAAATCGAAAGGACTATTATCCATTAATTGCATCAGTTTATTAGCATTGTTAATAATAGACTTGCGTTGTCCCCAAGCAATTATTGATGTTAAGAATGCTGAAATTTCAATATCTTCTTTTTTGCTAAATTTTTTTGGAATTTGAATAGGATCAGATTTTATAAAATCAGTTGTGTTAAACTCTTTATATTTTGCTTCTAGTAATTCTTTTATTTTGTTGTAATTATGCATTATCATATATTGATGATTATTTTGTTTGTAAAGTTAAGCTATAATTTACTATTTCAAATTTAAATAAATATTCTATTTCTTGATTGGCAGAATTAAGTTTACTATTTTGTGAAAAAATTTGTCTTTGAAAGAAATCGAGATAGTAATAACAGGAATAATAATTGGCATTTCAGTGTCTGCACCACTTGGTCCAATTGGCGCTTTGTGTCTGCAAAGAACTCTAAATAGAGGTAAGTTTGTTGGCTTTATTTCTGGCCTTGGTGCAGCTACTGCAGATACACTTTATGCTATTATTGCAGGTTTTGGAGTTTCTATTATTGCAAACTTTTTGGAGGCTAATCAATATTATTTTAGGTTGGGTGGAGGAGTAATTCTTTTAGCTATGGGAGTTCAACTTTTTATGAAAAATCCAATAAAAGAATTTAGAAACTCTGCACCTAAAGGAACTCTTTTTGGATATTTTTTCTCAACTTTTTTTCTTACTATTTCTAATCCGCTAACAATTATTTTCTTTGGTGCCGCATTTGCAACTTTTATTACTACAGATTCTTTAATAAATACATCTATTCTTGTTTCTAGTGTTTTTGCAGGTGCCATTATTTGGTGGTTTATTCTTATTTCTATAACTAATATTTTTAGAAAAAGAATTAGACTTAGAAATCTATTTGTTTTAAATAAAATAACAGGTATAGTTGTAGTAATATTTTCTGTTGTTGCAATAATAAGTGCTTTTACTATTTAATTTGATAAAAGAATTGTAAAAAAAATATCATAGATTTTAAGTCTTAATAATTATTATCAATACCCCAAAATCTTCAGAAAATCCTTTTCTGTTTGTTCATCAGAAAAAACAGAGAATGTATGTTTATTCTTTTCATCTTTAGAAATAACAATATGTTTTGGCTGTGGAATAAGGCAATGTTGTAATCCTCCATACCCACCTATAGATTCTTGGTAAGCTCCAGTATTAAAAAATCCAATATACAAAGGCTTGTTTTTCTCGTATATAGGTAGATAAATATCGTTTTTTTCTTGCTCTGAATTATAATAATCGTCGCTATCACACGTTAAACCGCCGAGTAAAACTTTCTCGTAATTATTATTCCATTTGTTAATTGGTAGCATAATAAACTTCTGTTTTATTGCCCAAGTATCTGGCAATGTTGTAATAAACGATGAGTCGATAATATTCCAACGCTCTCTGTCGTTTTGTTGTTTTTGGTATAAAACTTCGTATAAAGCACCTCCGCTTTCACCAACTGTATATGTTCCAAATTCGGTAAAAATATCTGGAGTATCAACATTTGCAAGCTTACAAGCCTGACTGATTTTATTTACAATTTCGTCTACAATATATTGATAATCGTAATTAAAATCTAATGAGGTTTTTATAGGAAATCCACCTCCAATATTTAAACTATTAAGTGTTGTACATTCTTTTTTTAAATTCACATATACATCTAAACATTTTGTTAATTCGCTCCAATAATATGGGGTGTCTTTTATTCCGCTATCTACAAAAAAATGAAGCATTTTAAGTTCAATATTTTTTTTATTTTTTATTTCTTGATTGTAGAAATTAATTATGTTTTTATAGCCTATTCCTAGTCTATTAGTATAGAATTCGAACTTTGGTTCTTCTTCTGACGCTATTCTAATTCCTATTTTAAAAGATTTATTTATTTTATTTTTAAGTTGCTCTAATTCGTCGTAATTGTCTAAAATTGATATGCAATTGTGGTGTCCGTTATTTATTAAATTAACAATATTATTTATGTATTTTTCTTGCTTGTATCCATTGCAAATTATATAATTATCGTTTGTTAGCTTTCCTTTATTTTTAAGGTTCTCTACAATGTTTATATCAAAAGCAGAAGATGTTTCTATATGTATGTTGTTTTTTAATGCTTCGTCTAAAATGTATTTAAAATGAGAACTTTTTGTGCAATAACAATATTTATATTCGCCTTTGTAGTTATGTTTTTTAAATGAATTTGAAAACCATGTTTTTGCAGATTGAATATTTTCTGAAATTTTTGGCAGATATGTAAATTTAAGGGGAGTACCGTACTCTTTTATCAACTCCATTAAATTAATACCATTAAAAAATAGGTTTTCTTTTTCTGCTTTAAATTCCTTTTGAGGAAACTTAAATGTTTGCAATATTAAATCTTTGAAATGTATATTCATTTTTTTATAAAGAATTATAAGCTAATCAAGTAATTTATTAATTATGGTAAATTTCCCTTACCAATAACGTAAAAAAAACGCAAAAATAAAAGCAAGATATATATTTTTGTTTAAATGGTAATAGGTTATTATAAAAAATACTTCATCTATAATATGTTTAAATTAACATTTGGTTATGTTTAAAAAGCAATAAAAATTATATTAATAAATGAATAGGTTTATATTTGTGAAAATTTTCAATTAAATATATGTTCAACTTAGATAAGAAAGTTAATCAATTTGCAGTATTATTTTTATTGGCTTTTATTTGGGGAGGCTCGTTTATATTAATGAAGAAAGGGTTAGAGTCGTTTAACTATTTGCAAGTTGCTGCTTTGCGAATATTTTTCACTTCTTTAATGTTACTGCCTTTTGCAATAAAAAGAGTTAAACATATAAAAAGGTCAAACATAAAGTCTTTACTTATTGTAGCAATTATTGGTAATGGTTTACCATCGTTTTTATTTACGATTGCACAAACTGAAATTAATTCATCTCTCGCTGGAATACTAAATTCTACTACTCCAATATTTACATTAATTGTTGGGTTCTTATTCTATAAATCAAAAGGAAAACTTATTAGTATTGTTGGTATTTTTATTGGTTTAGTTGGAACATTAGGTTTAGTTCTACACGGAAATGTGAATATTTTTGATGGAAATAATTGGTATTCTATTTTTGCAATTATTGCAAGTGTATTTTATGCAATAAATTTAAATGAAATAAAAAAATTCTTACAAGATTTAGATGCTTTAACTATTACATCGGTAGCATTTCTTTTTACGGGTCCTTTTGCTGGGTTATATCTATTATTTACAGATATACCTAGTAGGGTTTTACAACCAAATGGATTAGAGAACCTAGCTTACATATTTATTCTTGCACTTTTTAGTTCTGTTATTGCTGTTACAATTTTTAATGTTTTGATTAAGAAAGTAAGTCCTTTATTTTCTTCTTCGGTAACTTACATAATACCTATTTTTGCAATAATGTGGGGATTATTAGATGGAGAAATAATCTCTATTAATCAAATATTATGGACAGCAGTTATTTTATCTGGAGTGTATTTAGTTAATTATTCTAAAAAAAAGTAATATGATTCTTTCGAAAAAACAGCTATTATTATTTTCTAGTATTTCGGGATTGATGCTTGCCATTCCTTGGTTAGTATATGGCACAGGATTGATTCTCCTATTTGCATTTATACCTTTACTACTTGTTGAAAATAGCTTGTTAAACGATAGAAAAAATAATAAATCTATTTCTGCTTTTTTGTATGGTTTTTTAATCTTTATAATATGGAATTCATTAACTACTTGGTGGATTTATAATGCTGCGTCATTTTTAATAATTGCAATAGTTATTTTCTCATCATTATTAATGGCATTACCATTTTGGTTTTTTCATATTGTAAGACGTGTTGCACCAGACAAAAAAACAAATTTTATTTTTGTGCTTTTTTGGCTCGCTTTCGAATATCTTTATATAAACGGAGAATTATCATTTCCTTGGTTAAATTTAGGTAATGGTTTAGCCAATAACATATATTTAATTCAATGGTATGAATATACTGGGGCTCTAGGTGGTGCTTTTTGGATTCTTACTATTAACATATTTGCTACTCAGCTATATTTAAAAATTGGAAAAAATATTAATAAGGTATTATTTAGAAAGCAAATGGTATTTTTTATTTTATTAATTATTATTCCTATTTCATTTTCACTATATAGTTATGTTACTCACGAAGAAAAAGGCGAAAACAAAGAAATTGTTATTTTACAACCAAATGTAGATCCTTATAAAGATAAATTTGAAGGAATGTCGTTAGAAGAGCAGGTTAATATTTTAGTAAATCTAGCTGATTCTCTTACTGATGATAATACTAACTATATTGTGGCTCCAGAAACAGCCATCCCTTTTGGAATGTGGGAAGATAAGATTGAACAAAATAGTCAAATTAAGCAACTACGAGAATTAATTATAAAATACCCAAATGTTTCTATTGTTACTGGTATTAACTCACGAAAATTGCAAGGCGATAAAAGACTTACTCCTACAGCAAGAAAATTTCGAGAATCAGAGTTATATTACGATAGCTACAATTCTGCTATACAATTAGATAAAACATCAAATATTCCTATTTACCACAAATCAAAATTAGTTGTTGGGGTAGAAAAAACACCTTTCCCAGAGCTATTAAGTAGATTTGAAGGTCTTGAGATGGACCTAGGTGGGATATCTGGTAATTTAGGTTGGCAAGATTATAGAACTAATTTTATTAATGCTACTGACTCAACTATAATTGCTCCGGTAATATGCTACGAATCTATATATGGAGAGTTTTTAAATGAATACATACAGAGGGGCGCAGAATTAATTTTTATTATCACTAATGATGGCTGGTGGAGAGATACTCCAGGTTACAAACAGCATTTAAGTTACGCAAGAATTAGAGCTATAGAAACTAGAAGAAGTATTGCAAGGTCTGCTAATACAGGTATATCTTGTTTTGTAAACCAAAGGGGTGATGTTATTCAACCAACAAAATGGTGGACAAGAACAGCAATAAAAGGAAAAATAAAAGCTAACAATGAAATTACATATTATGTTAAGGCTGGCGATTATTTAGGAAAATCCTCTCTCTTTATTTCTTTATTAATTTTAATTTATACTTTAATAGGAGCTTACATCAACCGAAAAGAAAACACAAACTAAATATGTTGACAGATTTATTTTAAAATATTATTTTTGGAGGTTTCCTTTTTCCATTGTTTTAGTTTAATATGTAAATAAGATGTATTATTTAAACAAATCAGGTCTAAGTTTTTTAGTTCTATCTATAGATTGTTGATGTCGCCAATTATCAATTTCTTTAAAGTTGCCAGAGAGTAAAACATCAGGAACTTTTTGACCTTTGTAATCTGATGGACGTGTATAGACTGGGGGCGACAATAAATTATCTTGAAAAGAATCTGATAGGGCAGAGGTTTCATCCGAAATTGCTCCTGGTAAAAGTCTAACAATACTATCAGTAATAACAGCAGCCGCAAGTTCGCCACCAGTTAAAACGTAATCGCCAATAGAAATTTCTTTAGTAATAAACATGTCCCTAATTCTGTGATCAATGCCTTTATAGTGTCCACAAAGAATAATTATATTCTCGTAAGTAGAAATTGTGTTTGCCATCGGCTGATTAAGAGTTTCCCCATCAGGCGTAGTATAAATAATATCATCGTATTCTCTTTCAGATTTAAGTTTTGTAATTAAATCGTCAATTGGCTGTATAGACATAACCATACCAGCACCGCCTCCAAAAGGAGCATCGTCAACTTTATTATGTTTGTTAGTAGTATAATCTCTAATATTATGATAGCAGATCTCAACAATACCTTTATCAACAGCTCTTTTAATTATAGAGTGATTTAAAGGTCCTTGCACTATTTCCGGAAATAAAGTTAGAATATCTATTCTCATAATATTTATTTGTTTGTCTTTCTGAGATTGAATGTTTTACAATTTCAGCTACAAAATTAATATTTTAATTAAATTTGTGCATTAAATACTAATTAATCATTAATTCAGTTTATTATTGTTGATTTAAAGTTTATACACAAACTTTATAACTTTCAACTTGTAACTTTTAACTAAAAAAAAATGGGATTAACTCTAATTGAAAAAATAATTGCAAATCACTCAGTTAATAAAGATATTAAACCTGGCGATATTGCTGATATTGTAATAGATGTAAGAGCAGCAAGAGATTTTGGTGGACCAAATGTTGTAAAAAATATTGAGGAATACGGATTAAGTATTCACGATATAAGCAAAACATTCTTCACTTTTGATACAAACCCAACAGGTTCGGATCAGAAATATGCAATAAATCAACAAATAGTTAGAGTTTTTGCGCGTAAGCACGGAATAAAAGTTTACGATATTAACGATGGTATAGGAACTCATACAATGATTTCAGATGGTTTGGCTTACCCTGGTTCTACAGCAGTTACAACAGATTCGCACGCAAATATTTTGGGTGCAGTTGGTGCATTTGGACAAGGAATGGGCGATAAAGATATTGCTGCAGCATTCGCAAACGGAAAAGTTTGGTTTAAAGTTCCTGAATCAATAAAAATTAATTTCAAAGGTGCAAGACCAAGCAATATTTCAGCAAAGGATATAGTTTTAAATATGCTTAATGAATTTGGCGCAAATTCACTTTTAGGTTATTCAATTGAGCTTTATGGCGAAGAAATTGACAAATTAACGCTAGACGAAAGAATTACTATAGCATCTATGGCAACAGAAATGGGAGCAATAATTATTTTAATTACTCCTAATAAACCAATTTTAGATTACTTTAAAGATATTTTAGATAGAGAAATTGAGCCGGTTGTAGCAGATACGAATGCAAATTACGCAAAAAGTATAGATATTGATATTTCAACATTTAAACAAATGGTTTCTAAGCCAGGTGCACCACACGATACTATTAGTATTAACGAAGTAAAGAATACAAAAATTGATTCTGCATTTCTGGGTTCTTGTACAAACGGAAGAATTGAAGATTTACGCATTGCAGCAGATATACTTAAAGCAAATAAAGTTGCTCCAGGAGTTGTTTTAAAAATTGTTCCTTCGACTGATGTTATTTGGAATCAAGCGTACGACGAAGGGCTAATTAAAATATTTAAAGACGCAGGTGCATTAGTTTCTAACGCAGGTTGTGCAGGTTGTGCAGCAGGTCAAGTTGGACAAAATGGACCAGGCGAAATTACAATTTCTACAGGAA